>NZ_JBFNXX010000005.1:0-303499 GCF_040811725.1 Sulfitobacter sediminis
ATCTGCGTTTCATAGTCCATCCTTTGCTTGGACGGATTACTAACACCTCAGTGGCCTGATTTCAGGGGGCTGGGTCATTTTCACTGGCAAAGGTAAATGCGACGAAGCGCCAGGATGTCGAAACGCCATAAACTTTGTGATCGAAATTCGCATGAGGTTTTTCGACTGCCTCCTGAGCGTCAGAGTGAGTTCGATAAAGTTTCCAGAAGATCTGTGCTGCTATCGCCAGCGTCAGCACCCCAAACAACGGGCGAAAAGTGTTCATGTCAGAAAGGTAATAGCTCGACAATGTGCTGCCAACGTAGGCACCTACCAGACCTCCTCCCCCTAATAGCAAGCCAAGAGGCAAGACTAGCCGCGAACGCCGGAGGTAACCCGGGATAAAGGTTATGGTCGCTGCGAGGACCAACAACTGGGCCATCGGCTTGACACTGTTGGGATCAACCAATCCAAAAAGCGTGATTAGTCCAAAGGACGCCAGAATACCTCCGGCGGCTCCAATCGTGGAAAACACGATGCCGACGAACGCACCCCAGGCTAACAAGGGCAGAATGGAAAGGATGCTCATCTGTCCAATATTGATAACTTTGAGGATCGTATGGAAGCCCTAGAATGTTCATGCATAGCGCAGGACTTCCGCTTCTGTCCGCTGAACGCACTATTGCTGCCGTTCCCCAACTTTATTTTGCAACAAGCTGTCTTCGACCGTGTTCCAAACACAGTGGGGAAGAACCTTTTGCAAAACATTGTGGGCAAAGAGTGTGTTACGGTTGCTTTGGCTCTCGCTAGACGTCGTGTAGCCGATTGAACGGGAGGAATTGACAGATGGTCCAAAAGATTTTGGCTGCTTTGGTCGCACTTGCTGTGAGCGCTGGTTCGGCAATGGCGGTTTCACCCGAAGCGCAACAACTGATCGACCGCGCGGCAGCAGATTGCCAGAGCTTTGAAAACGGAGAGTTTGATCAGGGCGATGCTGTCACCGAGATCGAACTGCGCTCACAGTTTGGTACCGTGAACGCGGAACTTGTGGATGAAAGCCAATACGCATGCTCTTCCGCTGTGTCGCTCTACTGCGGGACAGGTGGCTGCATGCTCAATCTCATTGTAGATGGTGAGACGATGGCATGGCAGGCAACTGGTTGGCGGCTCATTGATTGGGGTCCCGATCGTATCCTTCTGATTGGACGTGATGGAGGCTGGTGTGGGGGCGCTGGCGCAGAAGTGTGCTATGAAGCGCTGGTTTGGAGCAATGGCAAGGTGCTGACCGTCGGCCCCGCACCTGAATGAACGCACACCGATCTTCAAAAACTCTGGCGTGACACGATGAATGATCCGAACATCATCCTTGAAAGTGCAATCACATGCCCCGAGTGTGGCCACGAGGCAGTCGAGACCATGCCGACAGATGCCTGCCAGTGGTTCTACGAGTGCACCTCATGCAAGGCCGTGCTTAAGCCTCTACCAGGCGACTGCTGTGTCTATTGCTCCTATGGAACCGTGCCTTGTCCGCCGATCCAAGAAGGTGGGTCGTGTTGCGGCTGATCAATGTGCGTGATCCAAAACACTGTGGTGAAGAAGTGTGTTGCAGTTACTGTGGGCAAACAGTGTGTTGCCGGTGCGGTGATGTCAGCCGGAGAACGACAGTGATGCGATACAGGCGCACAAACTAGAGATCACAACGACGACTACTTTTGGGTAGAGCAAACACTGGCTGAGATCAGGCCAACAGCAGAGATTTCGGCCATAACGGGCGTTGGACAAGGACTTATGCGAGCGATTATGACGTCCTCACCAAATCGCCGGTTCATTCAGCGCGGCGACGCAAGTGCAATTGCCTTTGAGGGGAATCAATGGCTCGTCCGTGAGCGACTGACCGATCCATCCTTCGGGGAAACTCAATGGTAAGGGCGCTGCGGCAGTATCTTCGTCGAGGGGCAGAAACCCGACCTTGCCATAGAATGCGGGGTCGCCGTAGGTGATCGCCACATCAACGCCGTTATCACGCAAAACAGCCAATGCGTACTTCAGGAGAGCCTGGCCAATCCCTTGCCCATGCCGATCGGTTGCTACGGCCATCGGGGATAGGATGAACACTGAGCGAGGATCATCTGCATAGGTAAGTCGGGAGAAGATGGCCCCGCCGATCATTTCCCCTTCGTCAACTGCGGTGAAAACATAGATGTCATTTTGTGGTGTATTGCCCAACAGGTTGCTCACAAGGCTTCCGATCAAGTCGCCTTCATCGGCTCCCTCAGATGCGGTGAACGTTGCTGTAAACAGGTCGACAATCTGCTCCTCAGCGCCGTCTCTCTTGACAGAAAAATCCACCCTATCTTCCCTTTCCAATTTGTTGGTCCTGTCCTGCAGCACGTCTTGCCGGTGTCAAGTACGTTGTACTCATTCGGGTTGCTTTGGGCTCGTTCCAGCCATTAGTTGCATTTAGCAATAAGGCCTGCTGAGCGAACAAACCCGGCAGCCCTCTTGTTCCAGCCAGGCGAAGTAAGATGCGTGGTGTATTCTTCATGATATACACTGTTAAGTAGACCGCTGAAGGATCCATCACCTTGGCCACATACTACGCATTACGTAAGCTGCTTGCTGCCTACATGGAACTGGGCTTGGATGGTGAGCCGTCTCGTCGCAACAGGGCTCGTTATGTTTGCAATCTTTTCTCTCTAACGGCTGGGTTAGCCGCCATCATCTACGCTGTTGGCTTTCTAGCCTATGACGCCGAAGGATTATGGCCGGCTAGTTTGGCTGTTCTGCTGATTTCGTATCAGCTTCTTAATCCATTTGTCGTCGAGAGGAATGTTGTTCTAGGTAATGTCTTGGGCTCCGGAAATGCATACACAACTTTGTTGCTACTGACCTGGATGCTTGGACGAGATGCAGGACTATATTTCTTCATTTTGCAGGCTCCGCTCATAGTTCTTCTTATAGCAGGCAGCCACCATAAGATTCTTGTTAGTTTCGTTTTCATCATGTCCGCCATTTCTCTTGTGATCGCGGTCAACGCATTTGATGGCCCAGCAAGTTTTATTTCTGTTGACGAAAGGCTTCTGTCGATCCTTCGAACTTCGACCATCCTTCTCTGCATGGCTTTCATAACAGGCACCGTCTTATTGCTGCTGGATAAAGCCAATGAGGCCGAAGACGCACTGGAGGCTGAGCACAAACGTTCCGAAGCGCTTCTATACAATCTTTTGCCTGAAGATATCGCAGCGCGACTGAAACTAGAACCGGATCAGACTATCGCTGACAGTCTTCCACAGGTGGCTATCCTGTTCGCCGACATCGTGGATTTCACGCCCCGTGCCGCCACGCTGCCACCAGAAGAGATCGTGGGTTTTCTGAACAAGATTTTCACTGCCTTTGATGCCCTTGCGGAGAAACATGGCTTAGAGAAGATCAAGACCATTGGAGACGCTTATATGGTTGCGGCAGGGATGCCCTCACCGGTTGGAAACCCAGTTCACAGGGTCGCTGAAATGGCCTTGGATATGCAGCGTACAGTGGAAGAGATGTCTACTAACTTCCCCGAAGGATTACAGGTTCGCATCGGCCTGCATGCGGGACCAGCGGTAGCAGGGGTCATTGGGAACCGAAAGCTTTTCTATGACGTCTGGGGCGAGACCGTGAACACAGCTTCCCGCATGGAGAGCCACGGTGAACCAGGACGTATTCAGGTTACAACTGCTGCCAAGGAAGAGCTGGAAGGTGACTACGAGTTCGAGCCTCGAGGGATCGTTGAGGTGAAGGGGCTTGGAGCAGTGGAAACTTGGTGGTTGGCTGGTGTGAAAGTCTAATCAAGCCGACATGCATGCCCGGATTGGGCTCAACCGAGACACCTGACCGAAACCATCAGATGACCGCCTATAGCAGAATTGCTGCCGTTGCCAATGTCGGCACACTTCACGCTGTCTCCGACAGTGTTTCTAAACACTGTGGGGATGAACTGTGTTGCAGTTACTGTGGGCAAACAGTGTGGGACGAAGACAAAGAAAATGCTAAATCGCCCTAATTTGTTATGCAAACACCGCTACGCCACCCGGCAAACCTGCCGTTTGCGCACTGGTAACAAGTTCATCAATTATTGACTCGTCGCGGTACATGTCTTCGAAAACGATGAAATCCGAATTGATTTGTGGATCATCGACCAACAGCGTAGCCACAAGCCTTTCGGCCTCTTCCTTTTCACCTTGCTTCATGTGTACTGCCACTCTGTAAATCCTGCTGCGACGAGTTTGAAATGGGAGAGCCTTGGCGGTTGCCATCATTTCATCGTAGCGTCCAAGGCAATAGAGCGCTGCTATACGTTCTTCGGTAACCCAAACCGGTAAGAATGGGTCCATGGCTTCAGCACGGTCAAGTAAGCGCAACCCTTCGATTGGATCGCCATCAAAGATATAAAACGCTGCCGCACGCCCGATAATGTAGGCATTAGAAGGTGCTAGTTGCATTGACCGCTCGAAGTGTCTCCGCGCGGCATCGAAGTTCCTGTGAATGCGCAGCTGCATCATTCCCATAATTCGATGTGCTTCCGGATCATTTGGGTCCAACGTGAGGGCTTTCTCAATCTGTCTTTGGCCTTCTTCAACATCAAAATCAGCGAGATTGGATGCTGAGCATACCCGCATGGAGTAAGCGCGACTGAACGTTGCGTCGGTTTGGATCGCTTGATCAAACCACTGCATAGCGTCACGGAAGAGGTCAAGTGTAACACCCCCAAGCCTGTGAAGTTCCAGGCCACGTAGGTATTGCTCGTAGGCGGACATCGATCCCGGGCGTTTAATCTTCGCAGCATCCAATTCCGCCTGCTCGATCCGACCAAAAACTGTCGCCGCAACGCGACTAGTAATGTCATCCATGACATCCAGTATTTCGTCGAATGGTCTTTGAATCCGATCAGACCAAATTACAGCGCCATCCTTCGTGCTCGTCAGGGAAATATTCAAGCGAACCTTGGACCCAAGTTTACGTACCGAACCAGAGAGAACATACCCGACTCCAGCCTTCGTTCCGATTTCGACAGGATCGCGACCACGCAACACATCCGCCGCTGTTCGTGACACAACAAACAGGTCTCGAACTCGACTTAGTTCAAGTATCAAGTCTTCCGTAAATCCCTCGGCAAGAAACGACTGATCCTCATCTGCAGACGAGGCAACTGAAAATGGAGCGACAGCTACTGAGTTTGGCCTCCGTGAGACCTTCGCTTCTGGGCGAGTAGAATCAATCTGATAAAGATGACGGTTCATGATCGCTTTGACGCGGTAAACAACCAGAGGCTCCGATATTCCCTTTAACTCAAGAGTTTCCGGCTCATGGAATGTGCAGGGAGAATTCCGTCTTACGTTGTTGAAAACAGTTTCTGAGGCTAAAACTTCGCCTGGAGCAGCAGCGCTCTGAAGACGAGCAGCGATGTTCACTCCATCGCCTCGTAAATCGTCGCCGACTACGACTACGTCAGCAAGATTTAGACCAAAGCGCATCGCATTGTCTTGCCCTTCGGCAGCGAGTTGAGCACGGGCTTCAAGCGTGGCTCTTAGTGCGTTAATCGGGCTGTCAAACTCTACAAGCAAACTATCCCCGGCATTGCTAAATACGCGACCACCGTAGTTAGACATCGTCTTGGAAAACGCTTGGAAATGACGCTCAATCAGCGCAACAGCCGCCTCTTCATCAGCCTCCATAGCGGCGGTCGACGCTACAGCATCCGCGACCAATATTGTTGCCAGTCTTCGCTTCACGTCATTTACCTCTGGGGCAACTTTAGCTTGTCGTGGCGCTCTGTTCTAGAATTACGATTGTTTTGCTTCTAAATTTATCGAGGCGAGAAAGCGCTGCAACAGGCTGTCTTCGACAGTGTTTCTAAACACTGTGGGGATGAACTGTGTTGCAGTTACTGTGGGCAAACAGTGTGTTGCGAACAGTGTGTTCAACACAACGATTCCAAACACTGTGTTCAACACAGTCTTTCAGCCCGCAAATTCACCCAGCAACGCACGAAAAACTGTGCGATGACTGTGCAACGCAGGAAGTAAAAACTGTGCGATGCTGAAGTGCCTTATTTTTATGGCTAAAGTGGTGCCCGGGGGCGGAATCGAACCACCGACACGAGGATTTTCAATCCGACCAGGGGTTATGGGGATCAAGCTTGAGACCGACACAAAGACGGTCGGCCAGTCCAGGTTATCGGAGGCTGCCTAAACTTGAAGGCCAGAGCACCAATCTGGAACATCTGTGTTTTCCCTACGCAGACAAACCCGAGTGTCGAGTTGTTTGCACCAAGCTGACATTCATGCACAGTTGGCGAATGACAGCCGGAATTCATTTGCAATCAATTACTCCGGTAGTCCGGCGGCCTGCAGCGCAGTAGCAATGCGACGTCGCATGTCGGCCGATTGATATGGTTCACGCTCGATAAAACTGGCGATCCGGAAATCCGATTTGACGGACAGGATCGCCTCTGCTGTCTTTCTAGCGCGTTCAGTGTCACCCTTGAGCGCGAAGTCAGAGGTCTTTGTTACAAAGGCATCCAAGTACTCCGGCTCGATACGGATTGCCTCTTCTGCGGCCGCTAGAGAAAGGTCAAAGTCGCCTGAATCCCTATAGGCCACCGCCAGCGCGTTCAGTTCCAGCGGCACGGGTCCTCCCAACCGCAGTGCAATCGCACCCCGAATATTTCGGATCCCATTTTCTGGTTCACCGATGTAGGTCTGAGTGATCCCCAACTGGCCGTATGCAAATGGACAACTCGCGCGGTATCCAACAGCAATATGGCACAGTTGGTTGGCTTCATCATACTTGTGCTTTTCCAACGCGATAGCCCCGAGAACCGCGTGGCCTAGCCCATTGTTCCCATCTTCTAGTGTCAAAGCTTGGCGCGCCCATCTCTCAGCCTCAGAGAGCGCTGCGCGGGTGTCAGGAGACCATCCACGACGGGCAGCGTAGAAATGCAATACTGAAAGATAACAGGGGCCGATCGCGCTATTCGGATGTGCTTCGGCCAAGGCTTCGAAATGCGGCACAGCCTGTGCATGACCCGCCTTCGTCATGCGGTAGAAATAATTGATCCCCCGGAGGAAATGTTCCCACGACTCCGATCCATCAAGGCCACCTGTGAAATCGCGAGCCATGTGACCGCCGATCAACTCCGCGCTCAAAGCTCCGGCAATGTTGCGCGCGATTTCGTCCTGCAGGGCAAAGATGTTATCGAGAGTTCCATCATAGTTTGACGCCCACTTGACCGTGTTATTTGTCAGGTCCGTGACCTGAATATTGACCCGCACTTGGGCGCCAGCCTGCTGAACCGACCCTTCGACCACGTACTGAACTGGCATATGCTCCAATGCCTGCGATGCGGTAACGGACCCGTCACGATAACCCGAGTGGCCACACGCATTCACAAAGAACATGTTCGGCAGTTGCACCAGAAGCGTTTGAATCCCGAGCGAAATACCTTGTGCGAAGAATGCGCTGTCCGGGGATGTTGACATGTTTCGGAAGGGCAGGATTGCCAGAGAAGGACGTGCAGATGGGAAGTTATAAGACCGCATCTGTGCGGCTGGATCTTTTGTCAGCAGATCCGTTTCTGCACTTAGGTTCGCGGGGCGTGGCGTAGAGGCTGATCGCACGCGGAAGGCGCGGACCGGCTTTTCAATGTTCTTGAGTGCCCGTTCGCCAAGATCTTCGACGTCCAGCGACATACGGTCGCCCAACTGCTGCATTGCAGCTTCCGAAATACAGATTCCGCCGGGATCAGCTATCGCTTCTAGACGTGCAGCGATGTTTATTGCGTCACCGAAAAGATCATCGTCGCGAGTGATTACATCGCCGATGTTCAAGCCCATTCGCAACTCTAGGTCAGGTGCGGCCTGACGTTTCGCATTCCAGGTGTTCAAAGCAAGTTGCACTTCGACAGCAAAGCGCATGGCAGCAACCACGCTAGAGAACTCGAACAGAAATCCGTCGCCCATAGACTTAAACAAGCGACCAGAAACACTCTTCGCGGTTGGCTCCAGAATATGGTCGCGCAGATCGTGGACAGCGGCGAGCGTACCGTCCTCATCCCTTCCCATTAACCGCGAATACCCTGCAACGTCAGCGGCTAGTATCGCGACCAGTCTTCGGTTCGTTTCCTTCGACATATCATGTCTTCCGCATCAGCGGCTTGTTCTGCGATCATATTAGCCTGCTTTGCGTTTCAAGACGAACGAATAGGGCAGTCGGCAGTGCAAAAACCAGACGCTGGGTCTTTGCAAGTTCGGCATGAGTGACCGTCGATTGTGCCTAAACAGTCATCCGAAAGGATGACTCAGGCCATAGCTGCGCTCCCGACGGCAGCAAGGTCGAGACCGCTGTCACAGTGCCCTATACACATGCCACTCTTCAGAGAGCCCCTTCAGTTTCTTCCGCCCGAGGCTTTCGAAATCAAGGCCTGAACCTGCGACAAGATCTTTCACTGTACGAGACACCACAATGTCTCCACCGTCGCCGAGTTCAGCGATACGCGCCGCGATATTGACTGCAATTCCACGCACGTCATTCGCGGCAATCTCAACTTCGCCCGTATGCACACCAATGCGTACTCGTAGTCCTAGTTTGGAAACCACTTCGCCTATCGCTTTTGCGCAGTGAATTGCACGCCCAGGCCCATCAAAAGTCGCAAGAAAACCATCGCCTAACGACTTCACTTCCTGGCCACGAAATTCTCTGATTTGCTCCCTAACGAGAGCGTTGTGCTGTTCGAGCCTTGTATGCCATTGCTCGTCCCCAAACTCTTGTGCAATCGCGGTTGAGTCGACGATGTCGGTAAATACGACAGCAGCAAGAACCCTGTCGAAGACTGGCTTTGGTTTAGCACCCGTCACAAATTCCTCTATTTCCACCAGTATTTCATCACGTTCATTGCCCATAAATGCAAAATGATCTCTCCCAGAGAACTCCACGAGTCTCGCCCCAGGGATCATTTGGGCCAGTGTTCTACCGCCTTCGATATCTATGAGCGCGTCTTTTGTTTTGTGGAGCACAAGAGTTGGAGCCTTGATTGAAGGAAGAATATCCGTGATGTCGATCTGACTATTCACCTTCATTATCTCAATGAGATCACGAGGAGATGCCCCCGTTCTCTCATACTTACCCCACCACTCTTGAAATGATGGTTCGTCGCCAGTCTCCGGGCAAAACAGCGGGAGCGCGGTGCCGCTGCCCCAATTGTCTTCGGCGTATTCGAACAATTCCTCCAAAGCTTCTTTTGTGGGGAACCACGACTCGAAACGTGCGAAAGCACCATAGAGTATGAGGCCTTCACAACGCTGTGGCTGATAGGCCGCAAAAACGGAAGCGAGCGAGCCCCCCTCAGAAATCCCCATGACATAGGCTGTATCCATACCTGCGGCGTCCATGACGGCGCGGATGTCGTCCATGCGCTTATCCATGTCAGGTACGGCAACACCTCGATCGGACAGGCCCGTGCCACGTTTGTCAAACATCGCAACCTTAGTAAACTGCCCTAAACGCTCAAGCCATTTTGCCCAATTCGGTTGCTCCCAGTAAGTTTCGATCTGAGATATGAACCCCGGGACCAAAACGAGGTTCTTGGACCCTTTCCCATAGACCTGGTAGGCGATATGCACGTCGTCACTTTTGGCGTATTGCGTTCTGGGCATCATGGCCCGGCCTCCTTTCTAGGAACCTGGCAACACCTCCTACGCTACGGGGACAAAGAATTTCAGGCAACCATCACATGCAGGAAGTCTTAGACAGCACACTGCGCGGCTCAAGCCCTGTCTCCCCAATGGTCAGCGGTAACCGCTCCAATCCTTACAGGGAGCCAAAGTTGCTCGGGAAGCAAACAGCTATCGCATCCCTTTTGCAGTGCCTCTCAAAGGTCACGAAACAAGGTCTTAGCTGACATTCATGCATAGCGCTGCGAATGAAAGCTAACAACCCAAAGCATTCATGCAAATGCAATGCATTAGCTAGCGTGGGCCTAAAGGTCTGGTAAGACCACATAAACGAGAGCGTGATCGCTAGCTTGGCTATTCGATTGAACTGCGTAACCAGCTTCGGAAGTGTCTGCAAATGAATGGCTCATCCCGGTTCGCACAATCTGCGGAATGGCTTCTGAGTACTCCATTGCAAGTTTTTGCGACAATAATATCCGGTCCGGCCGCGACCGGGCATGCGTATCTGGCACTTCAAAAGTCCAGTCAGTTCCCGGCTTCATGCGGTCTAATAGTCCGACCGCAAACCCTTGCCTCAATTGAGCAAGCGCAGACGGCTGATCCACGTTGCTCATTTCAGGTTCGTTGAAGTCTCCAAGTATGATCCATCGCGCTGTTTCAGGTTCGGGAAAGCGTGCCTCGACAATTTTCCGTACTGCGCGTGCTTCTGCCTCCCTTACGAGGTACGCCTTTTCGGTGTCTGGGTAGGGCGCCTTGAAGTGACACACAAAGAGCGTGAAATTCTCGAAGTCCACTTGAAGACAATCGCGTCGGAACAGCGGGCGATCCCGGAGGTCGTCCGGCAGCTCATCAAGACCGAAGTCCGCTCCGGTGAGATGCGCGTGACTTTTGACTTTCAGAGGTTTGATTGTTGCAAGAACCGCTACGTCAAGGCCACGCCCATCATTTCCGGGCAGACATATGCGAATTGGGTAATCTGGAGCACCGGCTGGAACCAGAAAGTGATCACAAAAGAACTCAAGCGTCTTTTCGTCAATAACCTCTTGCAGCGCGACAACATCGGCCTGAACCTCGGCAATCACTTTGGCGGTCAGTTGCCGATCTGAGATATCCTGCTCAATTGAGCGTGGGCGGTTATCAAAATCATGGTCAACGGCACCATCCAACACAAGCTGACCCTGGCGCTCACGCAACCTAAGATTCTGCAGATTGAACGTTGCGATGCGCATCTAGGTGCTCAACCTCCTCTTGAACTTAGGATACGTGCAAAGCCTTCCTTGAATAAAGGGTAGCTATAGCTGACACTCATGCATAGTTCAGCGAATGGAAGCCAAGGGCCCTTATTTACCATCGCCGCGCCGGGTTTGAATGACCGAAGACTGCGATAGCTGCTGATTTACCTGAAAGCCTTGCCGCACAAGTCGATGGTACCGCAAAGCGAGAAACTGGGCTCGACAACTAAATTGATCGCGATCAAGTCGGATGTTGCGACCAAGCGTTAGCCTTACCCGCAGAGATATTTTCTAACCTAACCATTTGGATACGAAGGAGAGCAGATTTGGCTACCTCTGAAGACAAGGGCTGGGATGCCATCGTCATCGGATCGGGCATGGGGGGCATGGCCGCAGCCGCCGCGCTGTCGAAGCTTGGGCACAAGGTCCTTCTTCTGGAGCAGTACCACACGCTTGGAGGTCTGACCCACAGCTTCTCCATGGAAGGTTTCTCCTGGGATGCGGGCATCCATTACCTCAATTGCGTCGCCCCGGAAGATCGCGAGCGCCATATGCTGGACTGGCTGTCGGACACGCCGATCGAGTTCACCTCAATGGGTTCGATTTATGACAATCTGCATATCGGAGATGCGGCGCCTCTGTCCCTGTCGCGACCTTACGAGGCGCAGGAGCGCGATCTTAAGGATCGGTTTCCGGGCGAGGCCAAGGCAATCGAAGCGTGGTTCTCTGCGCTCAAAGAAGGCAGGCAGGCGTCCTTCACGGCCACCTCTACGCGTGCGATGCCTGAGATCATTGGGTCGGCTATGAAGTGGTGGCATAGCCACGCCATCGACCTTTGGTGCAAGCGTACGACGAAAGAGGTTATCGACGAGATCACCGACAACCCCGATCTGGCCGCCGCCTTCGCCGCGCAGTGGTTCGACCACGGCGGCAGACCCAGCAAAGCGAGCTTTGCGATGCATGCCCTGATTACAGGCTCTTACCTTGAGAGCGGTGCCTGGTATCCGTCTGGCGGCGGCGCGTCTTTAGCAAAGCACATCCTGCCGACGATCACAAAGGCAGGGGGAGAGGCGCGGGCAAACATCAGAGTCGAAACGCTGGTCTTCGATGATGGGCGGACCGTTGGCGTCCGTACGGCAGAGGGAGAGGAAATCCGCGCAAAGTTCGTGATTTCCAATATCGGGGCGCGCGAGACCGTAAACTCGCTATTACCCGAGGGGAGCGGACATCAGGACTGGATCGAAGAAGTCAACGCGCTGCCCCACTCGGTGGCCCATTTCAGCCTGTTCATGGGCTTTGAGGGTGATATCGAGGATGCCGGAGCGACCCGCTCGAACCACTGGATATACCCAAGTGGAAAGGTGGACGTCGTCTGGACCGACGCACCCGACAATCCACCCCAGGGCATGTTCGTTTCGTTTGCTTCGCTAAAGGACAGTGCGCACGATCCCGGTCCGTCTCGGAAATACGCCGGAGAGATCGTGGCGTGGACCGACTGGTCGGTGGTGGAGAAATGGGCCGGGCTGGAGCCGGGTGCGCGCGGCGAGGACTACCGGGAGTTTAAGGCAAAGGTCGAGGATATCCTGTTCGCGCAGTTCGAGACATATTTCCCTGACCTCGCCAAACTCGTGGTATTTCGCAACCTATCGACGCCCCTTTCCACCGAGGCGATCACGGGACATCATCACGGCGGTTTCTACGGCATAGACGTCACGCCTGAACGCGTGCTGAGTGGCGCACTTCAGGCAAAGACTCCGGTGCCGGGCCTTATCCTTTCAGGTCAGGACGTCTTGACCCCGGGCATTCCCGGAGCCCTATGGGGTGGAATCTTCGCCGCGGCCAGCATTGACCCGAGGGTCTGGCGCGAACTTCCCAAATAGGTTGTGATTTCTGTGCGCGTCACCATGGAACGGCAGCCTAGCAAACTTTGGTAGACAAATTCGAACGCCCGCTTCGTCCGGCGCTCCCGTCCTCGCGTCGATTTCGGCGAACGTCTGGAGCCGCTGGAAGCCGTCATTCGGGCGTGGCTCAACGGTCTTGTCGGCTCGGAAGGCTGCTTACGCCGAAGAGTGATCATCTGACCTTTTCGCTCAGATGTCTTAGGCGAGCCAATAGCTGGTCTTCTTGGTGCTTCTGCGAAGAAGCAAGTTCAGCCATTGGCATGGTCAAAGAATGCTTTCATCACAATTTGCCATTGGTTGTCATGCTTTATTAGCGTGAGGTAGTCCGTGAACGTCGTGCCGAAACAATCATCCTCGACCTTCACCACGGCGACATCGCCTGTCATTTCGATAGAGAGTAGTTCCCAGCGGTACGGTGTCCCTGGCGGCAGCGCAGCCTCGCCTTCGAGCGAGCAAATGAAAGTGTCGCGGTCGAAAAACTCGTAGCTACCCCCGAAGTGACCCGCCTGCATGCATTGGGGGTGCATCGCTCGCTCCAGCCGATCTCTTTGGCCATAGATCATTCCCTCAAGGTACTCCACGACTACGGCCTTAATCGCTTCTTGCTCGCTATTGGTGCTCATCGATGTTCCCGTAAGCCGCCATCAAGTGTTTTTACCACGGGACGTCTGAAATGTCCGCCTAGCTGACCTCTTCTTCAGCAAAGACGAAGGCCCGGTTCCCAGCTCTCTTCCACCCGAAAAACAGACCTGCAGACCGGCCCAGTTGTTTCTTGCTTCGTCAGTTTTGACCTTACTACCCAATAGCTCCAGTGCATATGCATGGTTGTTGGGTTATGATAGTGGGTAGGAGGCTGCCCATGCATCGAAATTCACGGCTATCGGCTCTCAACTCTTGGCTGGTAGCGGGAGCACCTGGCACAGAAGGCTTCAGCGAGATCAATGCCGAAATCGGTCGTCGCCTTAAAGCCGCAAGTCTTCCCGTAGATTTCTTTGGCATCTACAAGACATTAATGCATCCCGAATTGCCTGGGCGTTTTGATTACTGGACTGAGGCTGCAGGCCCCAGAACAAGCAGGCTCACACCGCGACAACTCAAGGAAGGTAAGCAGTGGATCGGTACGCCGGGCCAAGTCTGCAGCAGCACAGGCCGGGTGCTGCTCTACACTTTTGGCAACAATCCCGATTTCGACTTAAGGCCGGATATGACGGCGCTACGGGAAAGGGGCTATGTGCAAAGCCTTTGCCTGCCTTTGCACTCGAGGTACACGCCCGATCTCAACGTCGCAGTCGCCATGACCAAAGCTGAAGGTGGCTTCAGCGACGATCAAATTGAGGCGTTCCGCAGCCTTCAAGCGCCAATAGCGCGTGTTACCGAGGGCTTCGTGTTGCACGAAAGTACCATCGCAGTCCTGTCCACCTACGTCGGGCGAGATGCCGGAGCGCGGGTTCTGACCGGTAACATTCGTCGTGGAGATACCGAGAATATCCCGTCAATCGTGCTCTTCATCGACCTCGAAGGCTTTACACAATTCTCCAACACGATGCCACCTGAAGATACTATCAGCTTCCTTAATCGCTTCTTTTCCGTGCTTGATGAAGGAGTGTGCAGGAATGGCGGTGAAATTCTCAAATTCATCGGGGATGGCGCCATGGCCATATTTCCCACTCCAGACGACAGGGCCGCGCAAGTTGCGGCTGTCGATGGTGCCTTGGCGACCCTGGAAGAAACGCGCAGGTCGATGTCGAGCCAAACTGACGGGCAATCAGTGCTCAACTTTCGGGCGGCCTTGAACGTGGGAGACGTGCATTACGGTAACATCGGGAGCGTCAATCGTATGGATTTCACCGTTGTCGGACCGACGGTAAATCTGACTGCGCGTCTATTGGAGATCGGTGCTTCACTCGGTAAACGCATAGTATGCTCAGAAGAGGTCATTCGTCTTATCGATGGCGTCTCGGAAGATCTGGGAAGACACTCATTCAAAGGATTTGAAGAGCCAGTTCGTGTGTTCGCAATCGAGGACTATTGATTACTTATTAGTGTTTGCCCGCAGAAATCAAAGGTCCGCTTCTCCCGCATATGATACGTTGAACACAGTCGCAGCGAACGGCTCGTATTGATAAATAGACTTATTAATTTGTGGAGTAGTCCCCTCAATCGAGTCCACCACCTGAGATTGGTTATCTCGCGAATTGCCGGATCCGCGATCGTAGGAAAGTTTCGATGGCCAGATCATTGGTCTGTGGCCTTGGATTTGACCATAGACCCACGGTGAGCCGCCAGACAATGAAACACTTGGCCATCGAAATCTCCGTAGCGGGTCCGTCTAGGCGACAGCGTCTAAGGACTCTTCGAAGTACCCCGACTGCGACTTCACGACTGAAACTGGGGGTTCGGGCGCATCGAGGTATGCGTCTGCAGAACCAACAAGCGCGCCGATGATCTCCTCGGCACTTGACGGCTTCAGAAGATAGTCGCAGGCGCCAAGCTTGATGGCCGCAACTGCCGTTCGAGCATCCCCATGGCTTGTCAGAATGACTGACCGCACCTCGGAAGAGGATTGGTTGAGAGCTTTGAGAACAACTAGACCGTTGTCCTCACCCAACCGGATATCGATGATCGCATATCTAGGACTATTTGCCTCGATGGTGGCCATGCTCTCTTGGACAGTTGCGCAAGTGCGAACGTCGAAACCGCGCTTCCGCATGTCTGAAGCGAGGCAATCACGGAATGCCTCGTCAGTATCTACAATGAGCATTGCCTTGTTGGGTGACGTATTCAGCATTTGGCTTTCCTTTCTCAGCTGGTGGTGGCAACAGAGGTTCGCAGGGTTTTCGGTTCCTAAGCGGTGCCTCTCAAAGTTGACTGACAGATTTTGCGGGATAGCGTCCTCACGCCGCCATCAGATCGCTTTCGAGCTTTTCAAAGAGTGAGACATCTTCCTCGGGCGTCTCGAACAGATGCCCGTAGGTATCCATTGTCATGGTGATCGAGGCATGCCCGAGCAGGGTCTGTATCTTCTTCGGATTCCACCCCTGCTCGATGAAGAGCGATGCCGCCGCATGTCGGAGCGCGTGAATGCCAAACTTCGCCCTGCCTAGATCATCGACGATGTCGTTGGCGACGAGCATAGGCTTGAACACGCGGTTGTAGATGTTGGAGTAGTTCTGCACCTTCCCTGCCCCATTGGGGAAGACAAGGTTCGCGTCACTTCCGGGGGCGTCAAACCGCCAGGCGCGCAGTGTCTCAGTCACAGTCGGCGCCATGGGTATATCCCGCACCCCTGCCCTGCTCTTGGGCGGCCCCATTTCGCCGAACTCGTCAGCCCGTTTGGCAACCTTGATCACCCGGCGCTCGAAATCCACGCAGTCCCAGGTCAGCCCGCGTAGCTCCGAGATGCGCATCCCGGTGAAGATCGCCGTGACGAACATTGCCCGATGACTTTGCGGCGCCTTCTCGATGATCAGCCTGATCTCATCCTTTGTCGGAATTATCTTCTCATCTTCGGCGGTTCGCGCCTTGCGCCGCAGCTTGACGTCTACCGCGACATTGTGGGTCACCCACTCCCGCTCGACGGCTTCCGACAGGATCGATCGCAGACTGACCATGACCTTCTTCACATGCGCACGTGAGACACCGTCATCCAGCAACGCATACATGAAGTCCCGGACGTCACTTCGCGAGAGATCGCTGAGCAGAAGAGTGCCTATCCTAGGGTCGATGTGAATGCGTACGTGACTGCTGTAGGCCTTCATGGTCGAGCGCTCCAACTCGTTGCGTTGACAGGTCTTGAGCCAGCTCATGCAGGCATGATGAACGGTTCTTTCTGTATGGGTCACAGGGGGGTTTCTCTCGGTGGATTTCGTTGACCCTCATTATAGCAGGATCGTAGTCGCTTGTCGGTCGAAAAGTGGAGTCAAGCCATTGTTTTTGCGCCATTTCATGGTATTCCCTATGGTGCCAACCGACCGCTCATGGTAGGGTGACGAGGTCCACCAACCCTGACACATCCGGTACGTATCCTGATACGAAATGCCCTTTTTGCCCGGTTATATTCTCGTCTCCCACGGCCCCCGATACGGCAGCCCTGTAGAGGAACTTCCGGGCGCCCAAACGCAGCTGTTGGCCCTTCAAGAACAGGCCGCCCGCGGAGATGCTCAGCTGCACATCATGGGGCATGACTATGCACGGAAGATCCGATCACGAGATGATCTCCCGAACTTGTTTCGCCTGTTGAAGGATTACCGGCTAAACGCCGAGAAGACAGGCTTGCCTGCACGTCTCACGATCGACGACTATGCCCGACTGTTCAGAGCAGCAGATGAAGCGTTCAGACCGGAGCTGTGGGGAGCGCTTCTGGAATACTCTGATTACATCCGAGACCTGAGACAAAGAAGACCTCTGAATGACCTGTCGCAAGAGATGTCGATGCTCATTCGAAACGCTCTTCTCACACCCCTCAAGAAACGAACGCCTAGCAGAGATCGATCCGACGAACAGCGGGCTGCACAGACAGCAAAAGCCCGACAGATGTCAGCGAAAGCCCGTTCGACCTCTGCGCGACAGGCAGCGACAGCCCTTCAACAAGCGTATTCGAAACACATTGCAAACACTCCCGGGACGAGCTTCCGGGAATTCCTCCAAAGCGCCGGTGCAGAAGGTCTAAAGAACAGTCAGGGGAAACCCTGGACATACCGAACTGGGCTACGGGCCATCAGAGAGCTGAAGTCTGAGAAGGGATAGATGTCAGCAAGTGAGCGTTTGCTCGATCGTTGCTGGGTAAGATTTGGGTCTGTGCAAACAGCGAGCTTCTTTGTCATGAGACTGTCTTCGCTCGGACTTTACGGGGCGGAACCGGAAAACGGCGCATTCGTAGACGCCTTATTCTACATATATCTCAATGCCTTACTTCGCCCGCCCTCGCAAAATGTTGCCATAAGCTTGCAATTGCCACGTCGCGTTCCTGATTGAAAAGCATGATCAAGTCTTGCCCACTCCTGTTCAATGATCCTGCGTACCCCGGAACAATCGATCCGGAACATCTGTGTTTGAACTACAGTACTGTTCCTCTCAAATTGCGCCAAGCTCGATTCCGTGGGCGGCTCACCGCAGAGCCACTGATCAATCTGTCGGAGTACCAGGTAAAGGCCGTCTTCGACTGGCTTGAGATTTACCTGCAAACGAAGGAAGAGCATTACGCGTGGAGGATTCAGCGCTGGCTTACAGAGCAAAACGCAGAACTCTCAGCATTCAGGAGCTGCTTCGTGGGAGGGCCCACCAGACGACGCGGTACGACTGGGCGCTCCTTTGTCATCCGATTTCAAGACCCCCAACCAAAGGGGCTGAGGTCGCTCCTCAGGGCTGTCCTAGACAGATACTGTAGCGAGGGAACTGAGCTCGACGAACTCCCGTTAGTTGGTCTCGAACTGTCCCTGGATATTTACCCTATAGCTCAATTAGCCAAAACTCCTGAGGCGTATGCCGCCCGTCGCATGATTATGACTGACCTGATTAGAAAGCATGTCCTCGTTCATGATGCACACCGGGAAGAAGGATCTCGACCAAGGTTCACCTACGATACCGATGGAGAGACAAATACTCCAAAGGTATTCGACGAACCCAAAGGACGGCTTAAAGTAAAGCTCGCCCGAGATGCCGCAGCACTTGGGATCGCAGTGGAAGACCTGTCGATCCTACACCCAAGCCTGCATCAGCAGCCCTATCTCGATGCAACGTTCTACTACGGTAAGAAGGGTCAGAAAGTGCACTTCCGCTGCATGGACAAGATCACAGATCAGCGAACAGCACTGGGTGCTAAATCCCTACCCTTTGAACAATCCCGGTCCCGGATCGAGTTGACGTTCATAGATGAGGTCCCTCTAGACAGATTGGGCCCAGCTTACGTTGATCTGAATTATCTCGGTGACATCGCCACAAGAGGGCTCAAGGGCTTCAACTTGTTTCTGCAGTTCGGCCTACCGACCTTCACCCCATCAACCGAGAACCCATCAGAACCAAACCGAGATGAATGGGAGATCTTCAGCAAGTCAGGCGTTGCTGGGCTCGCATATTTCCAAGATGTCCAACTGAAGCTCGACGCTGCGAAATCAGGGAGGAAGCTTCGAGACAGGAGGGAACTGATGAGCACCGGGCAATGCCGTCGTTACTCTGATCTGAACCGTCGAGTTTCCAAAGCGCTCAACAGACTGCATGAGACATGGGAGCGGGGATGGGGAAGAGACTACTGATTGGCAGGTTGGAGTCTTCTAATGGGGATGCACCCCCGGGAGAGATGAATAATCATTGGGATAAGGTCACTGCCCGATGCGATCGCCTAGTTTGCAAATATTGAAAGAGGGAGATGCCTGGTTTCCTAAGCTTCAGCCTTCCCTAGGGAGCCTTGCTCTCAGAGAGCCTTGTTTTCCCTTCTCATCAGTGCCTTGTTTCCCTTTCTCTCTGCCTGACCTCCTCTCTTCTTCTTATCTGTCTGTCTTGTGTCTGTCTGTCTTGTGTCTGTCTGTCTTGTGTCTGTCTGTTGGTCTGATCTCAGTTAGTAGGTCGACACCTGGATTGGGTTCCCCGCCCGCATGAAGCCAACGCTGGCAACGTCAATAATACAAGGGTTCAGCCAGCCCACTTGAGCCCGGCCCAGTGAAACTCGGCAGTGGTCTCTAGGGGTAAAATAACTGCACACTCCCGAGCCCTTTCGTCACCCAATCTCCGCCTGCAGACGGCCAGAATAGACGAACAGCTCAAGCAAGAGGTCACATAGCCCGGCTTCCAAGACGAAAGGTGCAACGTGCTGTGCTTCGTCGTAGACCTCCAGCAGGGTCCGTTCTGCAAGCGTTAGCCCCGCCCCGTAATGCTCCATCAGAACCGCGTGCAGTTCGGGGTCGTATTCGTGCAGCGCGATGTTGATGAACTCCCCTGGGTCGATATCCAGCGCTTGGGAAAGGCTCGGTATCCGGCTGATCGGCACTTTGGTTTCGCCGCGCTTCATCATTGACAGGATGTTGGGACTGGCAAAGCCAGCATCTTTTGCGATCTCCTTCTGGGTCTTGGAGGACGCTTCGATTGCGTCGTATAGATGCCGGGCTGTCGGGGATGTGGGTCGGGTCATGTCGGTCTCCTGAACAAGTGCGCCCCGTGTGTCGGGGGATGTTCAGTGATAGAAGGCGACGCACGGGACCTTCTGCGAAGCGGTGAAGCGACCCGTTTCGACATATGCCGATTGCGTGCGGCCTTGGAGAAACCACCCTTCAGCACCAGTACGACGAAGCTCGAGTGACAAGAGGTTGCAGGAAGTCTTAGACAGCACATCGGACGGCTCTAGCCCTGTCTCTTTAATGGTCGGTGCTGACGGCTCCAATCCTTATAGGTAGCTCTAACTGCATCAGAAACTTTCGGGTAGAAAACCGCCACACCTCCCCTGTATGGCGCATTTCAAAGGCCACGGAACAAGCTGTTCACACCAAGCAGACATTGAGCCGCGTGTCGCGAACGGGAGAAAGAAACCAAAGAAAACTGTTCATAGGCGAGCCCCCAACTCAAGTTTAGAATATGCGCGTAGTGTGGAAGCGTGGCGGTTTGGGCTCCAGGCTAGACACTTGCCGAGGGTCGGTGGTCTAATTCTTCAGCTTCATGGACAAGGGCCTCATATTGCGCAGAGTGCTTCGACCCGTATTGCTCATTGCGTATGTCAGCCCTGTTGCCGCAACGATGGCTCGGGCAAATGGAGCTTCAATTCAGTTCCATCTCCCAGCTAGTACTTCCTGACCTAGAACATGAAGCCGCCGAGATTATCGGACGGCGACAAGGTCTTTCCCTCAAGTCCATCAAGAACACCTTGGCGCACGCCGACGCGTTCTTGGCGGGCCCGCTGAAATCTGACATAGTTTTGGAACGAGGAAAGCACTTCATGCACATTTTGAGAAGCTACCTGCCGTTCCTGATTGGGATTTTCATTGCAGGCTGTACAGCCTTAACTCCTTTCGAGGGCACTGAAGAAACCACGCCACCCCCTGTCACGCGTGGCATATGGTCTGAAATCGAAACCATCAGGGGCTCAGACTGGCAGGTCCCGTTAAACGAAGGGCGAGGCGCGCTTGGCTGGCGCTTGCGCGCGATCGATTCAGCAACCAGTTCGATTGACTTGCAAAGCTTCATCTGGAGCTTCGACGATGTTGGCAGCGTCATACAGGAGCGCTTGCTGGCGGCCGCCGATCGGGGGGTCAATGTCCGCATTCTGATCGACGACAGCTTCCTTGTCGGGGAAGATCAGCATCTTCTCCAACTGCATCGCCATGAGAACGTACAGTACCGCATATATAACCCCTATGAGCGTCGCGCGGACAGTGCGATGACACGGTTCGTTCTCAATCTCGGGGATTTCGACAGGCTGGATCATCGTATGCACAACAAGTCGATGGTGGTCGACAATCAGGTTGCCATCGTTGGAGGACGCAACCTTGCTGATGAGTATTTCGGTTTCGATGATGCGGCGAATTTCCGGGACATGGAGCTTCTCGTTGGTGGTCCTATCGTCGAGAAGATCAGCGGCTCATTCGACACCTATTGGAACGATCGCTGGTCTTTCCCGGTGGATAAGATTGGCCGCGTCCGGGCTGCCCATGTGCCCAGAGAAAAGGTTCAGGGCGAGGCTGCGGAGCTTGACCGCATGTACCCCAGAGAGCCTCAGGAGAGCCGCGATGCGGCCTGGCGTGACATCGTCAAGCAGTCGCATCGCGGTAGGTCCAAGCTGATTGCTGATCGCCCCCCGGAAGATCG
The DNA here is from genome assembly GCF_040811725.1 of Sulfitobacter sediminis. Taxonomy (NCBI): domain Bacteria; kingdom Pseudomonadati; phylum Pseudomonadota; class Alphaproteobacteria; order Rhodobacterales; family Roseobacteraceae; genus Sulfitobacter; species Sulfitobacter sediminis. The sequence continues at coordinate 21,613 of NZ_JBFNXX010000005.1, forward strand.
CCCCGAAGCTCTGAAAGACAGGCCTGTTCAGGTTGCTGATGCACTTTCGCGGCTGATTACATCGGCGCGTGACGAGGTCACCATCGTTTCGGCCTATCTGATACCTACACCTGGCCTTGTCCAAGCCCTCAAGAGTGCCGTCAGCCGAGGCGTCCGCGTTCGGCTTCTGACCAACTCAATCAATTCGAACAACCATATTTCGGCGTACGCGGCCTACAGGGGGCATATCGCAGAACTGCTGTCGTTTGGAGCCGAAGTGCACGAGATGCGCACACTTGCCGACATTCGTCCGCGCTACATCTTGCCCCCGGTGCTGAAGAAACATCTGGGGCTGCATGCCAAGTACATGATCGTTGACAAGCGGCACGTTGTTGTCGGAAGCGCCAATCTCGACCCGCGGTCTTTGAGGATCAACACGGAACTGGTTCTGATTGTCGACAGCAAGTCCCTGGCGAATGACCTTCTCAAACTGACCGAACCGGACTTTGACGAAAGCAACGCTTGGCGTCTCGCCCTCAAGGACGATGGAAAGATTGTCTGGATGGGAAATGGCATGGTCTTGGATGCGGAACCGGCCTTGCGAGGGTTTCAGAGAATTGAGGAGTGGTTCTTTGCCCATCTTCCGATCGAGGATGAATTGTGAGTTTCGCGCCCACATAACGGCGATCGCATTGTCTGGCGGGCCTTCGATCTCCTGCCGCTCTCAATTGCTCACATATTGAGCGATTGCAGGAAACCCCAAACGGGACTTATGCGTGGATAGAGTCATCCCTCACTCCACGATGAAGTTGGCGTGCAGGACTTGCAGCGAGTGGTAGCGTGAGATTCCAGCATTGAAGGCACCAAAGATTGCCTAGCGCTAGGCGATCTGGTTCTGAGTAACAGGGGTCTCCAGACGGACGGGCAAGGCAGATCGAGAACGCCCTGCCGTCCTTGTAGCCATCTGCGGTCAGTTTGCTGACGCGACGACCTCCCCGAGCTTCAGTCACCCCGCCGTCTGCGAACAGTTATGATGCAATCCGAATGGCGTGGATGCAGAGCGGGCAAGTCCCGGCCCAAGACGTCGATGGAGCCCACATGCCGGAGCGTGCCAGAAACGGTGATCGACCGACCGGTTTGCGTCTTGCGTTGTCCGTGACCGCTTGCAAGGCAATTCCACGATTTGCCACCATCATCCGCACTGAAGGCCGGAGGCTGGTGCTGCTTCTGCCGACCTGGCTTTGCCGTGATATGTGCCGGACCAAGGGATGGCTTTGTCGGCGTCGGCACGTGGACAACTTGCACATCCTTGGAAGGCGGGACCACCACGACCGGCGGACGCGGTTGTGGGCGGGGTACCGAGACGATGATCGGTTGAGGCACCGCGGTCGGTGTCAGCTGTGGGGTCCCTTGGGGAACTGGCTGCGGGACTGCCGTCGCGATGGCACCTGGTACTTGTGGCTGAACCGGCTGCACTGACTGAGGCGTGCGTTGAGGCGTTGCCTGGGGTGTCGCAGGCGGGACACGTCCGGGTACCGCCGTGGGAACGCGCCCCGGAACCTGTTGTTGTTGCGCAATTGACGGCACCATTTGTGGCGTAGCTTGGGGCGTGGCACCGGGTCGAGCTGTCGGGATGCGGCCCGGCACTTGCTGCTGCACCATTGGCGGCACCAGAGAGGGTATCGCTTGGGGGGTGGCCACGGGGATACGTCCAGGTACCGCTTGCGGGGTCGCCTGAGGGACCGGCGCAGTGCCTGTGAACGTGCGAGGGGGATCGGGGCGCACGATGATCGTTGCGGAGACCGGCCCGAACCCGGTCACTGTCGTCGGAGGATTGGGCACGATTGTCACCGTGGGCAAGCCGGTGCCAGTAAAGGACGGTCCCGGCACGCCTTGGACATTCGCAGCCGGCGACGTGCCGGTGAATGTCTGGGGACGCAAGGGTTGCAGGACGATGGTTGGCTGCTGCCCGGTACCGGTAAAGGATGGCGTTTGCTGGGTCTGCAACGGGGGCACCGGCGAGGTTCCGGTGAATACCTGACCGGGCTGAGGTGTCACCTCGATCGGAACCTGACCTGTCCCGGTGAAACTGCCGCCTGGCTGGCCCTGTACCGTCGGAACCGGCGACGTCCCCGTGAAAACCTGACCGGGCTGAGCCGTCACCTCGATCGGGAGCTGACCGGTCCCGGTGAAACTGCCACCGGGCTGGCCCTGTACTGTCGGTACTGGGGCAGTGCCCGTAATGGTTTGCGAGGGCAGCGGCTCGAGCAAGATCACACTTGTCGTCACATCTGTTGGCGTTGGCACAATGCTTGGCCCGGTCGGAGGCAGCTGGTTTGACGTGGGCACCTGAGCGGGCGGCAGGCTTGAGGACGGAGTTGACCCACCGGTGCCACAGTTGGTCCCCTGATGTTGGTTTCCGACACCAATGCACCAGCCATAGTGGTTTCCGGCGCTCCAGCCCGGCTGTGGGACTGTGGCAAGGGCGGCAACGATTGTCGCGGTGACTGCGAAAAAAGACTTCATGACATCACCATGTTTTGGTCAGAGAGAGATAAAAGGCTGGATCCCCCGCCGACGTGGTCGGGCCATCCGACAGCGGGACGGCAACGTAGTTGCGCAGGAACACATTCCCCTTGAATTCCAGATCGAGTCCCAGTCCCACGGAGGCGAATGTTTCTTCGGTCGTTTCGGAGGCGCTGGGTTCATTGTTCTTGACGTAACCGGCATCTAGGAAGCCGAAGGGCCTGATCCGCCGCAAATACTGACTGTCGGGATAAAGGTCCCGCGAAACCTCAATGCTCGCTGACAGGCCAATGTCTCCCTGTACCTCAGCAAACGCGTAGCCGCGTTCGTCATCGATGCCCCCAAGATAGAATTCCTCAATGGCGGGCAGAGCATCGCTTGTGTATTGGCCCCAGAATTCCGCGTGAAGTGAGGAATTCTCACCAAACCAGCTTACGGGGCGCTGATATCCCAGACCCGCCCGAAGGTGCCAGAAGGTTTCATCATCAGTGCCAACACCTCCGAAGTTGGATTGGCTCCTGCCATAAGACAGGTTTGCCGCGTATTCCCAGGCACCCCCATGGGAAAGCGCCGCACCATAGACCCAGGATGCCGACAAGACATCCACATCGGCATCGAACCCGACCGAGGGGAGGGTAACACTGGATGCGGTCTGCCGAAGTTCGAAAAGTGCGTAGCCATAGCGTTCGATATCCCGGATCACCGGATGGCCGAAGGCAAGGATCGCGGTATTGCCCTCGATATCGGTCCGCTCAAGCGTTCCGGACGCATCCCGATCCGCGAGCACGTTGCCGAAGTAGAGCTCGCCATAGGATCCGTTTCCACCCAGCGGCATTCTGTATGTCACAGCACCGAATACGCTGCTGTCCCCTTCTCCGAAATATTCGGTCGCAGACAGCTCGAAGCGGAGAAAATCACCCGCCGTCAGCGCACTGGTGAACTGCTGGCCAAAGGTCAGGACTGCCGCATCACCGAACTCCCGCGCCGGGTTGTCGAGCGTCAGATAACCGGAAGCGCTGTCTTCCTCCCGTGCAACGATCCTGACATGGGCATTCTCCTGCCCCGCCGGATACTCGACCTCCGCGGTGGCCGAGATCGATCCAATGTCTTCCACCAGCATGATCGATCGTTCGAACTGATCAAGGCGAACAGCATGCTTCCCCAGGACCGGTGCGAAATATTTGCGGATCAAACGGAATGTGCCTGCATCAACACCTTCGATGCTCAGCGTGTCGATCTGCCCCTCATTGACCAAGATGGTCCGACCGTCGTCACCAACCCAGACTTCGGCAAGAAAATAGCCGTCCTCGCGATAGATCACTTCAAGTGTATCTGCCAGCACACCGGGCGTCACCCGACCCTCGCGCTGCAAGGCAACCTGAGCAGCATAGCTCAGGACTTCGGCGGGATCGTAGGCTGTCACACCCAGCACATGATAGGTTTGCGCATCGACTGACTGGGCCGCAGCGCGGCCTGGTAGCATTGCACTAAAGCTGCCGCATCCAATCGCGACCATGATCGCCAAAGGGACCAGTTTTCGGGCTGCCAAGCTCATCCTGGTATTTCTCCAATCCTGAAAGACGCCTTCCCGTCTTGGTTGCATAAGATAAAGGAATAATTATGTCCCCGGTGCAAGTGGAGGCTTTTGCAGACCACCGAGGCATACGCGTCTGCCATGCGACGAGGTTGGCAAACCAAGAAAGACGGCGTGGTGCGTTCCAGAGAAGGGCCAGATCGGAACTGGCAGTCGGCATCACGATGTCCAATCTCCGCCACAAGCTGATATCCTAGCGCCCCAGCCACACGGCCAATGCAATGAAGCTGATCAACACGGGCTGATGTACGAGATAGACTGCAAGGCTATGCCGTCCGGGCCAGCTGAACCAGCGGGCAGGCGCTGTGGTGCGGAACGGAAGATCCCATCGGGAGACGGGGATCAGCCGTGCGCATGCCATTCCAGCCAGAAACACACCCAGCCAAGGGATCAAGGGCAGGAAGTCCAGCGACGGTCGTACGGACGAGCTCAGCCCCGTCCATGCGAGCCAGAACGATCCAGAAGGCACTGGACCGATAGGACCATCCATACCAAAGATCAGAAAGGCCAGAGCCAACAGCAACCATGTCGGTGCGAACAGAAGGCCTGCCCCGATCAGGCTTGACGCAGCAAGACAATGCAGGATTCCGAAATATACAAAGCGGTCCGGGATAGCCAGGTAGGTGGCCAGCGATACCAATGCGGCAGCGCCCGAAATCATCGCAAAGCGCTTTGCCCATGGTCTGGGCCGAAACCCTGCATCGTGCGCAATGACCAAACTGATGCCCGACAGAAATATGAACGAGCCCGCGATCATCCGAGCGGCGATCGCCCAGCTTCCCTGAGAAGTTGTTCCGGGAACAATAACTCCAAAGAACTCCAAATCCCGAAAGAAGTGAAAGCCAATCATGGCGATCAAGGCGAGGGTTCGCGAAGCGTCGAGCCAAAACAACCGGGATCTCGCAGTTTGGGCCCTCTGCTCAATCCGGCTCTTCCCTTGAAGAGCATTCACCAGGGTTGCCGGGGCGGGATTTACCTTTCCCGTTCCCATATCAGGGCTCAATTCTCATTTGCGGCTTGCAACCTCTCCATCACCGTCGCGCATTCCTCGACCCCACCGACAACGCCCCCAGGTGCTGCCTGACCGGCGAGCGCGCTCATGTCGGCTGCGGCGCGCCCAAGCACTTGATCGACCTGTTGCGCACTGAGCAGTCCCTCTTCCTGAGCAGCCTGGACCGTCGCGCAGATACCGGCTGACAGACCGGTCGCGACGCCTATGCCTGCAGCCGCGCCACTCATGACTGGTGCGACAACAAAAGCACCAAGGCCTGCGCCAAGAATGAGGCCGACAATTCCAAACAGCAGCTTACCCATATGTACCTTCCTTTCTCGGGTGCGTCGGCCTTCAAGGCCAAATCAGATTAAGGATGAACACGGCGGCACCGATCCCGAAGAACAGCGGCCAACTCCACCTTGGGCCACCATCTTTATGCGGGACATAAAGACCCGCTTTGTGCATGCCGATCATTACGGCGAATATGAGAACACCTGTTATGAGTGCATGTGCGAGGTCAAAGTGCATCCGACCCTCCCTTGTTGGTTAATTGTTGTCGGTTCGGCCTGTTTGGAAAAACCGACAGAGCAATGTCAGGATCACGATATTGAGCAGTGGTGACAGGGCCCCCATCCACGGAAGCAACGCTTCTGGGAATATGTCGGTCCAGAGAACCCATGGCATTCCAAGAGGCACCAGAAAGACCCCTGCCAACGGGTCACGCTCCTGACCGAAAAACCCGAAGGTACCGATCAGGAGCAACGCCAGGGCCACGAGGTAGAGGACCCAGGCGACACCGATGACCCATCGACAGAGTTTCATTTCCGTTTCTCTCAGTTCGCGAATTCGCTGAACACGGTGACGCTTCCATTCGGCTCCAGGCGACAGCTCACGCGCTGCCCCCCGGCGTCCAGAACCAAGAGCGGGCCGCCGCCGGTGCGAACGCGGTCGGCGATATTGATGTCTTGCGCGGGAAAGCTGGTATAGCGTGCCGCTTGGTCGATGCAGGGTGCAGTCATGGCATTGAATTGCGCCTCTGTCCCGCTCAGGCCATCATTGGCAGGCGTTCCCGCTGTCTCGACGCATCCCGCCACGGCGATAAGTGCTACGGCTCCAAAGGTAAGCCTGATCGTCTTCTTCATTGTCTTCCCTACTTCCTACGTATCAGTTTGGTTGAAACCGATGACCTACCTGACTCTGATCAGCGCGGTATAGGATACCGACCGACCGCCCCGGTTCATGACTTCGATCCTGTAGTCCCCGCTTTGCCAAAGCTGACCGCGATAGAACCGTCCTGCATTGACTGCGCCCAGAAGCTCACGACCGTCGGGGTTGAAAATCCGGTAGAAGAGATTCGGTGCTGCGCCAGCCAATTCCACGGAAAGCGTCTGCCCGTTTCTCGCCCCAAGAAGATACGTCACTGTGGCACCGGCAGGGAGGCTGTCAGAAAACTCCGTTCCTGACGCGCCCGGCTGAAACCGGATGCGCTGGGTGCGGGAAAGGCTGGGTAACTGCGTCGCCTGACCGGCTTGTCCGGTCAGGAAACGGGCATTGACCCAACCTCTCTCCCGTATGTCCGTCATCATCTCGATCTGACACCAGCGCGCGGCACCTTGCGTCTGACACCCCAGGTTGCGCACCGAAGCCCCGTTCGGCAAAGCTCCGATGACACCGTATCTGGTGCCAGGCCCCGCCCGAACGTTCAGAACGTCATTCGCCGCGACGCCGGTCACACGGACCACCGGACCCGCCTCAGGTGCAGGCGCGGCCCCGGCAAGGGTGAGATACCGTCCGGCAACCCAGCCGCGCTCCCGCATATCCGTCATCATCTCGATTTGGCACCAACGCGTGCCACCCTGCATCTGGCAACCGAGGTTCCGAACCGAGGTGCCATTCGAGAGCGCCCCGACGATGCGATTATTCGTCCCCGGTCCGCTGCGCACATTCAGAGTATCGCCCTGGCGAAGACCGGTCACCTGCACCACGCTGCCCTGCCCCGCGTTACTGCTTCCTTGCCCCGCACTCCCGGCACCGGGCAAAAAGGCATTCTGGACCCGACCTTCGGCGAAGAATTCGGTCATCCGGCGGCCGTTGCGATTGTAAGAGCAGGCAAAGTCTTCGAAACGGGTCTCAAGAAAAATGCGCCCGTTGATCGCGTGGGTCCCATCAACCCTCTGACCGTTGTAGCGCATGTCTGTCCGCGCGGTGAAATCGCGAAAGTAGGTCTGACCGACGCTTGAACATTCGTTGATCATGAACTCTGTCGACTGCGCCAAAGACGACTGGGCCCAGAACAGAGCCAAAAAGACGGTGGAAAGAACCTTTCCGACGAGAGTCCGTCTCCGCCCCACCTGAACGATAGCTGAATAATTCATCAATCCTCACCTTCGCCTGATCAGTTTGACCACCAGCAGCAAGATCACCGCCCCGAGAAAAGCGCCGAGAATGCCATGGATCGGCAGGCCAATAATCGGGAAGAGATATCCTGCAACGAGCGCCCCGCCGATCCCGATGGCCACGTCGGGAAAAAGTCCCGAACCGCGGCCCTTTACGACAAGACTTGCCACCCAGCCAACAATCGCGCCGATCACCACGATTATGACCAAGCCTGCCAATCCGCCCATGATGGTTCCGGCTGTATCTTCCACGACAATTTAGCCCTTTTGCATCGTGAGTGATGCCCGCCTTACTGTCCCCGGAGAATATCGCGATCCCTCGCGTTCCCCGGGGACGGCTCACAGCATCAACTAAAGCGTGCCCTCGCTGCCCATGAACATGGTGGATGGATTACTTCCGTCTGGCGATACCAGGCACCGCCAGGGGGCGCCGTTCTCACCCACCCGCATGTAAATCGCGGTCGCGGCTTCTGATGTCTCGCCACCGACAACGATGACATTGCCATCTGTCTGAAGATCAAGCGCCGTCCGACAGGAGTTAATCGCGGCCTGGCTGACGTCAGAGGCCATGGTCGTGATAAAAGGTGGCCCCCCTGCCGCGGCAGGCATCTGCGATACGCTCGCATCGCCTGACGTTTCCACGCAGGCCGCCAACAAGCTTAGTGCCCCGGCAGCAACAATAGCTCTGTGTATGGATATGCTCATGTCGTTCTCCTTTGTTTATTGATTTGTCATCAGGACGCTGGATTTACTCAATTCCGATGATCACGTTGTAGGTCTGTGAACTGCCGCCACGGTTGAACACTTCGATCACGTGATCACCGGACTGCCAGAGCTGACCGCGGTACTCCATGTCGGCGCGCACTTCGTCCAGTAGAGCGGTATGATTGGGGTTGAGGATCCGGTAGGACAGGCCGGGTCCGTTCGCGGCGATGCGAGCGTACAGAAACTGGCCATTCGACGCGCCCAGCACGAAGCGATGGGAAGCGCCGACATTCAGGGTGTCGGTGAACTCCGTACCGGTGGTCCCGCGCGCGAAGCGCACGCGCTCGGTCGTGTGGCTCGCGTCCTGGCCGGCATGGACCGGAGTTGCGCGCGCCGAGCGGATCGGCCCGGTACCCTCGGTCAGGAACTCCGCCGCCGCCCAGCCCGAGGCGTCGCCGTCCGCAATATGGCACCAGCTGCGTCCTTCCGCTTCGCGGCACCCGAGGTTCTCGACCACCATACCGCGCGGCAGAACGGCGACGGTTGGCGCCGACGTCGAAGGTTGTGAGTGTACCTTCAGACGACTGTCGGCGCTTACTGTGAAATGGTCCGGACCGTCGGCGCCGCCCTCCGGAGCCGCGGGCGCCGCTGCGCTTCCGACCCCGAGGATCGTGCAGACCCCGTTCGCGCCACCCGAACCGGTGAAGCTCACGATCAGATCACGGCCGCCACCCTCATGGCTGATGCTGATGGTGAGGCTTTCCATCCGCGCCTCGTAGTATTTCTCGTTGAACCGCGCGACGTCCATCGGCGCGCCGTTGATACGGACGGTGCCGGTGCTGTCGGCATCGACGTAATTCGACAGGCATTGTGCCGAGAAGACTGGCATCTCGGCCAGTGCCGCCGTCGGCAGGACAAGAGCGCTCGCCATCAGAAGTTTACGGATATACATGACTCTTTCCTCTCCAAAGTATCAGTCAGTTTGTTGCTGCTTGGCGGAGCCGTTCGAGTACGGCTTCGCACTCGCCGGCACCGCCAACGATTTGTTCGGCTTCCGTTTCGATCTCGGGTGACAGGCTGCGAAGGTTCTCGGCCGCGCGATTGAAGGCCTGATCCAACTGTGCGTCCGTCAGGAGGCCTTCGTCCCGCGTGGCCTGCGCCAAACCGCAAAGACCAGCAGACAAGCCAGTCGCAATCCCGACACCGGCGCCTCCTCCGAACCCGATTGCTGTACCACCGGCGAAGCCGAAGATGCCCCCAAGCACGAGGAAGATGATTGCGAGAAGCACTTTGCCCAGGATCTGATTCCTTTCCTGTTGATCCGCGCCGTCACTCGCCTTGGACAATTGCGTCGGGGATTTCGTACCGCTCGTCGTTGACGCGGATCAGAAACAGATCGCCTTCGCGTGCCGACGAAACCCCATGTCCGCCATCCGCCTCGCTGGTATCGGCACCGAGCAATGCGCCGTCAGAGAAGAACAATGCCCGCGTCTTTCCGTCAGGCCGGAATATTGCTACCGTAGCATTGGCGCCTGCGTCCCGCGCGACACCGAAGGCGCACTGGGCCATTGGCGCGCCAACCTCTTTGGCGCAGGGCAAGATGCCCGTTGCATCGAACACGCCCTGCCCTGCCCTGAGAGCAGTGTCGGAGGCCTCGAGGGTCTGTTGCTCCGCCCATCCGCTGACGCTGCCATCGAGTGACGTGACCTGGCACCAATCTCCTTCGCACCCGGCGTTACGCAGGACTTGCCCCGAGAAAGCACCGCCCACAATGCTAGACGCGACATCCGGCTCTACACGGATGGGCATGCCGTCCGCCAGACCGAACGGGTTGAGATAAGGCGGCTCACCCGCCGGGCGCTCGAGACCCGCGTGCGCTTGGGGAGCCTCAGGAAACCCTGTACCGGCTTCCACCAATGATTTGAGGTCGAGGACAGTGCCACCATTCGACAAGCGCAGCACGTCCAACAATGGGTCAAAGCTCACGGTCATGCGACCGCTGAACACCGCGATGATCTTGTCGTCCTGCGCCGCCATCGCATCGTCGGGACAAGCCATGCGCGTCGTGGCAACCGGGCCTTCGACGATCAGTTCGTTTCCCTCGAGCCTTGCGCTTCCCTGAAAGCGGTTGCATCCCGTAGTGCCTGAAAAGGCTCCGTCCGCCAAAATGCGGACTTCTGGCGTACCTACGGGCACCGCGCCCCCTAGGCCAACAATTTGCCATTCGCTCGCCCTTACTGACGTTGCCATCGCCGCGACAGCAAAACAAAAGACGAGAAAACCTACCCGCTTCGCCGTTGTCCTCAGATGATCTACAGGTTCTTCACTAGCTAAAACGTCGATGTTCAACTTACCTCAACAGTCCCCTATGGTCCGGAGCGGCGCTGATTGGTGCCATTCGATCAGCCTGGATAACGACTCCTAGCCTCCCGGCAATGAAGCGATCATCTCACGTGATCATTGCGCCAGAGAAGGGCGGAAATATGCGTTTGAAGAAATGAATATGCGGCCGCGTGCCCGAGAAAAGCAGGCATCCCGAGATAGTCGGTCAGGAACTCCGAAGCGCATGCAACGCACTTTGCACGTTAGGACCGCGATGAATAATCATCGCACGGGATGGGTCCTCTACCCGCACGATTTCGATCAGTTCAACAGTTTCTTTCTCTTGTCTGGGAAGTTCAAAATAGTCCGTCACGTAATTCAACACACCGATCAATGCATCGTTCTCGAAAATCGGCTCATATACCGTGGCGTGACCGCGCCCGCCGAAATTGGTTACGAACCTGAACAAAAGACAATCGCCGTTTAGAAGACCTGACTCACGCACCGCGCCCAAAAAGCCCGGCTTCCCTATGCGATCGGAATATCTTTCGAGGCTCATTCCGAGCAAAGCTTGCGGGTCTTGCCCTCGCGCCTCGAAGTGACGCTTTCCAGATGCGGAAAGTTCGACCAACCGAAGCTTGCTGTCGAGTAGCGTGGACGGCAGATAGTCGTGCCGTACGAATGCCAGACTTCTGAGCATGGCCCGGCGGCTCTGGTCGCGCAGAAGCAGCGTTTGAAGCGCTGCGCGCCTTGCGGGACGAGGCGACTCGGCACCTCGTTCCCACCTACTGACCGTTCCTTGGTCCACGTTCAGCTTCTCGGCAAGCTGGGTTTGTGTCATACCGAGACGCCTACGTAGCTCTTTTATCAACGCGCCGTCTATAACCTTCCCTTTCTGCAGACTTTCATCATAAGCCGATTGAAATACACGCGCGGGTGACTTGCCTGGGTGACACTAACACGGGATAGCCTGCGCTCAAAATACGATTTGGAGTACAGTTAGGCCGCAGTGCTTGCACAGCGCTCATCAAGTATCGGCTGACTTGGGCAAATGGATAGGTTTCGCATAAACCACCAGTGTCGATTGCGGGATGTTCAGACAAGGTTTTTCGAACCTAGTCAGGTTTGCAGGCCCTCAACGAGGATGAGGTCGGTGTCGGAGATCTTCTCTCTGATGGCACGTGCCTCTGTGTATGCATCGGACTCGTAGAAAGCCCGAGCCGCATCAATGCTTTCGAACTCAATCACGATGGCCAGCCCCCGAGCGCCGCCCTCGCGATGGTCTGGTGATGGGTTCCTTACCAGAACTTTGCCGTTGTGCGCTTTGATTGCAGCTCCCGACAGTTGCTTGAACTCCTCAAAAGCGCCCTTGTCGTGAACACGGATGTGCGCGACGAGATATCCTTTTGCCATTGTGATCCTCCCGTATCTTGTTGCTATGCTTTGAAGGGCAACTGTAGCACAAAACTGTGTCTATGCTGTTGATAGCGAAGTAGTGAGAGGGATTACGACATGACCTCAAAGATTTTGGCCGTTTTGGCGATGCTCTTGTTGAGCGTTGGCTCGGCAATGGCGTTTTCACCCGAAGCACAACAACTCATCGACCGCGCGGCTGCGGACTGCCAAGCCTTCGAGAACGGAGAGTTCGATCAAGGCGATGCCGTAACTGAGATCGAACTGCGATCTCAGTTTGGGACCGTCAACGCGGAACTTGTGGACGAAAGCCAATACGCATGCTCTTCCGCCGCGTCGCTTTTCTGCGGGACGGGTGGGTGCATGCTTAATCTCATTGTGAACGGTGAGAAGATGTCGTGGCAGTCAACTGGTTGGCGGCTCATTGATTGGGGTCCCGACCGTATCCTTCTCATTGGACGTGATGGAGGTTGGTGCGGAGGTGCTGGCGCAGAGGTGTGCTATGAAGCGCTGGTTTGGAGCAAGGACGGGATTTTGACTGTGGGTCCTGGCCCCGAATGAATAAGCTGTGCTGTTGGCCGCTTTTCAAAACAATATGAGACAAACGCTGTGTTCCACTTTCGATGCCCAACACATTGGCACCCAACACTATGTTTAATAATGACTTTCAGCCCGCGCAGTGTCCGGCCAACGCTCGAAAACTGTAGGCTGAAAACTGTAGGATGACCGTGCAACACAGACCGCCAAAACGTGCGGAAGCGCGGTTGGTTCTTCTGCTTTCAAAAGTGGTGCCCGGGGGCGGAATCGAACCACCGACACGAGGATTTTCAATCCACTGCTCTACCCCTGAGCTACCCGGGCACGGGATGCCTGAAACAGGCTGGGTGAACGGGTTCTAGGGGGTTGCGGGCGGGGTGTCCAGCCTCTTTTTGCACGCCCGACGGGCCGGTGTCGCCTTGTCGCCTCAGTGAGGCTTTCCGCCCCCCTCGACGGATGCCGATGCGGCCTCGATGGCCGCTTCGATGTCCTCGGGATCCTCCGATGGCACGGCGTAGGATCCGTTCAGCCAGCGCGCCAGGTCGCGGTCGGCGCAGCGGCGCGAGCAGAAGGGCCGGTACTTCGGCACAGTGGTTTCGCCGCAGATCGGACAGCTCATGCAGGCACCTCGCTCAGGGGCGTGCGCGCGCGCTTGCGTTGCAGCTCGTAGTGGCCCAGCGGCGTCCAGCCCACCAGCGTGGTTTCGACCTGGTCGGCACGGAAGGCGGCCCGCAGGGCGCTTTCGAAGGCGCGGCGGTCCTGCTTGGGCATCGGCGCAAGATCGAGCGTGATCTGCCCCCCAAGCCCGCGCACCCGCAGCGCGCGGGGCAGTGCCCTGGCACAGGCGAGGTTCGCCTTCACGCCGGCGGCGAGCGAGGCATCGCTGCCGGTGTTCACATCGACGGCCACCAGCGCGCGGGTGGGCTCCACGAACATCGACGCGCCACCGCCCAGCGGCACCTCCGCGCGCCGCGCGGCGTCGATCGCCTCCAGCACCCCATGGTCCTCGAAACCGCCCGATGTCGTCACGACCTCCGCCGCCTCCACCCATTCCCGCCAGGCCAGCACATGGGGCCCATCGCCATCGGCAAGCGTCTCCATCTCGCGCGCGGGGTCGTCGCTCACCTTCTGCGCAAGCTCCAGCATGGCGGCGATGTCATCGGCAATCTCGTATTCCGCCGCCCCCGCGCATGAAGAGCGCAGGATCAGGCCGAAACCGCTCTCGCCCGCGACGTCATGGGCGATCTCCAGCAGCCTGTCCCGCTCGTCCTCGTCCCGGATGCTCCGCGAGATGTTCAGCCCCGGTGCCTCGGGCGTGACGATGGCGTAGCGGCTCTTGAAAAGCAGTTTCGCCGTCACCGGGATCGCCTTGCCCGCCTCGGCATAGCCGGTGACCTGCACCAGGATCGGCTGACCCGGTGCCAGCCCCTTGACCTGCCGCAGGAAGGCCGCCCCATCCGGCGTCTTGAGGAACATGCCCCCCTGCCCCTTTACGGGCCGGTCGGCGATCGCGCGGTAGACTGTGCCGGGGCGCGGCGCATCACTGTCGAGGAACAGGTCCTCAAGCTGCCCGTCCACCATCAGCGCCGCCGCTTCGACGTCGCCCAGATGATCAAGGATGATCGTACGTCCCTTCATGCCCTGCCCCCGTAAAGCGGATAGCCCGCCGCCACCAGCAGGTTCGCGGTCTCGGCCAGCGGCAGCCCCACGATGGCGGTGAAGGACCCGCTGATCCAGGGAATGAAGGCACCTGCAGGCCCTTGGATGCCGTAGCCCCCCGCCTTGCCCTGCCAGTCGCCGCTGTCGAGATAGCTTGCGATCTCGGGTTCGGACAGCACCTTCATCTTGACGCTGCTTTGCACGTCGCGTTCCCAGACCCGCGCACCGCGCCGCACCGCCACCGCCGTAACAACCCGGTGCCGCCGCCCGGACAGGCGGCGCAGGAAATCCTCCGCCTCTGCGCGATCCGCGGGCTTGCCGAGGATGCGGCGGCCCAGCGCCACGGTGGTATCTGCGCAAAGCACGATATCGTCATCGCCAGCCTCGACCGCCGCCACCTTCTCGCGCGCGATCCGCGCGCAGTAGGGGCGCGGCAACTCGGCCTTCCGTGGCGTCTCGTCGATGTCGGGAGGGCGCACATCGTCGGGCCGCACGCCGATCTGCGCCAGAAGCTCCAGACGCCGGGGCGAGGCTGATCCGAGGATGAATTTCATGGGACTGTTGCTCCGGACCGGTCCGCACCCGTGGTACGGACCAGAAACGGCATGCGCTTCAAGCGCTTACTTGAAACGGTAGTTGATCCGACCCTTGGTCAGATCGTAGGGGGTCATTTCGACTTGCACCTTGTCGCCAGCCAGAACCCGGATGCGGTTCTTGCGCATCTTGCCTGCCGTATGCGCGATGATCTCATGGCCGTTTTCAAGCTCGACCCGAAACGTCGCGTTAGGCAGGAGTTCCTTCACGACACCGGGAAATTCGAGCGTATCTTCCTTGGCCATGGTCTCTCCTTGTTTGCTGCGCCCCACCAGCGGGACACAGCGCTTAAATGAGCGCATTTGCGCCATTTTTCAAGGGTGATTCAGCGCAAGGCGACCTCTTTGGCCGGTGCTTCGCGGCCAATCTGCCCCTGCCAGTCCCGCCGGTTGAGGACGATCCCATCGGCGCGCACCTCGGCGATCTGCGCCAGATCCGCCTCCGCATAGGTCCAGCCGGGTGCGTTCAGCTCCCCAACCGCGAGGATGCCGGTCGGGGGAAGGCCCCTGTCGGGCGGTGTGAAGATACCCCCCGCGCCATGCGAGGTACCCAGAGCCTCCGACCAATCGCCCTCGCCAACGACCGAGGACATCGCCGTAACGCACTGATTTTCCAGCGCCCGCGCCATTGATCCGATGCGGACCCGCCAGTAGCCCGCCAGCGTTTCGGTCACGCTTGGCACGCAAATCACGTCGCATGCCGCCAGCGCCCGGCCCAGCAGGGGAAACTCGCTGTCGTAACAGATCAGGATACCGATGCGGCCCAATGCCGTGTCAAAGACCTGCAGCGGCCCGCCGGGGATCACATCCCAGACCTCCGCCTCGAATCGCGTCATGATCTGCTTGTCCTGCACGCCGATCTGCCCCGTGGGCGTGATCAGCCGCGCGCGGTTCACCGGTCGCGTGTCCGTGGCCGCTGGCCCCGATGCGGCGACGATATGCACGCCGTATTCGGCCGCCAGCTTCACATGCAGTGCATCGGCCTCCTGCAACTTGTCGGACACGGCAAAAAGCGACCGCTCAAGATCCGCCGCCACCTCCGGTCCGTCCAGCGTGGCAAGCTCCATCGCCCCATACTCGGGAAAAACCAGCAGTTCCGCCCCTGCCCCGGCAGCCTCCGCGACCCAGGATGCCAGCTTGTCCTCGTACTGCGCCCAGGAACTCAGCACATCGAGCGGATAGGCGGCGGTGGCGATCTTCATGGCGGCTCTCCTTCGCGCGCAGGATGTGGGGGCCGCGCGTGCTCCGCAAGGGCAAACTTGCGCTTGCGTCGGGTGGAAAATCCCACGCCGCGCGCTTATCTCAGGGGCACTTGGGGGAAGAAAGTGGAGGAGCAGCCATGGACAAGATCGTCATCCTGACAGGCGCAGGCATTTCCGCCGAAAGCGGGATCGAGACCTTCCGCGCCGATGACGGCCTCTGGGCCAAGCACCGGGTCGAGGACGTGGCCACGCCCGAAGGTTTCATGCGCGACCCGGAACTCGTCGTGAATTTCTACAACGCCCGCCGCGCGCAAGCCGCCTCGGTCGAACCAAACGCCGCACATCGCGCGCTAGCGCGCCTCGAAGAAGAACACGCGGGCGAGGTGGTGGTCATCACCCAGAACGTCGACGACCTGCATGAACGGGGCGGCACCCGCAACCTCTACCATATGCACGGGCATTTGAAGGGCGCGCTCTGCTACGCCTGCGAACACCGCTGGGAGGCGCCCATGGTCATGGCCCCGGGCGACAGCTGCCCCGCCTGCGAAGCCCCCGCCGCACGCCCTGATATCGTCTGGTTCGGAGAGATGCCCTACGAGATGGACAGGCTCTTTGCCCACCTCGCCGAGGCCGATCTCTTTGCCTCCATTGGCACCTCCGGCAACGTCTATCCCGCCGCCGGTTTCGTGGCGGAAGCGCGCCGCGCAGGGGCCCATACGATCGAGTTCAACCTCGAACGCTCGGCCATCGGCAACCAGTTCGCCGAGCACCGCATCGGCCCCGCCTCGCGCACCGTGAGCGACTGGGTCGATGAGCTGCTGACCCGCTGAGGGTGGGCGGCACGCCCACCTTACAACAGCATCGCCTCGCGTTGACAGGCGGGTAAGGTGGGCGCTTCGCCCACCCCGCCTCAGCCGTCGCTGCCGTGGTTCATGCTGCCATGCCCGGGCTTGCGCTCGCGGTCCACGGGGATCAGCACCTGCATCTCCCCCGCTTTCTCGAAGGTCAGCGTCACGGCGATTTCCTCACCCTGCTCAAGCGGGCGCTTCAGCCTCATGAACATGATGTGATCGCCGCCGCGCTTCAGCGCATGCATGCCCCCTGCCGGCACCGCAAAGCCCTCTTCCACCTCCATCATCTGCATCACGCCGTTGGCGTCCTGCTTGTGGGTGTGCAATTCGACCCGCTCCGCGATCTCCGATGCCGCGGCGATCAGGCGGTCGTCCGTGGCACCCGTGTTCTCGAGGATCAGGAACGCTGCCCCGGTCACCGAAGACGGGGTAGAGCTGCGCATATAGGCGTCCTTGACGCTGATATCGCCTGCAAGAAGGGGAGTGGCCATGAGCATGAGGGCCGTGGAACCGGCCATGAAAAGTCGTGTGAATGTCATCTGTCTTGTCCTTGTTTGATCTGAAGTCCTGGGATCAAACAGGGATCGGCGGCGCGCGGGTGTGCGGTTTCGGCGACCGCTCGGCGCGCAGGATACTCTTCGCACTCTCCGCCACAAGGAACGCCGCAGCAACCTCCTGCGGCGCCATCAGGCGCGGTGGCTCGGGGACAAACCCCTCGCTCAGGGCGCAATCGGGGCACCGGTGCGGAGCCGCCGTCGGCTGGCCCTCCTCGTCCACGTAGACCGTGACGATCTCGGCCCCGACGCACAGAACCATCTGCCCCGTCGCATCCGCGCTGACACGCGTCACCGCCATGACCTGGCTGGTCAGGGCCAGCATCAGGGCCAGGCAGAGCGATATCAGGCCGCGCGGGGTCATGGGAAACCGCTACGCCACAAATGGAAGGATAGCGAGGGACAAAACGACGCAACCCCGAAGGCCGGGCCTTCGGGGTTGTCAATATTCAAGCGATGCGCGGGCTTCAGCTCAGCGCGTCGGCTTCCATGCCGGACTTCTGGATCGCCTTTTTGATCTTCAGCGCGTTGGGCGACAGATCGCTGTCCTTGGCCTTGGCCAGGAACTGATCCAGACCGCCGCGGTGATCGACCGAACGCAGCGCATGCGCGGAGATGCGCAGTTTGAACGAACGGCCCAGCGCTTCGGACTGCAGCGTGGTGTCGTTCAGGTTCGGCAAAAAGCGGCGACGCGTCTTGTTGTTCGCGTGGCTCACGTTGTTGCCCGTCATCGGGCCTTTTCCGGTCAATTCGCAAACGCGCGACATGGGTTCATCCTCTTTGTTCAGTGGTGCAGCAACGCCCGCGCGGTGCAACACATAAAAGGGGCCGCGCGACGCGACCCTGAAACTTGTCCGCTGCCTTTAGTGGGAATCGCCCAAGGCGTCAAGCGCACAGGGCCGATTTGCGTCACGCGCGCGCAGCAACAGGCGAAGCGCCGTCATGCAATCTCCATCCCGTCGCTGACAAAGCTCCAGTCGCCCGTTGAACTCTCGTAAAGGCCCATCAGGATATCCGCCGATCCCTGACTATTCTCCGGGCTGGTGGCGATATCCGCCAGTGCCAGCGCCCGCGTGATCGTCCCGCTATCCAAAAGGCCAAGATAGAACGCCTTGCCCGCCCCGTCGGATGCGCGATCGAGGACATTCAGATAGATCTGCTCGAGAAACGCGTCATTGCTGAGCGTGTTCACATCCCCGAACTTCGCCGTGAACTCGGGGCTGGTCATCAGGTCGGCCGCCAGGAACTCGTTGCTGAGGTTATCGCGCTCGGTCACCTCGATATAAAAGTTCAATCCCGGCAGATCAATCGCCCCATTCCGGTCCAGCGCCGCCTCATAAAGCAGCGCGACCCGTTCCTCCACGGTGAATGCATCGCGCGAGACACTGTCGAGCGCCGAGCCTTCGCCCAGCGCAAAATAGGTGTCGTCGAACCGCAGGAACTCGATATTGAAAAGCTTGTCCCGCGCGCCGTCCGGACCAGTAACGACCGCATAGGTCGACCCGCCGACGACAGTGTAATCGCTCGAAAGCCCCGCAAACCGCGCCGTGTCTCCGTCAATCCCGTCGCTCATCCGTTCGCTGCCGAAAATCAGATCGTTCCCAAGGCCCCCGGTGAGCACATCCTGAAGCGCCCCGCCCCTCAGGATATCGTTGCCCGATCCCCCGTTCAGCGCATCCGGGCCGTTGGCACCGCTCAGGATGTCATCCCCTGCAAGACCCGAAAAGTAATCGGCGTTATTCGTTCCCTGTTCCGTATCCGCACCCGATGTGCCGATCCGCTCGTAAAGCTCCGGCACATTGACCGCGTCCTGCGCGAGCCAGGTGTTCATTTCGACCGCGAGACTGAGATACTCCGACACCCGCGCTTCCGCATAATCGGCGCTGTATATCCGGTTGAACGCTGCGTCGGCCGCTGCATCTGCGCGCCGCTCAAAGCTGGCGTCACTTTCTACGTAGGGCAGGAAAGGGAATGTATCCGCAAAGCCGCTGTCCCGAACAACCTCGACCGCCTCGCTGCGGCCGCTGAACGAACTGACAACGCTGAAATTCACCTTGGTCCCGAAGAAATTGACATCGAGCCCATCCACCTCGATGCGCGAGGAAATGGCCCGTGGAAATTCCGAATAGATGTCATTTCCGCCGACCGTATCGTACATGAGCTGCGTGGCCTGCTTGATCGACTGGTGCAGCCCTGCCCCACCAAGTGGCCCGTCCTGCACGGTATTTGCGACAGTCTGGCGAACCAGGACCGCATATTGCAGCGCGCCCATCATGTAGGCCAGCGACTCCGCGCTTGCCGAACCCTTGCCCGCAAGAACCTGCGATACAACGGCGTTCAGCGCATTTGAGCTTTCAAGCACGGCGTTATTGGCAAAGGTTGCCCGCGCCGCTGCGTCCTCGCTCGCGGCATAAAGCTCCAATTGATCCAGCGCCGTATCCGCCGCACCCAGCGACTGCGCGATGTTCTGGTTGATGACGGCGGTGGTGATCCCCTGAAGCTCGGCGAGGTCGTTCTTGAGTTGCGACATCTCGAACTGGCGTTCGACATCGCTGGAGAAGCCCGAAAAGAAAGAATAAATTCCCAATCCGGCAGCATAAAGGCCAATGGCGGCGGCGGGTCCTGGCATAAGAAACCTTTCCCAAGAATAAGGGAGAAATCCGATGAAATACGCATCAAAGCCTAAACCTGCCGATGCGTCCGGGAAATCGGGTGATCACCCCAGTTTTTCATTTTCGCACGCCTGCGCCGCTTTCCCCTTCCCTCCCTGCCGCCAATTTGCGAAACCTGCCGCATGTCGATGCAGATGCGCGCCCTCTTCGTTCACCTTTTCACGGCCACGGGCGCAGTTTTCGCCATGCTCGCCATGCTGGCGGCGGTCGATGGCAAATGGTCGCTGATGTTCCTCTGGCTGGTGATCGCCTTCTTCGTCGACGGCATCGACGGCCCCTTGGCGCGCAAGTACCACGTCAAGGTCAACGCGCCAGAGTTCGACGGCGTCCTGCTCGACCTGATCATCGACTATCTCACGTATGTCTTCATCCCCGCCTTCGCGCTTTTCAAATCCGGCCTGATGGACGGCTGGTCAGGCTGGGTGATGATCATCATCATCACCTTCGCCTCGGCGATGTATTTCGCCGACACGCGGATGAAGACCAAGGACAATTCATTCTCCGGCTTCCCCGGCTGCTGGAACATGCTGGTACTGGTGCTTTTCGCGCTCAAGCCCGACTGGTGGGTCTGCCTGATCATCGTGACCGTGCTGGCCATCACCATGTTCGTACCGGTCAAATTCGTCCACCCCGTCCGCACCGAACGCTGGCGCGCGATCACACTGCCCATGGCGCTGGCCTGGACTTTCTTCGCGGGTTGGGCCGCGTGGGTCGACTTCGATCCCGAAAGCTGGGCGCACTGGGGGCTCGTGGTCTCCTCAATCTACCTGATCCTCGCGGGCGCGGTGCAGCAATTGACCGAGAACGGAAACTAGGGCTTGACCTCAACCTTGGTTGAGGTCGCATCCATGGGGAAACAAAAAGGCTTTCCCCGATGACGGCATCACCCGATACGCAGACCGACAGCAGCGTCAGCTGGTCCGAATTCCTCCGCAGCGGCAATTCCGCGGCCCTCCTGCTGGTCTGCCTCGCGGTCTGGCTGCACGCCGCCGATAGCCTCATCGTGGCCACCAAGCTGCCTGCCATCGTGGGCGACATCGGCGGGGCGGCCTACGTCAGCTGGACCGTCTCGATCTACGAGATCGGCTCGATCGTGGCCGGTGCCGCCAGCGCGCTTCTCACCATGCGCCACGGCCTGAGATTGCCCATGGCAGGTGCGGCGCTGCTGTTCTCGCTGGGCTGCGCGGCCAGCGCGGCGGCGCCGGATATGCGCATCCTGCTGATTGGCCGCGCCCTGCAGGGGGTTGGCGGCGGCGGTCTCGTTGCCATGGCCTTCGTCGCCATCGGCACGCTTTTCGAGCGGCGCTACACCGCGCGGGTCATGGCGATGGTCTCGGCCTTCTGGGGCTTGTCGGCCTTTCTCGGGCCGCTTCTGGGCGGGCTGTTCGTGGAATACGCGACATGGCGCATCGGCTTCTGGTTCTTCGCCGCACAGGCGCTGGGGCTTGCCGCCTTCATCTTCTGGCGGGCCCCGTCTGAGGCCCCCGCGCGCGTCGACAAACCGGGACGTTTCCCGCTCGGGCGGCTGGCGCTTCTCTGCGGGGCTGTGATCCTGATCTCCTCCAGCGGCGTGCGGGTGGAGCCCCTGCACACCGGCGCACTCGCGCTGGCAGGGCTTGCCTGCCTCGCCCTCTTCCTGCGCCGCGACGCCCGCGCGGGGGGCGACCGCCTGCTGCCCCACGCGCCCTTCGATCCGCGCACCCCCGCCGGATCGACGCTGCTGATGCTCTTCGCCCTCTCCATGGCCACCATCCCGATCCTCGCCTACGGGCCGCTCCTGATGACCGCGATACACGGCGTCTCGGCCCTGACGGCAGGCTACGTGGTCGCCGCCTCCTCCATCGGCTGGACCGTCGCCGCCATCGCCGTCAGCGGCTCGCCCGAGCGGCTGGACCGCATGTGGATCGCCCTTGGCATGGCACTCGCCACGCTCAGCATCGCAGGCTTTGCCTATGCGGTCCCGGCAGGGCCCGTCTGGCTCATTGCCGTCATCGCCTTTGCCGAGGGCGCGGGTTTTGGGCTGGCCTATACGTTCATCCTGCGGCGGGTGGTAACACTGGTACCCGCAGAGGAGGAACAGCGCGTCACCGGGGCGATGCCCACTGTCCAGCGGCTGGGCTATGCGCTGGGGGCCGCGCTCATGGGTATCGCGGCCAATGCCGCAGGCTTTGCCGGGTTGCAGGGCGCGGAGGAAGCGATCCCCATCGCACGAATCCTGTTCCTCGTCTCCCTGCCCATCGGCTGCATCGGCCTTGCCGCGATGTGGGGGCTTGTCCGAGGTCAGGGGGCGCGGGACTAGATCAACAACCCCGCCGCCCCTTCGTGGCGCAAAAGCGCCACCTTCGTCTCCACCCCGCCACGCCCGGAAAACCCGGTAAGCCCCTTCGCCCCCACCACCCGGTGACAGGGAATGATGATCGGGATCGGATTGCCGCCACAGGCCTGACCCACCGCCTGCGCGGGCACACCAAGGTCCTTCGCGATCTCCCCGTATGTCCGCGTATACCCGAAAGGGATCGCGGCCATGGCATCGCAAACCGCGCGCTGCAGGTCCGAGCCTTTCACCCGCAGCGGCAGATCGAAAGCCTCCCGCTCCCCCGCGCAATAAGCGGCGAGCTGCGCCGCCGCCTCGTCCAGCAGCGCCGACGCATCCTGCTGCGCCGCCCGCCCCCAGTCGAGCGCGACAATGGCCCCGTCATCCTCGACCAGCGTCAGGTCGCCGAATTGCGTCTCTATGGATTTGCGTTTCATGGGATCAGCCTGCCCCAGCCGCCGCCCTGCCTCAATCCGAAACCTGCGCTATGACAGGGGCCTTTTCCCGCGCCAAAGCAGCACTTCGGTTAACCCACTGTTAAAACAAATGTTTCGCGCGCGAAACAATTCGGAGGCCGGTCAGCTCCGTCCGACCACGCCCAGTCCCAACCGGATCGGCCCCTGCGCGCTCAAGGCATCCACCGCCACACCCCTCTGCGTTACGGCAATCTCGCCCCGCGCGGCCATCCTGGCCGCCACCGCACGCACCTGAGGCATCAGCGCCCGCCAATCATCGGCCAAGGCACGCGCCACTTCCGAGGGGCAGATCGTCTTGCCCGCCCCCCGTTCCGTCACCCGGCGGCGTATCTCCGCCTCAAGCGCTTTCGCTGACGGCCTCATCGCACCGCTTGCAGACGCCCGGATGACCATGCGTGCCCACGTCCGGCAGCACCTTCCAGCAGCGGGCACATTTCGCACCCTCTGCCTTGGCAAACGCCACCGCCACGCCATCCACCTCCGGCATGCGGAAAGCGTCCGAGGGTGCCGCATCGCCGGTCACGGTGATGTCCGAGGTAATACAGACATCCTCGAAGGACACCGCCTCGAGCGCGGCGCGCTGGTCGGCGTCAGCCACGTAGACCACCGGTGCGGCCTCAAGCGAGGCACCGATCACCTTCTCGACACGCTGCACTTCCAACGCCGCTGTCACGACCCGCCGCGCCTGCCGCACCTTGGCCCATTTCGCCGCGAGATCGGCATCGAGCCACGCCTCCGGCGTCTCCGGCATGTCCACCAGATGCACCGATGACTCGTCACCCGGGAACCGCTCGAGCCATACCTCTTCCATGGTGAACACCAGCACCGGCGCAAGCCATGTCGTCAGCCGGTGGAACAGGATGTCCAGCACCGTCCGCGCCGCCCGCCTGCGAAGCGTGTTGCCGTCGCAGTACAAAGCATCCTTGCGGATATCGAAATAGAAGGCCGAAAGGTCCACCGTGGCGAAGGTAAAGACCGCCTGGAACACCCCCTGAAAATCGAAGGCCGCATAGCCGTCGCGCACCTGCCGGTCCAGCTCCGCCACCCGGTGGAGCACCCAGCGCTCCAGCTCCGGCATATCCGCCTGCGCCACCCGGTCCGCTTCGCTGAAGTCGCTCAAGGCCCCCAGCATGTAGCGCATCGTATTGCGCAACCGGCGATAGCTGTCCGACACCCCCTTCAGGATTTCCTGCCCGATCCGCTGGTCGGCGGTGTAATCGGTCTGAGCTACCCAGAGCCTCAGGATATCCGCGCCATACTGGTCGATGATCTGCTGCGGCGCGATGATATTGCCGAGCGACTTGGACATCTTCATGCCCTTCTCGTCCAGCGTGAAACCGTGGGTGACCACGTTGCGGTAAGGCGCGTGGCCCGTCGTGCCAACCGACTGCAGCAGCGAGGAATGGAACCAGCCGCGATGCTGGTCGGTGCCTTCCATGTAGACGTCGGCAATCCCGTCCTCGGTCCCGTCCGCGCGGTCGCGCAGGGTAAAGGCATGGGTCGAGCCGCTGTCGAACCAGACGTCAAGGATATCCATCACCTGCTCGTAGTCGTCCGGGCTCACCACGTTCCCGAGGAACCGCTCCTTTGCCCCTTCCTCGTACCAGCAATCCGCGCCCTCGGCCTCGAAGGCCTCGACGATCCGCCGGTTCACCTCCGCGTTGCGCAGCAGGTAGTCGGCATCGGTGGGCAGCGTGCCCTTCTTCACAAAACACGTGAGCGGCACGCCCCAAGCCCGCTGACGCGAAAGCACCCAGTCGGGCCGCGCCTCCATCATGGAATAGAGCCGGTTGCGGCCCGACCGCGGCGTCCAATTCACGCGGTCGATCTCGCGCAGGGCGCGGTCGCGGATGGTGAATTCATCATCGCCCACCTGCATCGGCTTGTCGATGGCCACGAACCACTGCGGCGTGTTGCGGTAGATCACCGGCGCCTTGGAGCGCCAGGAATGCGGATAGGAATGCTTGATCTTGCCACGCGCAAGCAGCCCGCCCACTTCTACCAGCTTGTCGATGACCGCCTTGTTGGCATCGCCCTCTCCGCCCTTGCGGGACAGGATGTACTTCCCCCCAAAGAACGGAAGATCGGGACGGAAGGAGCCGTCGTCCATCACGTTGTAGGTGATCACCTCCTGCAGCATGCCGAGGTCGCGGTAAAGCTCGTATTCCTCCATCCCGTGCGAAGGGGCGCAATGCACAAAACCGGTGCCCTCGTCGTCGGTCACGAAATCGGCGGCACGGAAGTCGCGCAGGTCGTCCCATTCGCCGCTCGCGCCCTCGGCTCCAGCCAGCGGATGCTTGACCTTGACGCCCGCCAGATCATCGGCGGTCACGTCGCGCAGCCGGCGGTACATCGTCTCGTCCAAACGCGCCCGGCCCAAAACGTCGGGGGCAAGGTTGTCCGCAAGGATGTAGCGGTCGCCGATCCGCGCCCAGCATTCCTCGGGCCTGCCGGTCACTTCGTAAAGGCCGTAGGCGATGTCCTTCCCGAAGACCACCGCCTTGTTCGACGGCATCGTCCAGGGCGTGGTCGTCCAGATCACCACCTTCGCCCCTTCCAGCTCACCGCCGCCCACGACATCGAACTTCACCCAAACCGTAGAGCTCTCCTTGTCGTGGTACTCCACCTCCGCCTCGGCCAGCGCCGTCTGCTCGATGGGCGACCACATCACGGGCTTCGACCCCTGGTACAAGGTCCCGTTCATCAGGAACTTCATGAATTCCTCGGCGATCACCCGCTCGGCGTGGAAATCCATCGTCAGGTAGGGATCGGCCCAGTTGCCGGTCACGCCCAGGCGCTTGAACTCCTCGCGCTGGATATCAACCCACTTGTCGGCAAAAGCCCGGCATTCGCCGCGAAACTCGTTGATCGGCACGTCGTCCTTGGATTTGCCCTTCTTGCGGTACTCCTCCTCGATCTTCCACTCGATCGGCAGTCCGTGGCAGTCCCAGCCGGGGATATAGCGCGCGTCGAACCCCATCATCTGGTGCGAGCGCACGATCATGTCCTTGATCGTCTTGTTCAGCGCATGCCCGATGTGCAGATGCCCGTTGGCATAAGGCGGCCCGTCGTGCAGCGTGAAAGGCTGCCGCCCCGCCTTCTCGCGCAACCGGTCGTAAACCCCGATTTTCTCCCAGCGGGCCAGCCAGCCGGGCTCGCGCGCGGGCAATCCGGCGCGCATCGGGAAATCGGTCTTGGGCAGGTTCAGCGTGTCTTTGTAATCAACGGCTTCGGTGGTGTCGGCGCACATGTCAGGCGTCCTTCGAATGGGTCTGGTGATGGATCAGGTTCAAACGGTGCGATATGCTTCAACACCTTTGCCCGGCGTCTCGCAAAATTCAGAGCGCCGGGGATATAATTCGAATAATGATGAGACGAAGCTGGCTCATGCCGCGCTTATAGGCGCAGCCCCCAAAGGCCACAAGACCCAACGCATCCGCTCTTTCTGGCCCGATAAAGTCCCGGAGCGCGAGGCAGCGCCTCGCACCGATTTTTCCCCCGGAAAAATCCAAAAATCGAATGCGGGCTTGCCCGCTCAATATGCCGACAGCGCGACAGGCTCCACGTCAACCTTTCTTGTTCGACGCAAAAAGCCCGCCCAGCGCGTTCTTGATGATCCCGCGCACCTTCGGCCGTTTCTCGGGCGCAAAGGGCAGCGGGCGGCAAACCTCCATCGCGGCGACCCCCACGCGGGCAGTCAGCGCGCCGTTCACCAGCCCCTCTCCGAAACGCCGCGACAGCTTGCCGATGATGGTTCCGCCCAGTACCGGTTCGAGCAGGTCATCGCCCACCGCCACGGCCCCGGTGGCGACCATATGGCTCAGCACCGCGCGCGTGAGCCGCCAGGACCCGAAGAACCCCGACCGCCCGCCGTAGACCTCGGCCACGCGGCGGATCATCCGCAGGTTCGCGGTCAGCGCCGCTGCCACGTCGGCCAGTGCCAGCGGCACCAGCGCGGTCACCGTCGCCACCTGCCGCGCCGCGGCCTCGATCTCGCGGCTCGCTGCGCGGTCGAGCGGACCAAGAAGCTCGGCCTCGGCCAGCGCGAGAAGCCCCGCCGCGTCAAGTTGATCCTGCCGCAGATCGGCCAGCCGGTCGCGGCCCCAGCGGGTTTCTTCCCTGCCCCGGTAGAGGCTTATCAGCCGGTCCGTCACGTTGCGCGCAGCGGGCAGATCGCCCTGCGCCACCGCCTCGGCGGCCGCATGGCGCAGCCCGTCAAGCCGCGCGAACCTGCCGAAGGCAGCCATCTCGCGCAGGCCCAGAAGCGCCAGCACCAGCAGGAAAGCGGCGAAAAGCGCGGTCATCCCCCAGCCCAGCAGCGGGTAGCGCGTCATCAGGTCGGTGACAAAGCTCCAGGCGGCGATCGACACGATCGCACCGGTCAGCGCCGCCGCGAGCCACCAGAAAAGCCGCACCAGCAGGGACGGACGACGCGCGGCGAGGCGGGCGGCGATCTGCATCGCCTGTCCTTCCGGGGCAGCAACATGCAGATCAGGAACGGGGGGCGCTTCGGCCACCTGCGGGCGCGGGGTGCTGTCGGTGTCGAGATCGAAGAGAACCGGGCCTTTCGCCATCAGGATGCCTCCCGCCGCCATTCATAAAGGATATCGGGCAGTCCTTCGTCATTGCCCGACCCGTCGGTGCGGCGCACTTCGCGAAAGCCGTGACGGAGGTAGAACCGCTGCGCGCCAATGTTAGCCTCGAAGGTCCAGAGGGTCAGCGTTTCGCGCCTCGCCCGTACCGCCTCCAGAAGCGCCGAGCCGACGCCCGTGCTCTGCGCGTCGGCCTGTACGTAAAGCGCGTCCAGATCATCGCCCTCGCAGGCGGCAAAGCCGATCACCGCGCCCTCGCGCTCGGCCACCGTCACGCCACCCCGCGCGATCAGCGCGCCCGCATGGGCGAGGTCCTCGGCGCGCGTATGGATGCGCGGCATCCAGGGCGTGTCGTCGATGAAGGCCGACAGGATATCGCCCACCGTGCCGGCGTCCGTGGACCTTGCCGCGCGCAACAACATCACAGCCGGTCCCCGAACAGGAATTCCGCCGCCCGGTCGAGCCGGATGTGCGGTGGGCCGTCACCCGGTTTCAGCGTCAGTGGCGCGGGCGCGAAACGCATGACCTGGTAATCCGCGTCGAGCCATTTCTCCGCCCCCTGCCGCGCGGGGTTCAGAAGGTGCGTGGGATCGTCGGGCAGCTCGCCCGGGTAGAAGGCGGCTTCCTTGCCGGTCTCCAGCAGGGTGCCGCGCACGACATTGAGCGGTGTGCCCTCGTGCTCCATCGTTGCCTCGGTCGTGGCACGCAGGGAGGCGAGGGCCATGGCGGAGGTGCCCGCCCCCGCGTATTGCGCCCGGTCGCGCGCGTCGCGCACCAGCGCCTCCATGATGGCACTCAGCTTGGCGTGCTGGGTATGGTGCAGATGGTCGGCCTTGGTGGCGGCGAAGAGGATCTTCTCGACCCGTTTCGCACCGAGCAGATTGCCGAGGAAAGTGTTGCGGCCGGGCCGGAAGGCGCCCAGCGTATCACTCATCGCCTGACGCAGATCCTCGACCGCCTGCGGCCCCTGGTGGATCGCGCCGAGGACGTCGATCAGCACGATCTGGCGGTCGATCCGGGCGAAGTGATCGCGGAAGAAGGGTTTGACGACCCGCTGCTTGTAGGCATCGAAGCGCCGCGCCATCTCGCGGTGCAGGCTGCGGCGGGGGCCATAGCCATCGACGGGGAGCGGTGCGAAGGTAAGCACGGGCGAGCCGTCGAGGTCGCCGGGCAAGAGGAACCGGCCCGGTGTGCAGTCCGAGAAGCCTGCCGCGCGGGCCTCGCGCAGGTAGCTTGCGAAGTTCTTGGCCAGCTTCTGGGCCTGCCCCTCGTCATGCTCCGCCGCCGGATCGGTGTCGCGCACCAGCGCCATGAAATAGCGCGCGGCCTCGCGCCCTTCGATGCGGGTGAGGGTTTCTTTTGACCATTCCTCGTAGCTGCGGTCCAGAAGGCCGAGGTCGAGCAGCCATTCACCCGGGTAGTCCACGATATCGAGGTGGATGGTGCGCGGCCCCTGCAAACCCGACAGCAGGCCGTTGGGGCGCACGCGCAGCGACAGGCGCAGTTCGGAAATGGCGCGGGTGCTGTCGGGCCAGTGCGGGGTTTTCCCGGTGAGCGCGGCAAGATGGGATTCGTAGGCAAAGCGCGGCAGCGTGTCGTCGGGCTGGGGTTGCAGGAAGGCGGCGTTGATCCGCCCCTCGGCGGCGGCGACAAGGCCCGGCAGGCGGCCCCGGTCAAGCATGTTTGCAACCAGTGATGTGATGAACACCGTCTTGCCCGAGCGCGCGAGGCCCGTGACGCCGAGCCGGATCACCGGCTCGAAGAAGGTCTCCGACACGGTGTCCTGCACCGCTTCGACCTGGCGCCAGATGCCATCGGCAATGCTTGAGATGACCAATGTTGCGCCCGCCCTTCCGTATTCTGTCGCGTAACATAGGCAGCAGCCGAAGGGATTGCCAGTGACCCGCCCCCGCGCTAAGGCCCGGCCCATGCCCCGCTATGCGCTGAAAATCGAATACCACGGCGGCCCTTTCGTGGGCTGGCAGCGTCAGGTCGACCTGCCGTCGGTGCAGGGTGCGGTCGAGGCGGCGCTGGCCAAGCTGGAGCCGCGCGCGCACACCATCGCCGCCGCAGGACGCACCGACGCTGGCGTACATGCACTGGCGCAGGTGGCACATTGCGACATGGAACAGGAGTGGGAGCCGTTCCGGCTGTCCGAGGCTTTGAACCATCACCTGAAGCCCAACCCGGTGGCGATCCTTGCCTGTGCGCGGGTGGAAGACGACTTTCACGCGCGCTTCTCGGCGCTGGAGCGGCGGTACCTGTTCCGCATCCTCAGCCGCCGTGCGCCCGCGACGCATCAGGCGGGGCTGGTCTGGCAAGTGAAGCAGGATCTGGACGCGGAGGCGATGCAGGAGGCGGCGCGGATCCTGATTGGCAGGCATGATTTCACGACCTTCCGCTCGACCATCTGCCAGGCGGAAAGCCCGGTGAAAACGCTGGACCGGCTGGACGTTGCCCGCGTCGAAACACTCGGCGGGACGGAATTTCACTTTGACGTGCGCGCGCGGTCCTTCCTGCACAATCAGGTGCGCAGTTTCGTCGGCACCTTGGAGAGGGTGGGCGCAAGCGCATGGTCACCCCGGGATGTGAAAACGGCACTTGAGGCGAGAGACAGGGCTGCCTGCGGGCCGGTTTGCCCGCCGGAAGGGCTGTATCTTGCGCATGTTGGGTACCCGGTCGATCCCTTCGGCTGATGCACACCGATTGACCCAAATGCCCTGAGAAATGGCATCTGCCGCTTACCGCTCAACACATCGGCGAGAGCGGCATCATTAACTTTCTTGAAAAACGAATCAGGTACGCGTAAGTTAAGGCTCTAATAAGAATAAAAATTTCGCGGTAGGCATTCATGATCCACAATCTGAAACGCGCCTGGGCTGACATGGTCATGCCCATTCTACAACGTCCCAAGCGGGTGCAGGTCGCTGCGCTTTGCTACAAGGAAACGCCGGAAGGCAAGAAGGTGCTGCTGATCACCAGCCGCGACACGGGGCGCTGGATCCTGCCCAAGGGCTGGCCCATCAACGGCAAGGACGGCCCCGGTTCCGCGCTTCAGGAAGCGTGGGAAGAGGCCGGCGTGCGCGAGGCCGATATCGAGGAAGAGCCGATGGGGTATTACGAATACGTCAAGGGGCTCGACAACGGCGTGACCGTGCCTGTCGAGACGCAGGTCTACATGACCCGCGTGCGCGACCTGGCCGGAAAATACCCGGAAGTGGATGAACGCACGCGCAAATGGTTCTCTCCGTCCGAGGCGGCGAATCTTGTCGATGAGCCGGACCTCAAGGACCTTTTGCGCACCTTCTAGCGCCGCCATTCGCCTGACCATTCCCTTAGCTTGAATTCGCGCCCACAGCGTGCGAGCAAGGGCGCGCCGGATCAGACGGGGGGCAGGATTAGTGGCGCAGGCACCGCAGGGCAGCCAGTGGAAAACGCTGGACACCGATCTTAACCGTATTTCGCAAGTCGAAATGGCCACTGCCTACGTTGCGCGACCGCTTGTGGGTCCGGGGATTGCACTGGCCTTCATGGTGCTGGCGGGGATCATCGCGGCGATCTTCTTTGGCCAGCAGCCTGTGAACTACGTCGTCGTCGCGGCGGCGGTCTTTGGCGCCTACATGGCCGTCAACATCGGGGCCAACGATGTTGCCAACAACATGGGGCCCGCAGTTGGCGCGAATGCGCTGACCATGGGAGGCGCTATTGCCATCGCGGCTATCTGCGAAAGCGCGGGCGCGCTGATCGCGGGAGGCGATGTGGTCTCGACCATCTCCAAAGGGATCATCGACCCGTCGTCCATTGCGGACACGCGTATCTTCATCTGGGCGATGATGGCGGCACTGGTGTCCTCGGCGCTGTGGGTGAACCTCGCCACATGGGCGGGTGCGCCCGTGTCGACCACCCATTCGGTCGTGGGCGGCGTGATGGGCGCGGGCATCGCGGCGGCCGGGTTGACGGCGGTCAACTGGCCGTCCATGGGCCTCATCGCGGCAAGCTGGGTTATCTCGCCCGTGCTGGGCGGGGCGATTGCGGCGCTGTTTCTGGCCTTCATCAAGGCCCGCATTCTCTACCGCGAGGACAAGATCGCCGCCGCGCGGACCTGGGTGCCGGTGCTGGTGGGGATCATGGCGGGTGTCTTTGCCACGTACCTCGCGATGAAGGGGCTGAAGCAGATCATCAAGATCGACCTTATGACGGCACTCATCATCGGGCCCGCGATCGGCGCGCTTTCCTATGCGCTGGCGGCCCCTCTTATCCGCAAGGCGTCGGTGGGCATGGAGAACCGCAACAAGTCGGTCAAGACTCTATTTGGCCTGCCTCTGGTGATTTCGGCGGCGCTGCTGAGCTTTGCGCATGGGGCCAATGACGTGGCCAATGCGGTGGGCCCGCTGGCAGCCATCGTCCATGCGACGGAGAACGGAGTTTTCGAGGCGAAAGTCGCCATCCCAAGCTGGGTGATGGTGATCGGGGCCTTTGGCATTTCCTTCGGGCTGTTCCTGTTCGGGCCGAAGCTGATCCGGATGGTGGGCAGCCAGATCACCAAGCTCAACCCGATGCGGGCCTATTGCGTGGCGCTGTCGGCGGCGATCACGGTGATCGTGGCAAGCTGGCTGGGCCTTCCGGTGAGTTCCACCCATATCGCGGTGGGCGGGGTCTTTGGCGTGGGCTTTTACCGCGAATGGCACATGGAGCGGCGGTTGCGCCGGCCCGGCGCTGCAGTGGGTAAGGT
The DNA here is from genome assembly GCF_040811725.1 of Sulfitobacter sediminis. Taxonomy (NCBI): domain Bacteria; kingdom Pseudomonadati; phylum Pseudomonadota; class Alphaproteobacteria; order Rhodobacterales; family Roseobacteraceae; genus Sulfitobacter; species Sulfitobacter sediminis. The sequence continues at coordinate 53,724 of NZ_JBFNXX010000005.1, forward strand.
GAAGCCGATTGCCAAGGAAGAGCGACGCCGCCGCAAGCTGGTGCGCCGGTCGCATTTCCTGACCATCGTGGCGGCATGGGTGATCACCGTGCCTGCGGCAGCGAGCCTGTCGGCGGTCGTTTTCCTTGTGCTGAACGCGGTGGTGAACTGATCGGCGGTCAGCCTGCGCGGCCAATCTCGCGTCTGAGTGCTGCGGGCGTGAGGTTGGGCAGCCCCTCGCCCGCAAGCTCGGCGGTCTTGATCACATCGGCGACCATGGCGTTCACCGGGGCGGGCTTGCCTGCTTTCTCGGCCAACCGGAGCACCTCACCTTGGAGTGCGTCGATCTCGGTCGGGCGGTTTTCCATCAGGTCATAGGACATCGAGGTGCGGGCCTGCGGGTCGATGGCGAGCATCTTTGAGGCGACGCGCTGGAACAGGAAGTTCGGCAGGCGCAGAATGCGGGGCACCATGGCTACGGGGACGGGAGTGAAGGAGGCAGGCTCGATCCCGGCCGCGCGCAGGACGGCGAGCGCCTCGGTCCATTGGTCGGCCATGAGCTTGCGCCAGTCGCGGTTGCGAAGCTGCTCCTGCAGGGGCAATCCGCTGAGGGCGTTGAGCGCATTGTTGAGATTGAGCAGGAGCTTGCCCCACTGGATGCTCTCGATCGCGTCGCTTTCGCTGGCAGCAAGCCCCGGCACCCGCAGGACATCGGCAAGAGCGTCGGGTCCGGCCTCGATCACCACGTCGCCTTCTGTTGCGCGGTGGTAGCACCCCTGCCCCATGGGCACGACATTGAAGCCCACCATGCCTGCCCGCACGTCGCGGCCAGGCAGGCGGTCGCGCAGGATAGGTGCATTCCGGACGCCGTTTTGCAGGCTGACGACTGGCGCGCTGAAAGGCGCATATTGCGCGATCTCGCGGGCGATCTGGGCGGTGCTTCGGGATTTGGCCGTGACAAGGACGATGTCCGCCTCTTCCATGCAGGCGGGGTCTTCGGAGAGGGTGAGAGCATCCGCGCTGACGTTCCTGGCCATGCCTTCGAGATCGGTCAGCGTCAGCCCGTGGGCGCGCACTTCGGCGGCGACGCGGGGGCGGACGAGCAGAGTTATGTCGCGCCCTGCCGCCGCCAGCAGCCCCCCGACGAAACAGCCGATGGAGCCCGCGCCCGCGACCACGATCCTCGGGTCGCGGGCCGTGCTGCCGGTGTCAGCGGCCAAGGCAGTACCGCATGATGGCCTTTTGCGCGTGCAGGCGGTTCTCGGCCTCGTCGAAGATGACCGAATGGGGGCCGTCCATCACCGCGCTTGTCGCCTCGTCCTCGCGGTGGGCGGGCAGGCAATGCATGAAGAGCGCGTCTTCCTTGGCCTTCTCCATCAGCGCCTCGTTCACCTGGTAGCCGCGCAGCTGGTTGTGGCGCCGCTCGCGCGCCGATTGCGGATCGTGCATGGAAACCCAGGTGTCCGTGACGACGAGGTCCGCGCCCTGAACGGCGATGTCCGGGTTCCGTTCGATCGTGTAGAGCCCCTGCAGGGACGGATCGGGGTCGAGCGGCGGCGGGCCGGTGAAGGTCAGATCGAACTCGAACTGCTTGGCGGCATGGGCGAAGCTGGCAAAGACATTGTTGCCGTCGCCCGACCAGACGACCTTGCGGCCCTTGATGGGGCCGTTGTGTTCCTCGAAGGTCATAACGTCGGCCATGATCTGGCAGGGGTGCGAGCTGTTGGTCAGGCCGTTGATCACGGGGACAGTGGCGTATTCGGCCATCTCCAGAAGCGTCTGTTCCTCGAAGGTGCGGATCATGATCAGGTCGACATAGCGGCTGAGCACGCGGGCGGTGTCGGCGATAGTCTCGCCGTGGCCCAGCTGCATGTCGGCACCGGACAGAACCATGGTCTGACCGCCCATCTGGCGCACGCCCACGTCAAAGCTGACGCGGGTCCGGGTGGAGGGTTTTTCGAAGATCAGCGCGACCATGTGGTCCTTGAGCGGCAGGTCGTCGTCGAGCGCGCCCTTGGGGCGGCCCGCGCGTTTGGATTTCATGGCGATGGCATTGTCGATGATGTGCCGCAGGTCGTCCTGCGGGGTGATGTGGATATCGAGAAAGTGGGTCATGGGTGGTCTCTTTCTGAGAGCGCCGGGGGTTTTCCACCCCCGGCCCCCCGGAGAGGTGTATTGGAAAGATGAAGATCAGGGCGCAAGGCTTGCGGCGGCTGCGTCCAGTCGGTTGACGGCCTCGGCGATCTCTTCTTCGGTGATGTTCAGGGGCGGCAGCAGGCGCACCACGTTGTCGGCGGCGGGGACGGTGATGACTTCCTTGCCGTAGCCCGCGTTGACGAAATCGCCAGGGGCCACCTTGCATTTGAGGCCGAGCATCAGGCCGGAGCCGCGTACGCTTTCAAAGACGTCGGGGTGACCTGCGACAAGCCCTTCGAGCTTCTGGCGCAGGAGGCTCGCCTTGCGGTTCACCTCGGCCAGGAAAGCCGGGTCGGCAACGATGTCCATGACGGCACAGCCCACCGCGCAGCCCAGCGGGTTGCCGCCGTAGGTGGAGCCATGGGTGCCTGCCGTCATGCCCGACGCGGCGTTTTCGGTCGCGAGCACCGCGCCCAAGGGGAAGCCGCCGCCGATGCCCTTGGCAACCATCATGATGTCGGGTGTGATGCCCGCCCATTCATGGGCGAAAAGCTTGCCGGTGCGGCCCACGCCGCATTGTACCTCGTCGAAGATCAGCAAGATGCCGTGTTCGTCGCAGAGATCGCGCAGGCCCTTGAGGCACTGGTCGGGGACCGGGCGGATGCCGCCCTCGCCCTGTACGGGTTCGATGAGGATCGCGCAGATCTTGTCGTTGATCGCGGCATTGAGCGCGTCATGGTCGCCGAAATCGAGGTGCACGAAACCGGGCAGGAGGGGCCCGAAGCCTTTGGTCATCTTTTCCGAGCCTGCCGCCGCGATGCCAGCGCTTGAGCGGCCATGGAAAGAGCCGGAGAAGGTGATGATCTCGACCCGCTCGGGCTGGCCCTTGTCGTAGAAATACTTGCGCGCCATCTTGACGGCCAGTTCGCAGCTTTCGGTGCCGGAGTTGGTGAAGAAGACCGTGTCGGCGAAGGTGTTCGCCACCAGCTTATCGGCAAGCGCCTGCTGCTGCGGGATCTGGTAGAGATTCGAGGTGTGCCAGAGCTTCTGCGCCTGGTCGGTCAGCACCTCGACCAGCTTTGGGTTGGCGTGACCAAGCGCGTTCACCGCGATGCCAGCGCCGAGATCGAGAAAGCGTCGGCCATCGGCCTCCGTCAGCCAGGCGCCAGCGCCCGAGACAAAGCTGAGGGGCGCACGGTTATAGGTTGGCAGAACGGAAGAGATCATCTGGATCATCCTTATGAGGGGCCGCTAAAGGCACAGGAGGCCATGGGCGGCGCGGAGGGTCAAGTACGTAAGGGGATGGTGCAACGCACCGGGATCAGACCTGCGTCATGCAGGCCACGCGAGAGGCTTAGCCGCGGCGTCGTCGGGACGGGATATGTGCCATCGTGATCATGGGGCCGTCATAGAGGGTGCGGAGGCGCTTGCATAGCCCTGTTTTTCCGCTTGCCGGGACAATCCGTTGCGCGCATGAGGGGCCATGCAGGACAGCCCGACACCCAACAACGCGCTGGCGGCACTCTTGATTGCCACGGCCACCGCATTTATCGCGGCGACGACGCTTTTTGCCAAGGCGCTTGGCAGCGACGCTTTGGGGCCTGCGCTTCATCCCCTGCAAATAAGCCACGGGCGGTTCGTTTTTGCCTTTGTCGGGATTACCACGATCGCTGCGGTTCTGCGCCCGCGCCTCACACGGCCTCATTTGCCACTGCATGTGGCGCGCACCTGTTTCGGCTGGGGCGGCGTGACGCTGATGTTTGCCGCCGTGGCCTATATTCCGCTTGCCGATGCCACGGCGATTTCCTTTCTGAACCCTGTCTTCGCCATGATCTTTGCCATCCCGCTCCTGGGCGAGCGTGTGGGCCCGGTCCGCTGGTTCGCCGCCGCGCTGGCGCTGGCGGGGGCGCTGGTGCTGCTGCGCCCGACACCGGAGAGCTTTCAGCCCGCCGCCCTCTTGGCGCTGGGGGCAGCGGTGGTGATGGGCATGGAGCTGATCTTTATTAAGAAGCTCGCAGGCCGGGAGCGGCCCTTCCAGATACTGCTTTTCAACAACGGGCTGGGCGTGATCATCGCGAGCCTTGCGGTGATCGCCGTCTGGCAGGCGCCCACGGCGGCGCAATGGGGTTTCCTGGCAGCACTGGGGCTTTGCATGAGCGTCGCACAGGCGTTTTTCGTCAACGGGATGGCGCGGGCCGAGGCGAGTTTCGTCGCGCCCTTCAGCTATGGCACGCTGATTTTCGCGGCCCTTTACGATGTGTTGTTCTTCCGTGTGATCCCCGATGCGGTCACGCTGACAGGGGCGGGGATCATCATCGCGGGGGCGCTGCTGCTTGCCTTCCGGGAAGCGCGGGTGAAAAAGGTCGTGCCGCCGCGTCCAACGACCTCGGTCTGACGCTTCCTCCCTTGCACGCAGGCGTCAGAGGTTTAGTATTAGGCGCTGATAAACGACAAAGCGGCCAGGGGGCCGCTTTTTGAACAAGAGAGACTGCCGATGTCCTGGACCGATGAGCGCGTTGAAACACTGAAGCGGATGTGGGGCGAAGGCCAGTCCGCCAGCCAGATCGCCAAGGAGCTTGGCGGCGTCACGCGCAACGCGGTCATCGGCAAGGTGCACCGGCTGGGCCTGTCGAACCGCGCGACCGGTGCTGGCCCCGCCAAGACAGAGACCAAGCCCAAGGCCAAGGCCGCCCCAAAGGCAGAGGCCAAGCCCAAGGCCGCACCCAAGGCGGAGCCAGTGGAGATGAAGACCGAGGCCGCCGCGCCGCCGCGCTCCACCCTGCCCGCGCGCAAGCAGATCATCCCCGCAGGCCAGCCCCTGCCGCCCCAGCCCTCGGCCAACGAGATCAGCCCGGAGGCCTTGGCCAAGGTCAACGAGGTCGAGAAGAAGGCCAAGAAGATCAGCCTGATGGAACTGACTGAGCGGACCTGCAAGTGGCCCGTTGGCGATCCGGCGACCGAAGATTTTTGGTTCTGCGGGCTGCCGGTGAAACAGGGCAAGCCCTATTGCGAGGCGCATGTGGGCGTGGCGTTCCAGCCGATGTCCTCGCGCCGTGACCGGCGGCGCTGACGGCGCTCAGGCGCGGCGGAAATCCATCGTCCAGTTGGTTTCCCAGCTTTGCCCTTCATCGGGTGACATCGCCTGTTCCCAACGCGGGGTGGCGGTTTCCGTGTGAAGCCAGAGGAAACGGACCAGGATGGGCTGGTCCCTCAGCGTTTCGCGGGCGATGAAGGTGCCTGTGCCGTTCTCGAACCGGCCGATGACGGGAACGTCGATGCGGTGCGGATCATCCGTCGCCAGCCACCAGATCGCCCAGTTGCGGCTTTGCGTATCGTAGGAGCGGATCGCGATGGCGCGGTAGCTGCCGCCGGGGAAATGCAGCAGATTGTCCTCGATATTTCCGTTGCCGCCCAGCACCGGGCGCATCTCGGCGGTGCCCTCGAAGCTTTCCCAGTCGGTGCAGCCGGTGAGCCGTTCCCTGAGGCGGCGATGACGGACGTGCCAGGTGCCTATTTCGAAATCAAAGTCGCGGCAGTGTTCGGGGGTGTCTGTCATCGGTGCAAGCCTTCCGATTAGATGTTCACTCTTTGTTCATATGCTCGGCGCGACCCGCTGGCAATGAAAATCGCTTGTGTCGGACGCGCTGCGGATCCTTTGCTCAACCGGTCAGAATTGCGCCCATTGCCCGGAGTTGGGCGCCGCGTTCGAAAAAGTCTGTTTCCCAAGCTGCAACAAAGCCAACAGAACAGTGAATTGCGCCGCGCTTGCGGACGTGGTTGAACCAATGGGACCCAAGCGAAAGCCGAACCCATGACGCAGATGATCCGCGCCGCCGATGCCCTTGCCCGCCGTCTTTTTGCAGCGGGGTGCCGGACCGCCTTTGGCATGCCGGGGGGCGAGGTGCTTACTCTGATTGACGCGCTGGAGGCGGCGGGTATCCGGTTCATCCTTGCCAAGCACGAGAACGCGGCGGGCTTCATCGCCGAGGGCGTGCACCACCGCGACCATGCGCCCGCGATCCTCGTGGGCACCATCGGGCCCGGCACGCTGAACGGGGTGAACACGGTTGCCAACGCGCTGCAGGACCAGGTGCCGTTGATCGTGCTGTCGGGCTGCATGGACCCGGGCGAGGTGCAGACCTACACCCATCAGGTCGTCGATCAGCAGGCGGTGTTCCGGCCCATTACCAAGGCGACCTTCTCGCTCACCGCCGATGCGGCGCATGTGATCGCGGACAAGGCGGTGGCCATCGCCACCGAGGGACGCATGGGGCCGGTGCATATCGATGTGCCGATCACCGTGGCAAACACGCAGATCGCGGCGGATGCCCCGCCGCCGCGCAGGGCGGCGAGTGCGGCGGCACCTTCGGGGACCGATCTCGCCATCGCCCGCGGCTGGCTTGAGAACGCCACGCGGCCGGTGATGATCGTGGGTGTGGATGCGCTGAACCAGCACGCGGAGATGTCGGTGCGTGAGTTCGCGGAGGATCACAACGTCCCGGTGATCGCCACCTACAAGGCCAAGGGGATCATCCCCGAGGATCATCCGCTGTCACTTGGCGGCGCGGGGTTGTCGCCGCTGGCGGACAAGACGCTGGTGCCATTCGTGCAGCAGGCCGACCTGATTATCTGCGTGGGGTATGACCCGATCGAGATGCGGCCCGGCTGGCGGGATGTCTGGCATCCGGACCGGCAGAACGTGATCGACATCACCGCAGCGCCCAATCACCACTACATGCACCAGTCCACGCTGAACTTCGTCACCGATTGCGCCGCTACGCTGGGCGCGCTGAGTGACGGGCTCGACGGGCGGGACACCTGGGCCGGAGGCGAGATCGACGCGGTCAAGGCGGCGCTGGCCAAGGCTTTCTCGACAGACGAGGACTGGGGCCCGGCCGCGATCATCGACACCTGCCGCAAGGTCTTGCCGCGCGACACGATTGCGAGTGCCGACAGCGGCGCGCACCGCATCCTGCTGAGCCAGATGTGGGAATGCTATGCGCCGCGCGAACTGATGCAATCCTCGGCGCTTTGCACCATGGGGTGCGCCGTGCCGATGGCCATCGGTGCCAAGATCGCCGAGCCCAAGCGGCCCGTGGTGTCTTTCTCGGGTGACGCTGGGTTCCTGATGGTGGCGGGAGAGCTTGCCACGGCGGCGGAGCTGGACCTCAATCCGATTTTCGTCGTGTTTGTCGATGCCTCGCTGGCGCTGATCGAGAAAAAGCAGCGCGAGCGGCAGCTGGCCAATCACGGGGTGGATTTCGCGCAGCATAATTTCGCGGCGATGGGCGTGGCCTTTGGCGGCGCGGGCGTGACCGTGCGCAGCCGCGCGGGGCTGGAGAAAGCTTTGACGAAGGCGCTTCAGGCCGAGACCTTTACCGTGATTGCCGCCGTCATCGACCGCGGAGCCTACGATGGGCGCATCTAGGGGCGCGCTCGACGGGGTTTTCGTTCTCGATCTCAGCCGCATCCTCGCGGGACCGACCTGCACGCAGTTGCTGGGCGACCTTGGGGCAACGGTCGTCAAGGTGGAGAACCCGAAGTCGGGGGGCGACGACACGCGCGGCTGGGGGCCGAACTATGCCCGCGACAGGCAGGGTGATCGCACCGACCTGTCGGCCTATTTCATGGCGGCCAATCGCAACAAGCGGTCGATTAGCGTCGATATCGGCACCGAGGATGGGCAACGCGTGCTCCGTCACCTTGCCGTCCGCGCCGACGTCTTGGTCGAGAATTTCAAACCCGGGGGCCTGCGGAAATACGGGCTGGACCACGAGACGCTTTGTGCGGCGCACCCGGCGCTTGTATATTGCTCGATCTCGGGTTTCGGGCAGACCGGGCCGAACCGGGACCGGCCGGGCTATGACCTGATGGCGCAGGGGTATTCGGGGATCATGTCGATCACCGGGGCACCGGAGGGGCCGCCGATGAAGGTGGGTGTGGGGATCGCGGACGTGATGTGCGGGATGTATGCCACCATCGGTATCCTTGCCGCCTTGCGCCACCGCGACAGGACGGGCGAGGGCCAGCATATCGACTTGGCGCTGGTCGATGCCTCGATGGCATGGCTGGTCAATGAGGGCACGAATTACCTGACCTCGGGCCAGTTGCCCGAGCGGCGGGGGAACGCGCATCCCAATATCGTGCCCTACGATGCCTTCGAATGTTCGGACGGGCATTTCCTGCTGGCGGTTGGTAATGACGCGCAGTTTGCGCGGTTCGCGGATGTGATCGGGCTGCCCGAGCTGCCATCGGACACGCGTTTCGCCACGAACCTTGGCCGGATCGAGAACCGGGCGGCGCTGATGGACCGGATCGTGCCCGCGATGAGGGGGATGGAGAAGGACGCGCTTGTCGCGGCGCTGCAGGCGGTCAAGGTGCCCTGCGGGCCGATCAACAACATCGAAGAGGCTTTGACGTCGGATCAGGCGGAAGCGCGCGGCGCGGTTGTGGAAGTGCCCCGCGCGGATGTCGAGGGCGGCGCGCTGCGGTTGCTGGGAAATCCGCTGAAATTCTCGGCGACGCCCGTCCGCTATGACCGGCCGCCGCCCCGTTTCGGGCAGGATACCGACGAGGTGCTTGAAACATGGGGGCCGGATGCCCGGAAATCGGGCAAGTGAAACCGGCGAAAACCGGCCCGATGTGCAGAAACCTGCCGTAAATCCGCGTAATTCAAGCGGATTTTGTCACGGATTCTCACGAAAGCGCCCAGCAACTTCACGTTGACGTGTGACCGGGGGTGCGGGCGTTCTTAGAATCCGCGTTTGCGCGTACCTCTAAGGCAGGACGACAGACTGCGAGAGGCCTGCCCCATGAAAACCGATATCTGCGACGCCCCGGTGACGCTGGAACACGCGGCCAGCGTGGACAGCTGGAACGCGATGATCCGCGCGTTTCTGGCCCATAAACCGGCAACACCGCAGCATCTGGGTGACGTGCTGAGCGCAGAGCCGGGCTTTGCCATGGGGCACGCGGCGCGGGGGCTCTTCTCGCTGATGCTGGGGCGGGCTGAGATGTGGCAGGTGGCTGAGGACGCGCGAAGTGCGGCGCATGCCGCGGCGCGGGAGGCTGAGATCAGTACGCGGGAGCGGACGTGGATTGCAGCGCTCGATCACTGGTTGGCGGACAGCCCGACGGGGGCGGTCGCGGCGTTGGAGAGCATCCTTGACGACACCCCGCAAGATTCGCTGACGGCCAAGGCAATCCAGGCGATCCGTTTCATTCTTGGCGATGCGGCGGGCATGCGCAGCTCGGTCGAGCGGGTGATGCCCGCGCATCCCTGCGACCATCCCTTGCGGGGCTACATGATGGGCTGTCATGCCTTTGCGATAGAGGAAACAGGTGATTATGCCGCCGCCGAGCTGGCCGGTCGCGCGGGGCTGACCTATGCGCCCGACGATGCCTGGGGGTTGCACGCGGTGGCGCATGTGCATGACATGCGGGCCGAACCGGATGCGGGGATCGCGCTGATCGAGGATCACCGGAGCGCCTGGGACGGGTCGAACAACTTTCGCTATCACGTGTGGTGGCACAAGGCGCTGTTGCATCTGGACCGGGGCGAGATGGATACGGCGCTGGATCTTTATGACAGCCAGATCCGCGCCGACAGGACCGACGACTATCGCGACATCGCCAATGCCACCTCGCTGCTGATGCGGCTGGAGCTGGAGGGGCGGGACGTGGGCAAGCGCTGGGAGGAACTGGGGACACTGGCCGAGACGCGCATCGACGACGGCTGTCTGGTCTTTGCCGATCTGCATTACCAGCTGGCCCTAGCGGGCGCCGGCAAGGGTGAGGCCAGCGCCGCCATGGCCGCCCGGTTCGCCCGCGACGCGAAGAAGACGGGCGACATGGCCACGCGCGTGGCCGATCCGGGGGTGACAGCGCTGTCGGGGCTCAATGCCTTTGCAGAGGGCCGCTATGGCGAGGCTTTCACCCGATTGGCAAAAGCCCGCCCAAAAATGCAGACAATCGGGGGTAGTCACGCGCAGCGCGACGTCTTTGAGCGCATGACCATTGACGCGGGCCTGCGCGCGGGCCATTTCGACGCGGCAGAACAGGTCCTGCTGGAGAGGCTTGCCCTGCGCGGCGGACGCGAAGACCGCTTTGCCGCCACCCGGTTCGACCAGATCGCGCGCGCGCGGCGCATTCCCGCGCAGTAATTTCGGGCCCGCAGCCAGATGAGCCTCGCCGACACAAGCCAGATCGACTCCCGCCCCGTCACCGCCCTTGGGGAGCGGTCGGCCACGCGGACGCGCGACCTGCGGCTCGACTTCTTTCGCGGCATCGCGATGTTCATCATCCTCATGGCACATACGCCGGGGAACCTGTTCACCCTCTGGATCCCGGCGCGCTGGGGGTTCTCGGACGCGACCGAGATTTTCGTCTTCTGCTCGGGCATGGCCTCGGCCATTGCCTTTGGCGGGGCATTTGTGCGCAAGGGCTGGCTCATGGGCACGGCGCGGGTGCTGTTCCGGGTCTGGCAGGTCTACTGGGCGCATATCGGGCTGTTCTTTGCCACGCTGGCGCTGTGCGTCTTCCTGACGGACCTCGAGATCACGGGGCGGAATTACTGGGGCCAGCTGAACCTCTGGATGATTTTCGTCGAGAGCGACAAGTGGGACAATCCCGACATGCTGCTGAGCCTGATGACCCTGCGCTGGGTGCCGAATTATTTCGACATCCTGCCGATGTACATGGTGGTGCTGCTGATGATGCCGGTGGTCATGGCGCTGGCGCGGGTGGACCTGCGGCTGGTGGCGGCCTTTGTCATCGGCGTCTGGCTGATGGGCCAGGCGGCCCTGATGGAAGGGCTGGGGCTTGGGCATCTGCACCTTGCCTTGCCGGCGGAGCCCTGGACGGACAGGACGTGGTTTTTCAACCCTTTCGGCTGGCAGCTGATCTTCTTCACGGGCTTTGCCTTCATGCGCGGCTGGCTGCCGCCGCCGCCGGTGACGCCCGCGCTTTTCGCGCTGGCCGCGCTGCTGGTGCTGGCGAATGTCCCGCTCAGCAGCATCGGGGTGCGCGAGCTTGAGCTTGGCTGGGCAAGCGACTGGCGTGCCGCCTATGCCCCGCTGATCGACAAGTCGGACTTTGGCATCTTGCGCTACGTGCATTTCCTGAGCCTTGCCTACATCTGCTGGGTGCTGGCCGGCGATGGGGGCGACCGGCTGCGGCCCTCTGGTGACGGTGCCCTGGCGCGGGGCTGGGGCCGAATGCTGGCGGTGATCCTGAAGGTCGGGCAGCAGAGCCTTGCCGTTTTCGTCGTGTCGATGTTCATCGCGCGGTTCTTGGGGTTCGTGATGGATGTCTACGGGCGCGACTGGGGCATCACGATCCTGGTCAACCTGCTGGGCGCGATGGTGCTTGTTGCGGTGGCCTATGGCGCGGGCTGGTTCAAGTCGCAGCCCTGGCGCGGGAAGGCCAAGCCATGATCCGGCGCGATGTGTTGAAGGCTCTTGCCGCCCTTGCCGCAACGCCTGTCGCCGCCCTGGCCAGCGAGCCGGGCCTGCAATTGGGGTACGCCGTGGGCGGTTTCGGCCCCGAGACGGTCAGAGACCGCGCCCGCGCGCTGGCAGCAGAGCCATACCAGCCGCGCCCGCTGATCCCGCAAACCTGGCGGGACCTGAGCTATGACCAGTACCGCAAGATCTGGTTCGACAGTCGGAATGCGCTGTGGGAGGGGACCGACCTGCCCCAGCGGGTCGATGTGTTTCCCCCGGGGCTCTACTTTCCGCAACCGGTGGCGATCCATGTGGTCGAGAACGGCGCGGTCCGGCCTCTGGCCTTCGACATGGGTGTGTTCGATACGACGGACAAGTTTCCGGATGTCGAGATCGACGGGACGCTTGGCTATTCCGGCCTGCGCCTGCGGGCGGAGCTGGAGAAGAAGGGGATTTTCCAGGAATACGCGGTTTTCCAGGGGGCGAGTTACTTTCGGGGGATCGGGACGGGCGAGATTTACGGGCTGTCGGCGCGGGGACTGGCGCTCAAGACCGGCGATCCCATGGGCGAGGAGTTTCCCGATTTCACGACCTTCTGGCTGGAGGCACCCGCACCGGGCAGCGATACCGTCGTGCTTCATGCCCTGCTCGACAGCCCGTCCTGCACGGGGGCCTACCGGTTCGAGATCACCCATGGCACGGTGTTGGAGATGCAGGTATCCGCGACGATCTTCGCGCGGGCGGACCTCACTCATGTGGGCATCGCGCCGCTGACGTCGATGTTTCTGTTCGACAGCACGATGCGCGAGCGTTTCTCGGATTTCCGCCCGGCCGTGCATGACAGCGACGGGCTGCTCATTCACAACGGGGCGGGCGAGGTGATCTGGCGACCGCTGGCCAATCCGAAGAGCCTGCAAATCAGCGCGTTTTCGGACGTGAACCCGCGCGGCTTCGGCCTTTGCCAACGCAAGCGGAAGTTCTCGGATTTCAATGATCTGGAGGCGCTTTACCACAACCGTCCGGCGGTCTGGATCACGCCGGGGGAGGACTGGGGACCGGGCAGTGTGACGCTTGTCGAGATCCCCGCCGATCTGGAGATATACGACAACATCGTCAGCTACTGGCAGCCCGCGCAGCCGATCCTGGCCGGGACCGAGCACGCGATGTCCTACACGCTGCACTGGGGTGCGGACCCGGTGGCGGCGACGGCGGATGTGCCGGTCAAGGTTTTGAACACCGCGATGGGCGGACGGCCTGAGGGCGGGCAGATCGTCGCCATCGACTTTGCGCCGTCGGACCGGATGCCGGACGATCTGGCCGAGATCGAGGTTTTGGTGCGCGCATCACACGGTGAGGTGAGCCCCGGCATCGTCCAGCGCAACCCAGAGACAGGCGGGCCGCGCCTGGCCTTCACCTTCACGCCGGGCGAGGCGACGCTGGCAGAGTTTCGGGCGCAGTTGCGGCTGGGGGGCGAGGCGCTGAGCGAGGTCTGGCTTTACCGGTGGACCGCGGCATGAGCGATGCGGCACCCTTCCCCTCGGCCATGCCGCCGCGCGCGCCGCTCGAAATGCGGGCGCAGGATCTGCGTGCGGCCCCGACGCCGCGTGTCTCTGCCCCTGCGCCCGTCAGCCCGACGCTCTGGCGTGTGGCCACCTTCCTGCCCGCGCTGATCGGGACCGTTCTCCTGCTCTACGGGCTTTACGCATGGCTTGCGGGTGCCGGGATGACGGGGCTTGAGTGGTTGCTGCTGAGCATGATCGGGGCGACCTTTGTCTGGGTGACGCTGTCGGTCAGCACGGTGGGTGTCGCGATTGCGGGGCTGCTGGCGCGCGAGCAATCGCAACAGCGCGCGCCTGCAAGCGTCGCGCCGCTGGACGTGGCGCTGCTGGTGCCCGTCTACAACGAGGTGCCCTGGGACGTTTTCGGCAATGCCGCCGCGATGCTCGATGATCTGGCGGCGCGCAATGGTCCTCATCGCTACACGCTCTTCGTGCTGTCGGACACGCGGGACGAGAGGATCGCGGCGCAGGAATGGCAGGCTTACCAGCGGCTTGCGGCCACGGCGCGCTTCCCTGTCCACTACCGGCGGCGCGCTGAGAATACGGACAAGAAGGTCGGGAATATCGTTGACTGGGTCACGGGTTGGGGTGCTGCCTATGACGCGATGCTGGTGCTGGATGCCGACAGCCTGATGACAGGCCGCGCCATCGAGCGGCTGGCGAGCGAGCTTTCCGCCGATCCGGACGCGGGGCTGATCCAGTCCTTCCCGATGCTGATCGGGGCCGAGACGCTGTTCGCCCGGCTGCAACAGTTCTCCAACATCGCCTACGGCTGGCTGCTGGCGGAAGGGCTGGCGCTCTGGTCGCGGTCGGAGGGAAATTACTGGGGTCATAACGCGATCATCCGCATCCGGGCCTTTGCGCAAAGCGCCGGGCTGCCGCATCTGACGTCGCGAGGCCGCGACGACCTGATCCTGAGCCACGACTTTGTCGAGGCAGGGCTGTTGCGCCGCGCGGGCTGGCGGGTGCGTTTCCGGCCGCGTGTGACGGGAAGTTTCGAGGAGACGCCCGCGACGCTGATCGACTACACGCTGCGCGACCGGCGCTGGTGCCGGGGCAATTTGCAGCATTTGCGGCTGTTGCGGACCGCCGGGCTGCACCCGGTATCGCGGTTTCATTTGCTGCATGGCGCTGTGAGTTACCTGCTGTCGCCCGCGTGGTTCCTGCTGCTGGTCTTTTGGGCGTTGCTGGGCAAGGACGCGGAGACCAACGTGATCCGCTATTTCAACGAGGCGAACCCTCTGTTCCCCGACTGGCCCCCGGCGATGAGCCATATCGACAGCGCGGTGTTCCTGGTGATCATGTACGCCATGCTGCTGACGCCCAAGATTGTCGGTGCGGCGATCATCTCGGCGGTGCCCGCGGCAACGCGCATCTTTGGGGGGCACGGGGCTTTTCTGGGGGCATTCCTGACGGAGGTACTTTTGTCGGTCGCCTATGCGCCCATCATGATGATCCAGCAGACCAAGTCAGTTCTGCGGGCAGCGCTGACGCGGTCGGAAGCCTGGGCCCCGCAGCGGCGGGACGTGCAGCGGTATCCGCTCATGACTCTGGTGAAGTTTCACTGGCTGGAGACGGCGATCGGTATTGTCCTGACGCTGGGGCTTGTATCGGGGCTGGTGTCGCTCTGGCTTATTCCCATCGCGGCGAGCTTGTTGCTGGCGGTGCCGCTGTCGGCGCTGTCGGGTGTGAATCTCGCAAGGGGGGCGCCGCGTTCTTTGGCGCTGCACAGCCCCTATACGCTGCGCGAACCGGCCATCGTGGCGCGGGCGCGAACGGCGCGGGCGGAGATCCGGGCGGAACTATCGGCAGGTGTTCCGGCGGAATAGGTTGGGTGCGGACAAGGCTTTTGCAAAAGCCTTGGCAATTCTCTTGCAAGAGAATTGCGTGTTACTCCACGTCAGTGACAGGCAGGCCACGGGCGAGCCACCCCGGCCCCGCGCCGGAGCCCATCATGCCTTCGGGGACGTCGAGGACATTGGTGAAACCCGCCTCCGCCAGCCGACGCGCAAGGCGGGCGGAGCGCACGCCGCGCGCGCAGATCAGGGCGACGGGCGTGGCCGTGTCACCACCGGTAAGTTCCGCCAATGCCAGCACGAAGTCCGGCCGCCGCATGTCGAGAGGCACCGCCCCCTCACCCACGCCGGTGCGCGCCCATTCGTCAGGTCTGCGGATGTCGACGAGGATCACCTCGCCTTCCTGCGCGGCAAGCAGCGCCTCGGGCGCGGTCAGATCGTTTTCAGTCAGCTCTGCCCCAACGTTGAACCAGCGCGCTGCGGCAAAGGCGGCAAGGCCAGCGACGGCGAGGCCCGAGAACAGGAAACCCCGCCGCGCGGCGCGCGACGGGGAGAATACCTTATCGCGCTCCGACGTCATTTCACCGGCGCGGAGGAGCTGAAATCGGGGATCGGGCGGTCGGAACCCGGGGTCGGTTCAATGGACGTCCAGTTGCCCTCGGCCAGGGTGATGTTGCCGGGAATATCCTCTTCCCAGAAACCCACGACATTCTTGGTGATATTCAGATAGAGCTTGCCGTCCACGATCCGCCAGAGGTTCGGGTTGCCGGGCACCTTGCCGCCCTTGCTGACGCCGTAGGCGCAATGGCCGTCGTATTGCGGCGCGTATTGCGCAGGATTGGCGAGGAACCTGTCGCGGTTGGCCTCGGTCGAGAAGGCGAAGGTGGCGCCGTTGTAGTCGGCGGTGATGTCGGCCTTGCCGGGAACGGCGGCGGGCTGGGCGGTACCCACCGGGTTTTGATTGAGGTCGAAGTAGGCGACCACATCGTAGCCGGAGACGGCGAAACCTGTGCCGTCGACGTATTGCTCGCCCGCGAAGGCCTGCCCCGCGAGGCTGAGGGCGGTTGCGGCGGCAGCAAGGGTCAGGGTGAAACGGTTCATGGATGCGCTCCTTGGGCTGATGATGCGTTCCACGCCAAGCTAGGTAAAGGGCGGGTCGCGATCACTGCACGGCTGCGTGATCTCCCGGCTTCGTGACCGGTTGGTGATCCGCCGTGGGCTGGCGGCCCCGATTATTTCAGGATCGGCGGTTTTGCAGGGTCCATGCCCGGCGGCATCCGGGGGGTATGTTGCAATCCCTCGCCCTGCGGCAGGTCGAAGCGCAGGCCGACCTTCGCGAGTTTCTCAACGGTAGGGTCACCGGGTTCGAAGAAGCCCACGTCCATCGCACCCGCCTCTATGCCGGAAAAGGTCAGCGCTTCGGAGGCCGCGCGCACCAGCGCGTCCTGCGCGCGGGGGATCGCGCCGATGAAGGCCAGGAGGTGCCCGCGTCCGCCGCCTTGATACTCGACGGCGACAAGGTAGGCCCCTGCGGCCATGGCCGTGGCGGTGGCGAGCTTGGCGTCGATGGCGGCGATCAGGGTTTCGGGCAGGCCCTTGGGCGGCAGGACACGTTCGATCCGCGCCTCGACCTCTCCGGCTTCGTTGGCCAGCGTGTCGCGCAGCCACGCCACGGCACCGGCGGGCAACAGGATTTCGGAGGAGGCAACGCCGATGTTGACGGCCATGCCGAGGTCCTGCCCGTCGAGCATCCCGGCAATCGCGCGGCCCGACAGCGCCACGTAGGGGGCGGTTTCGCCGACGTAGGCCGCGAGGCGCTCGGCACGGTCAAAGACCAGCACGTAGCCGTCGTCGAGCAGGACAGGCGTCACCTGATCATCATCCGGCTCGGCCTCGAGCAGCAGGAACAGCTCGACATCCGCGATGCGTTCGTAAAAGCGCAGGCGCGCGGTATCGTCGTCCTCGGCAGCGATCATGGCGGCGTGGGCCTCGTCGAGGGGGGTCAGGTCAGTCATTCAATACCTCTTTCACCGCGGATTGCAGGCGGGGCACGACCTCCGCCTCGAACCACGGGTTCTTCTTCAGCCATCCGGTATTGCGCCAGGACGGATGAGGCAAGGCAAAGACGCCGGGCGGATGGTCGCGCCAGCCTGCGACGGCCTCGGTCACTTTGGTGAAACCGGGCAGGTGGTAGCGCATGGCGTAGCCGCCGATGAGCACTGTCAGGCGGATCTCGGGCACCATGTCGAGCGCGGGCTGGCGCCATGTCTTCCAGCAAAGGGGCGGCGGTGGCAGGTCGCTGCCCTTGGCGTCGTAGCCGGGAAAGCAGAAGCCCATGGGGATGATCGCCACTTTCGAGCGGTCGTAGAAGGTATCTTCATCCATGCCGAGCCAGTCGCGCAGGCGCTTGCCGGAGGCGTCCCAGAAGGGCGTGTTGGCCTCGTGCACGCGCAGGCCCGGGGCTTGCGACGCGATGAGGATGCGTGCACCGGGGGCAAACCAGACCACCGGGTTGGGGCGGTGCGCCGTGGCGGTTGCGGCAAAGCGGTCGGCGCAGAGGGTGCAGGCGCGCAGGTCTTCGCGGATGTCCTTCATGGGGAGGGAGATACGTCTTTTTGGCGCGAGACCAAGGTGTGAGGGTGTTTTTCTGTGGGTGCGTCGCGGGATCGGAAACATTCAAGGTTCCCGGCCGCTTTCTTTCAAAGAAAGCGGGTGCGCGGCGGGCGAGTTGCAGCCTTGAGATCGGCGTTTTTCGGGGGCGCGGGCAGCTGTGCGCCGAAAATCATTTCGACAGATTTAGAAATAAAGCTTGATCGCGGCCATCATTTCGATAATTCTAGAAATATGAAAACCGACTCGCTCCCCACACCCCCGCTCACCCTCGCCGCCGCCAGCTTTGCCGCGCTTGGATCGGAACAGAGGCTTTCCGTGCTGCGCAGCCTCGTAAGGGCTGGGCCGGATGGGCTGACCATCGGTGAATTGGGAGAGAAGACCGGCGTGACCGGTTCGACCCTGACACACCACCTCAAGCTTCTGGCCGCCGCCGGTCTTGTCAAACAGAAGCGGCAGGGGCGCAGCATCATCTGCGCCGCCGTCGCCTACCGGGAAGTCGAGGCGCTGGCCAACTTCCTGCTGACCGAATGCTGCGCGGATGCCGCTTCCCCTCACAAGGATCACGATCATGGCTGATACGACCCAGACAACTGCCGCCTTTTCGCGCCGCTGGACCCCCGGTGCATGGGGCGCGATTGCGGTGATCCTGGCGCTTGTCGCGGTGCTGGCACCTGAAACGCTGGGGGAAACGGTGCGCTTTACCGTTACGGCCCTTGGCCACACGGCCCCGTTCATCGCCTTTGCGGTCCTCGCGGTGGCGTACCTCAAGGCCACCGGTGCCGAAAACCTTCTGGCCCGCGCCTTCGAGGGCAATCCAGCGCGGATGATCGTCATGGCGGCCCTGCTGGGCGGGCTGTCGCCCTTCTGCTCCTGCGAAGTGATCCCCTTCATCGCCGCGCTGCTTGCCGTGGGCGCACCGCTGGGCGCGGTCATGGCGTTCTGGCTGGCCTCGCCGTTGATGGATCCGGCGATGTTCGCCATCACCTCGGGCACGCTGGGGTTCGATTTCGCTCTGGCCAAGACCTTTGCGGCAATCGGCATCGGCATGATGGGCGGTTTTGCCGTGATGTTCACCGCGCACTCCCCGGTTTTCGCCGATCCGCTGCGCGCCACACCCGCTGTAAGTGGTTGCTGTTCGGCCAAGAAGCCCTTTTCGGGCACGCCTGTCTGGCGCTTCTGGCAGGTGGCGGAGCGGCGGCAGACCTTTGGCAGGACCGCGCTCGACAACGCGCTGTTCCTGACCAAGTGGCTGACGCTGGCTTACCTGATCGAGGCGCTGATGCTGCGTTACCTGCCCGCAGAGATGATCGCGCGGGTGCTGGGCGGCGACGGGATCGCTCCGATCCTGCTGGGTGCCATTGTCGGTGCACCTGCCTATCTCAACGGCTATGCCGCCGTGCCGCTGGTCGATGCGCTCCTCCAGCAGGGCATGAGCCAAGGTGCCGCGATGTCCTTCGTGATCGCGGGCGGGGTCAGCTGCATTCCGGCGGCCATCGCGGTCTGGGCGCTGGTCAAGCCGCGTGTCTTTGCCGCCTACCTCGCCTTCGCGCTTGTCGGCGCCATCGCGGCGGGCCTTGTCTGGCAGGCGATCGTCTGAGAACGGGGACGGGGCGAAAGGCCCCGTTAACCAATCCTTCGTTGTGTTGCGACAAGACTTTCGGCCATAATGTCGCCAAAGTCCCGGTGTAAACCGACCTTTAACCTCTGGCACAAGAGGACGAGGCAGAACACACCAGTACAGCAACCGGAGCAGGCATGCTGGAATTCGAGAACGTATCCAAGTCCTTTTGGACGGGGTCACACCACAAAGTGATCCTGGACAAGGTGTCGTTCCGCGTGCCGCTGGGCAAGTCGCTGGGCATCCTCGCGCCCAACGGCACGGGCAAGACCACGCTCATCAACATGATGGCAGGGCTTGAGAAACCCGACGAGGGGGAAATCCGGCGCAGCTGCAACATCTCCTTTCCGTTGGGGTTCATGGGAGGCGTGGTGACCAAGGTCTCGGCCATGGAGAACGCCCGCTATATCGCGCGGCTCTACGGGCTTGACCCCGACTACGTTGAAAGCTTCTGCCGCTGGCTGTGCGGGCTGGGCGAGTATTTCGACCAGCCGCTGGGCACCTATTCCTCAGGCATGCGCTCGAGGTTTTCCTTTGCGCTGATGCTGGCGCTCGATTTCGACATGTACCTGATCGACGAGGGGATGCCGGGCGCGACGGACGTTGAATTCAACCGCAAGGCCGGGGAAATCCTGCAGGAACGGCTGCGCACGACGACGATCGTCATCGTCTCGCACCAGCCCTCCACACTTGAAAAATTCGCCCGTTCCGCCGCCGTGTTGCTGAACGGGCAGCTGCATATGTTCGATACCTTGGAAGAAGCGAAACAGCTCTATGACTACGAAACCCAAGGCTAGAAAATTCCGCATCAAGCGGAGCACCCCGGCGTCGGAGACCGCCGGCGACGCCCCCACGAGCGTCAAGCTCAGCTCGGCCGTGCGCGCCGAGGAGTTCAAGGAGCCGCCGAAGCCGCGCCCGGTGCCGACGCCTGTGCCCTCTGCCGAAGTGAAACCGGTTCCGGCAGCCGACGTCAAACCGGCCCCGAAACCCAACGAAAAGCCCGAGGCGCCAAGCGCGCCCAAGGCGACGGCACGGGAAGGCGAGGTAGCCTCGGCCAGCGAGGTTGCGGGCGAGACCGACATAGATGCGATCCGCCGCGAGGGTCTGACTGGCCGTCAACTGCGGCTGGCGCGGCGCGTCGCGCAGAAACACGGGCTGGCACCCACATCGGATTTCGATGCGATAAGCCTGTTGCGTAAACAGGGCATCGACCCTTTCCAGCGCTCCAATATGCTTGAGCTTGTCGTTCCATCGAACGACGGAAAAAAAGGTGAGGTAGGCGCGGAGCCAGCACCCGCAGGGCGTGTGCAACTGCCCCAGACCGTGCCCGCAGGCGGCGTGAAGCTGCCCGCGACGGAGATGAGCCCGACGGAACGCCGTCAGCGCGAAATCTCGGAAATCCAGCGCGACATCTCGCGCCGCCGCCGCCGCAAGCTTGGACTGTTGCTGACCCGGCTGGCCTTTTTTGTGATGCTGCCGACCTTCATCGCGGGCTTCTACTTTTACAAGATCGCGACACCGATGTATGCGACCACCAGCCAGTTCCTGATCATCCAGAGCGAGGGCGGCGGGGGCGCCAGCCCCTTTGGCGGCATCCTGCCCACGCAATTCGCCAATTCCGCCGACAGCATCGCCACGCAGGCCTATCTGCAATCCAAGGACGCCATGCTGCGCCTCAACGCGGACGAAGGCTTCAAGGGCCATTTCGCGAACGAGATGATCGACCCGATCCAGAGGCTGGAACCGAATTCGACGAGCGAGGAAGCCTACAAGATCTACAAGAAGAACGTGAAGATCGGCTACGATCCGACCGAGGGCGTGATCCGCATGGAAGTGATCGCCGCCGATCCGCAGGTCTCTGCAAATTTCTCCAAGAGCCTTATCAAATACGCAGAAGAGCGGGTGAACGAACTGAGCCAGAAGAAGCGCGAGGACGGGATGAAAGACGCGCTCGACGGCTTCGAAAAGGCCCAGCAGAACCGCCGCGACGCGCAGGAGGCGCTGATCCGTCTGCAGATCGAGAACGGTGTCGACCCCGAGGCCGAGATTGCCGCCATCCGCGGCCAGATCAGCAACTATGAAACGCTGCTGATCGAGAAACAGTTGGAACTTGCTGCGCTGCTGGACAACGCAAGGCCCAACCGCGCCAAGGTCGAAGGCGCGCAGGGGGACGTGCGCCGCCTGAATGACCAGCTTGAGAAACTACGCCAGAAGATGAACAGCGCCACCGAAGGCGAGAACTCTCTGGCCGAGAAAGCGGTGACCATGCAGCTGGCGCAGGCCGATCTGGCCAATGCCGACATGCAGCTGCAGGCCGCGCAGACGGCGATGGAACAAGCGCGGACCGAGGCCAGCCGCCAGGTGCGCTATCTGACCGTTGCGGTGCAGCCCGTTGCCCCGCAGGAACCCACCTATCCGCGCAAATTCGAGAACACGATCTTGGCTTTCCTGATCTTTGCAGGCATCTACCTTATGTTGTCCCTGACAGCGTCGATCCTCAGAGAACAGGTAACTTCATGACCCAAGCCACGATCGGTGACGTTATCATCGGAAACGACCGCCCCCTGACGGTGATCGCGGGCCCCTGCCAGCTCGAAAGCGAGGACCACGCACAGATGATCGCGGGCACCATGAAGGAGGCCTGTGCGGCAGCGGGCGCGCAATATGTCTTCAAGGCCAGCTATGACAAGGCAAACCGCACTTCTCTCAAGGGCAAGCGCGGCCTTGGCATAGACGCGGGGCTCAAGGTGCTGCAATCGGTGGCAAAGGCCAACGGCGTGCCGGTCCTGACGGATGTGCATACCGAAGCGCAATGTGCCGTCGCGGCGGAGGTGGTGGACATCCTCCAGATCCCCGCTTTTCTCTGCCGTCAGACCGACATGCTGCTGGCCGCCGGAGAGACGGGCAAGGCCGTCAACGTCAAGAAGGGCCAGTTCCTTGCGCCCTGGGACATGCCCAATATCGTCGAAAAGATCGAAAGCACCGGTAACAGGCGTATCCTGCTGACCGAGCGGGGGACGTCCTTTGGCTATAATACGCTGGTGGCGGACATGCGGTCCCTGCCGCAGATGGCCCAGACCGGCTATCCTGTGGTCATGGACGCCACCCACTCTGTACAGCAGCCCGGCGGCAAGGGTGGTTCATCGGGGGGACAGCGCGAATTCGCCCCTGTCATGGCGCGTGCGGCAACGGCGATCGGCGTGGCGGCTGTTTTCATCGAGACCCACGAAGACCCCGACAACGCCCCTTCGGACGGGCCCAACATGATCCCGCTGGACCAGATGCACGACCTCATCGCGACGCTGATGAAGTTCGACGCGCTGGCCAAGGCATACCCCCTCACCTTCTGACCCAATTCGCGAGGTGCCCCCCGTGCGCAAACCCGCCCCCGAAGTCGCCCAGAACACCTGGGCATTCCTGCGCGATCCGATGATCGCGCCCACCGGTTTCCGTGAATACGACGCGCGCTGGAAATACCCCGACGACATCAACCTGCCCGGCATCACGGCCCTCGGCCTAGGCCTTGGCACCCAGATGCACCGGCGCGGGATCGAACCGGTGATCGCGGTCGGCAACGATTACCGCGACTATTCGCTGTCGATCAAGAACGCGCTGATCCTTGGCCTCATGCAGGCGGGCATTCACGTCAAGGATATCGGCCCGGCGCTGTCGCCCATGGCCTATTTCGCCCAGTTCCACCTGGATGCGCCTGCTGTCGCCATGGTTACCGCCAGCCACAACCCCAACGGCTGGACCGGGGTGAAGATGGGTTTCGAACGCCCGCTGACCCACGGGCCGGACGAGATGTCAGAGTTGCGGGACATCGTGCTGAACGGCGAAGGACAGCCGCGCGACGGCGGCAAGTACGAATTCGTCGACGGTGTGCGCGAGGCTTACCTCGACGATCTGGTAGGCGACTTCCGGATGACACGCCCCCTCAAGGTGGTCTGCGCCACCGGGAACGGCACCGCCTCGGCCTTCGCACCCGAGCTTTTCCGCCGCCTGGGCGTCGAGGTGGTCGAGAGCCACAACCGGCTCGATTATACCTTTCCCCACTACAACCCGAACCCCGAGGCGATGGAGATGCTGCACGACATGAGCGCCTCCGTGAAAGCCTCCGGCGCCGATCTGGCACTCGGCTTTGACGGCGATGGCGACCGCTGCGGCGTGGTGGACGACGAGGGCGAGGAGATATTCGCCGACAAGGTGGGCGTGATCATGGCCCGCGATCTTGCCAAGCTCTACCCCGATGCGACCTTCGTCGCGGATGTGAAATCCACCGGCCTCTTCGCCTCCGACCCGGAGCTGCAGAAGCACGGGATCAAGGCGGACTACTGGAAGACGGGCCACTCCCACATGAAGCGGCGCGTCAAGGAAATCGGCGCGCTGGCCGGGTTCGAGAAATCGGGCCACTACTTCCTGGCCGAGCCCATCGGGCGCGGCTACGATTGCGGCATGCGGGTGGCCGTCGAAATCTGCAAGCTGATGGACCGCAACCCGGATATGTCCATGTCCGACCTGCGCCGCGCCCTGCCCCGCACCTGGTCCACGCCGACCATGTCGCCCCATGCGACGGACGAAGAGAAATACGACATTCTCGCGCGCCTCGTGGAGAAGCTCGTGGCCAAGCATGAAGCGGGCGAAGAGATCGCGGGCCGCGCCATCAAGGAAGTGGTCACCGTGAACGGTGCCCGCGTGATCCTCGACAACGGCGCCTGGGGGCTGGTGCGCGCCTCCTCAAATACGCCGAACTTGGTGGTCGTCTGCGAAAGCCCGACGTCCGAAGAGGAAATGCGCGCCATCTTCCACGACATCGACGCGGTGATCCGGACCGAACCCGGCGTGGGAGACTACGACCAGAAGATCTGATCGCCCCTCTTTCTGGCCAGATAAAGTCCCGGAGCGCGAGGCAGCGCCTCGCAAAACCGATTTGGCGGAGACAAATCAATAAATCGCGTGCGCGCTTTGCGCGCTCAATCTGCCAGTGCCGCCGCGCAGAACGCCCGGATCAACGCGGCGTCCTTGACGCCGGGCGTGGACTCCACGGCCGAAGCCACATCGACCTGCCGCGCGCCCGTCATGGCGATGCCTTCGCCCACGTTCTCAGCCGTCAGGCCGCCCGCCAGCATCCACGGCACGGGCCAGCGCCGTCCGGCGATCAGCCGCCAGTCGAAGGCAAGGCCGTTTCCGCCGGGCAGCACCGCATCTTTCGGCGGCTTGGCGTCGACCAGTATCTGATCGGCGACCTTCAAGTAGGCGTCAAGTTTCTGCAGGTCATCGGCGTCCGCCACGCCCACCGCCTTCATCACCGGCAGGCCGTGCCGTGCCTTGATCTCGGTCACCCGCGCGGGCGTTTCACTGCCGTGAAGCTGGATCATATCGATGGGCAGGCGGGCCAGAAGCGCGTCCAGCGCTGCGTCGGTCGGGTCAACCACGAGGGCCACCTTGCAGATGCCCTCGGGCACCTCCGCGGCCAGTGCGGCCGCGTCTTCCACGCTGACCGAGCGTGGGGACCTGGCAAAGAAGTTGAAGCCGACGTAGCGCGCCCCCGCCTCAACAGCGGCCGCGATATCGGCAGGCGTCTTCACGCCGCAAATCTTCACGTTGACGTTCGAAGGCATGGCCTGCCTTAGCCGGCCTCGTCGAGAAGCGCCAGCACTTCGTCCTTGCCCTGGTGCTTTTCGCCCTTCAGGCGGGCAACCTCGCGCTCCAGCCTGCGGGTCTCGCGCGCCAGACGCGCCTTCTCCGCGCGTTCACCGTATTCGCGGATCCATTCCCAGATGAAGCCGACCAGAAGGCCCGCGACGATGCTGCCAAGGATGACAAGGAACAGCGGCAGGTCGATAGACGGGTTGACCGCGAACCAGCCCGCCACCTCGGAGGGCAGAACCTGCAGCGTCACCATCGCGCGGTTGGCCAGCGCGACAGAGATCAGCGCCAGTGCGAAAATGGCGATACAAAAATAGCGAACATAGCGCATCAGCTTTTCCCGTTCAGCCTGTCCCGAAGCAACTTGCCGGTCTTGAAGAACGGCACGTGCTTTTCCTCGACATGAACGGTTTCACCCGTCCGCGGGTTCCGTCCGACCCGGGCATCGCGTTTCTTGACCGAAAAGGCCCCGAAGCCGCGCAGCTCGACCCGATTGCCCCCGGCCATCGCACCGGTGATCTCGTCGAAGATGGTGTTGACGATCCGCTCGACATCTCGCTGGTAGAGGTGCGGATTTTCATCCGCTATCTTCTGGATGAGTTCTGACCGGATCATTGTGCTATCCCCCCGCGAGATATATTTTTGGTTGTCCGCGCCAAACTATAGGAAAAATCCGCGCATTCGGGAAGCCGGTCCGTTCATCACAGAAGGGTTTTTTGGGGCAGAACATCCTGTTTTTGGTGAAGTTTTTGCAAGCTGCCTCCTGCGTTGGCAAAGGCTGACGTGCAAATGGCCCCCTCAGTTGCCGAAAGGTCAGAGCGATTCGTCGTGGTGCCGGGCCGCGGAAGGGGGACGCTGGCCCGTGCCTGATCGCGCAGGCTGACAATTTCGTGTGGGCTCTGGTCCGGCGCGGAAAGCTGTCCCAGATTGGGGGGAAAGACATCATTCCCAGACGAAGGAGACCCCCATGTCCGTTTCCCGCCGTTCGTTCCTGGCCGCCCTGACAGTCATTGCCGCGGCGCCGTTCCTTGCGGGCAAGGCCCGGGCGCAGACCCCACAGGTCTATGCCGAGGGGGGTGTCGCCGTCGATGGCACGGACGTGGTGGCCTATTTCACCGAAGGCAGGCCCATCGCGGGCGATCCCGCTATCACCCACGACTGGCGCGGAGCGACATGGCGTTTCGCGAGCGCGGCCAACCGCGATGCCTTTGCCGCTGACCCGGACCGCTACGCCCCGCAATACGGCGGCTATTGTGCCTGGGCGGTCAGCAACGGCTACACAGCCTCGACCGTGCCGGAAGCCTGGCGGATCGTCGATGGCAAGCTGTACCTGAACTACTCCAAACGTGTGCAGCGCCGGTGGGAAAAGGACATCACCGGCAGGATCGCGGCGGGGGACAGGAACTGGCCTGAGGTGCTGAACTGAGGCGAGCGAGTGGGGCTTTTGTGCCCTCGGCTGAGCGATCGCCCATGACCTATTCCACCTAGCAAAAGCGCCATCCCTTGACAAAGGACCATCTGATCGCCGGACCGCCCCTGACTTCCTGATCCACATCAGGGTAACATCGGTGTGGCCTGTGGTACGGTATGCGAAAGGAATTCAGGGGGCACGCAGTGTACAATTCGAGCGTCCGCAGCAGTATCAATGGGGTTCTGTCCCTGCTCGGGCAAGCCCGCGCGACCTGGGCGGAGCAACGCTGATGCGGATTGCGGCCATATCATCCTACGTGATCACCGGCATCGTCAGCATCGTGATGGGCGCGATCTATCTGTTCTCGCCTGAATTCATGCCCTACCACGTCGACGCACTTGGCCGTGCCTGGGAGGAGCTGCCAGACAGTGAACGGGTTCTCTTCGGCGCGTTGCTCGACGTTGCCGGAGCGGGCTGGATTGCGCTCGGTGTTGCGGTGATTGTCCTCGTGGTCATTCCCTTGCGTCGCGGGGAACTCTGGGCGCGGATTCTGGTGCCGGTCCTGCTGGTCCTGTTCTACGTCCCTACCCTTGTTGCGACACTCACCGTCCTGACCCAGACACCAGGCAGCCCGCCCTGGTACGGCAACGCCTTCGCGCTGCTGGCAACGGCAGCAGGTGTTGCGCTGGACCGGCCATGGCGTCGGGACGACCGGGCACGGGCCTGAGAGAACCAGATCGCGTAGGGACCTTTCACAAGGAGCCCCGAAAAGAAAAGGCCCCGCGCCATGCAGCGCGGGGCCCTCCTGACCTGTCTGACAGGCAGATTTACTTTTCGTCACCCTTGAGCGCGGCACCCAGGATATCCCCCAGAGATGCACCGGAGTCAGACGAGCCATACTGCTCGACCGCTTCCTTCTCTTCGGCGATTTCGCGGGCCTTGATGGACACGCCCAGACGGTGCGCCTTGGCGTCCACGTTGGTCACGCGCACGTCGACCTTGTCACCGACCGAGAAACGCTCGGGGCGCTGTTCGGCACGGTCACGCGACAGATCGGAGCGGCGGATGAAGGACTTCATGCCTTCGTATTCCACCTCAATGCCGCCGTCCTCGATCGAGGTCACGGTCACGGTGATGATCGAGCCGCGCTTCACGCCGCCGGTTGCCTCGGCGAACTTGTCGCCGCCCACACCCTTGATGGAGAGCGAGATGCGCTCCTTCTCGACGTCGACCTCGGAGACGACGGCCTGAACCACGTCGCCCTTGCGGTAGTTCTGGATCGCATCCTCGCCCCGCTCGTCCCAGCTGAGATCGGACAGGTGCACCATGCCGTCGATATCGCCCGGCAGGCCGATGAACAGACCGAATTCGGTGATGTTCTTGACCTCGCCCTCGACCTCGGTGCCCTCGGGGTGCGTCTCGGCAAAGACTTCCCACGGGTTGCGCATGGTCTGCTTGAGGCCCAGGGACACGCGGCGCTTGGCCTGGTCGATTTCCAGCACCATGACTTCCACTTCCTGGGAGGTGGAGACGATCTTGCCGGGGTGCACGTTCTTCTTGGTCCAGGACATTTCGGAGACGTGGACCAGACCTTCGACACCGGGCTCCAGCTCAACAAAGGCACCGTAGTCGGTGATGTTGGTCACGCGGCCGGTGTGGACGGATTCCAGCGGATACTTCGCGGCCACCAGATCCCACGGATCTTCCTGCAGCTGCTTCATGCCGAGGCTGATGCGGTGGGTGTCCTTGTTGATCTTGATCACCTGTACCTTGATCGTCTCACCGATGGAGAGGATCTCGGAGGGGTGGTTCACGCGGCGCCAGGCCATGTCGGTGACGTGCAGCAGGCCGTCGACGCCACCCAGATCAACGAAGGCACCGTATTCGGTGATGTTCTTGACCACGCCGTCCACGGTCTGGCCTTCGGTCAGGTTGCCGATGACCTCGGCGCGCTGCTCGGCGCGGGATTCCTCGAGGATCGCACGGCGCGACACCACGATGTTGCCCCGGCGGCGGTCCATCTTGAGGATCTGGAAGGGCTGCTTGAGACCCATCAGCGGGCCTGCATCGCGCACGGGGCGCACATCCACCTGGGAGCCGGGCAGGAAGGCCACGGCACCGCCCAGATCGACGGTGAAACCGCCCTTGACGCGGCCAAAGATCGCGCCTTCGACACGGTCTTCTGCCGCGTAGGCCTTCTCCAGACGGTCCCATGCCTCTTCGCGGCGGGCCATTTCGCGGGAGATGACGGCTTCACCGCGGGCGTTTTCGACCTGACGCAGGAAAACTTCGACTTCGTCGCCGACCGCGATCTTGGGCGCTTCGCCCGGATCGGCAAATTCTTTCAGCTCGACGCGGCCTTCCATCTTGTAGCCGACGTCGATGATGGCCTGGCCCGCTTCTATCGCGATGACCTTGCCCTTGACGACGTTGCCCTCTTCGGGCGTGTCCATTTCGAAGCTTTCTTCGAGGAGCGCTTCAAACTCATCCATCATGTTTGCCATATGGCGTTTGCTATCCTTATCAACTGTTTCTGGCCGCGCGGTTGTCTCCGCCGGTCTGGGGGGTGAATTGGTCCGCAAGTTGGCCCTTGTAACGCAAAAGAAAGAGGGCCGGTTGGAACCGACCCTGCCCTAGTCTACGTCGCAAGGCTTGTTTCCGCCCTTTGGACAGGGCGCGTATAGGACACTTTACTCAGTGCTGCAAGGGGCTGCACGTCCGCCAGATATGTCGCGCAAAGTGCCGCCGACTTATCGGCGGCGAAAAGGCGCCAGAACAACGGTCCGGTCAATCCCGTCACGCCACAAACCGACGTGGATGAGAAATGCGAGAGGCGTGTCCCTGACCCCAGCGCCGACTCCAGGTCAGATCAGCCCTCTTCCGTCGGGCCGCCCGCCTCTTTCCAGGCATTGAAGCCACCGATGTTCGTGACATTGGTGTAGCCCATGTCCTTGAGCGTCTTGCCCGACAGCGCCGCCTGCCCGCCTGCACCGCAGATCAGGTAAAGCGGTGCGTCCTTCTTGAACACCGGATTGTAGAAGTTCTCCATGTTCGGATCGGCGCGAAACTCGATCATTCCGCGCGGGATACGATGCGCGCCCGCGATGGTGCCGCTCTTCTCGATGTCGGAGGTGTCGCGCACGTCAATAAAGGCCCCTTCGCCCGCCGCATGTCTGGCTATGGCGTCGGTGGCGTCCATCTTCGGGACGACAGCATTGGCCTCTTCGAGGAAATCCTTGGCAGTTTTCATGGCGACATTCCTTTCATTCTGCACCCCGTCGCGCGGGGCATTAATTGTCAGGTAGTACGCCGCGCCGCGGCCGCCAGTTCCCTCGGAAGGGATTTTCCCGAACCATGCGCATTGTGTCGGTGAGATCGCTTGGACACCGCACTGGCGTTCAGTTAAGCGCAGTGCGCTTCGCCTCGATCAATGCCACGGCGGCCGCGACTGCGTCCTCGATGTCCATGTCAGAGGTATCAAGCGTAACCGCGTCAACCGCCGGCCGGAGTGGCGCATCCGCCCGGCCCATGTCACGCGCGTCACGCGCCTGCACATCGGCCAGCACCTCTTCGAAGGTGGTCTCGATCCCCTTTTCCGATAGCTCCGCGAACCGCCGCCGCGCGCGGACCACTGCATCGGCGATCACGAAAAGCTTCACCTGCGCGTCGGGGCAGATCACCGTGCCGATGTCGCGCCCGTCCAGCACCGCGCCGCCCGACCGCGCGGCAAAGCTGCGCTGGAAATCCTTGAGTGCAGCGCGTACTTCGGGCAGGGCCGCGACCTTGCTTGCTTCCTGTGCAATGGCCGGGGTGCGCAGCGCATCGCCATCGAGGTCCCCGGGCCTGAGCGCACGGGCAGCGGCGACCGGGTCCATGCCCTCCAGCACCTTGGCCCCCACCGCGCGGTAAAGCAGCCCGGTGTCGAGATGCGCAAAGCCGAACCGCGCCGCAACGGCCCTCGAGATCGTCCCCTTGCCGCTGGCCGCCGGTCCATCGATGGCCACGGTAAAGCCCCTGGTTGTCATGCCTCTGCCCTCATGCTGATCCGACGGTAACCCCAGGTAGCAAGGATCACCATGGCTGAAAGGGCAAGGCAAGACCACTTGACCCTCGTGAAAAAGCTTGCGGCGGCGACGGTCGCGTCGTCCACCGCTGGTCCGGCGCGCAGCATCATGGCCACACGTGCGTTCTCTCCCAGGTCCGCCCAGAGGTAGGCAACCGGCGCAAGGCCAAGGACAAGCCGCAGCGGCAACGGGAGACCCCGCGTCCCAAGCCAGATCGCCCCGAGGAAGGTCAGCGCCAGAAGCACCGGAAAGATCGTATCGAGCTGCCGGAAAAGCCCGAGGTAGGTTTCGATACTTCCGGCTTCGGCCAGCGCGGCCAGATAGAGACGCGCCTCGTCACCCGTATAGCCCGTCAGCCGGCTGTCGAAGGGGTCCATACCGTCCGGCTGCAGATGCCGATCCGTCAGGATGCCAAGCGCCACGAAGAGCACGGCAGCCCCCAGCGCCGCCGCCGTCGTCGCCTTCCCCGTCGCGGTCACGCGCCCGCGCGCGCGATCCGCGCGCCAAGCCCCTGCATCAACGGCTCGAAGATCGGGAAGGACGTGGCAATCGGCCCGCCGTCATCCACGCGCACAGACTCCTGGCTGGCCATGCCGAGGATCAGAAAGGACATGGCGATCCGGTGGTCGAGGTGGCTCGCGACGAGCGCCCCGCCCGGCACATTGCCATGGCCCTTTCCGGTGACGGTCCACCAGTCCGGCCCGTCCTCCACGTCGATCCCGTTGGCGCGCAGGCCCGTGGCCATGGCCTCGATCCGGTCGCTTTCCTTGACGCGCAATTCCTTCACGCCGCGCATCACCGTCAGGCCTTCAGCAAAGGCCGCAACGACCGAGAGCACCGGGTATTCGTCGATCATTGAGGCCGCGCGTTCGGGTGGCACCTCGATGCCCTTGAGGTTCGGCGAAAAACGCGCGCGCAGGTCCGCGACCGGTTCTCCCCCTTCTTCGCGCTCATTCTCGTAGGTAAGGTCCGCACCCATCTCGCGCAGCGTGGTGAAAAGACCCGCGCGCGTCGGGTTCAGCCCGATGCCCGGCACCAAAACATCCGATCCCGGCACGACGAGTGCCGCACAGACAGGAAAGGCGGCCGAGGACGTGTCACGCGGCACCTCGATGTGCTGGGGGCACAACTCCGGCTGACCGGTGAGCGTGATCACCCGGCCCTCGTCCTTCTCCTCCACGGTTATTTCCGCCCCGAACCCCGCGAGCATCCGCTCGGTGTGATCGCGCGTGGCCTCCGCCTCGATCACCACGGTCTTGCCCGGCGCGTTGAGACCTGCCAACAGCACCGCCGATTTCACCTGCGCCGAAGGCACCGGCACGGTGTAGCGCACCGGCACCGGTTCCCGCGCGCCCACCAGCGTCATCGGCAGCCGCCCGCCGCTGCGCCCCACCGCGGCACAGCCAAAAAGCGCCAGCGGGTCCGTCACCCGCGCCATGGGCCGCCCGTTCAGACTCGCGTCGCCTGTAAACGTGGCCGTGATAGGCGATGTCGCCATGGCCCCCATGATCAGCCGCACACCGGTGCCCGAGTTGCCGCAGTCGATCACCTGGCTGGGCTCGGCGAACCCGCCCACGCCCACGCCCTGCACCGACCAGCGCCCGCCGCCGTGCTCCGTCACCTCCGCCCCAAAGGCGCGCATCGCCTTGGCGGTATCGAGCACGTCCTGCCCTTCCAGCAGACCTTCAATCGTCGTTTCACCGACGCTTAGCGCCCCCAGGATCAGAGAGCGGTGCGAGATCGACTTGTCCCCCGGCACCTCGGCTGTTCCGGTTAGCGGCCCGCAGGCCGAGGATGTCATTGGAATGGGATCACCGTGCCCCGACATGTTAGCGCCCTCATTTGGTTTCAGCGCGTTCTAGCCCAGCCGCAAGGCACCGTCCATGCCAAGGCGCACCACAATCCCTCTCTTTCTGGCTCGATAAGGTCCCGGAGCGCGAGGCAGCGCCTCGCACTGATTTTCCTGCGGAAAATCAATAAAATCGCGTGCGGGCGTCAGCCCGCTCAGTTTTGGTCAAGCCGCCGGAACGTCAGGTAATGCGGTTTGCGCCCCTCGCGCAGCGCCTTTTGCTCGTAGCGCGTGGACAGCCAGTCGTCCCAGGGTTCGCGCCAGTCGGCAGGCCGCTCGGCCAGCCATTCGAAGCCGAAGCGCGGCACCTTCTCCAGCGTCTGGCGTACGTAATCCTCGATATCCGTGGCCACCCGAAAGATCGCGCCGGGCCGCATCACGCGGGCGAGCGGTACGAGATGTTCTTCGGTCACGAAGCGGCGGCGGTGGTGGCGGGTCTTGGGCCAGGGATCGGGGTAGAGCAGGAAGGCGCGCGCGATGGAGGCCTCGGGCAGCACGTCGAAAAGGTCGCGCGCGTCGCCAGGATAGACGGCAAGATTGTCGACCCCTGCGCTGCGGATCTTGCCCAGCAGCATCGCGACACCGTTGATGTAGGGCTCGCAGCCGATGATGCCCACGCCCGGGTTCTCGCGCGCCTGGTGCACCATGTGCTCGCCACCGCCGAACCCCACCTCCAGCCAGACAGGCCGTCCACCGAAAAGTATGTCGAGGTCGAGCGGGGTGCGCCCGGGATTGTCTTCCCAGCTGACCGGCCCCGGCGACAGCGCGGCGAGGTCCTCATCAAGGTAGCGTTTCTGCGCGGGTTTCAGGGCCTTGCCCTTGAGGCGGCCATAGAAATTGCGGCGGGGGCGTTTCGGCGTGTTCATGCGGCGGGCTTTAGCGCGGGCACCGCATGGCTGCAATGCTTCGGGATTAAATCCCGCTTAAGGGCCCTGCGCTAATCTCGCCCGGTACCTGCCAC
Organism: Sulfitobacter sediminis; assembly: GCF_040811725.1. Taxonomy (NCBI): domain Bacteria; kingdom Pseudomonadati; phylum Pseudomonadota; class Alphaproteobacteria; order Rhodobacterales; family Roseobacteraceae; genus Sulfitobacter; species Sulfitobacter sediminis. The sequence continues at coordinate 86,802 of NZ_JBFNXX010000005.1, forward strand.
GGAGCCCCTCATGCCTGCCACCTTCTCCAGCCCCGCCACGCGCATGCCGCACCCCTCCGGGCTTTCGCCCCTGCCGGTGCTGATCCTCGATGACGAAAGGTTCGACCGGCACCGGCTGGCAAGGCTTTGCTCGGGCCTGCGTTTCCCCTGCGCGGTCAGCAATACAAAGACGCTCGGGGAATTCGCCGCACATCTCGAACGGGACAGCTACCGGCTGATCCTCGTCGATTATGCCCTGCCCGATGGCACCGGTCTTGACGCGCTCGACATGGTGCGGCTGAGCGCGCGCAACCTCAATGCCGCGACGCTCATGGTCTCGGGTCAGGCGGCGGCACAGCTGACCGAAAGGGCGGTTTCGATCGGTTGTTCAGGTCATCTGGCCAAGGACGACCTTTCGCCCGCCAGTTTCGCCGCTGCGGTGGAGCGCGCGCTTGCCACCGCGACGCCCCCCGCCGAGGCCCCCAAGGCAGAGTACCCGGCCGAAGATGTCGAACGGCTGCTGGCGCGTTGCGCAACCCGCTGCGCGCGCGACGTCAAGCCGATGATCAGCCGGATGATGCGGCAGATGCGCGACCTGCGCGCCACCGGCGGTGCCCCGCAGGCGCTGGACGCGCTTGAGCAGAACTGCATTAGCCTCTGGGCCTTCCTGATCGAGATGGAGCGCGAGGACGGCGCACAGCTTCTGGCCGAATTGACCGGCGACAGGGCGAAGGTGCAAAGCCTGCCGCCCAAGCCCGCGCGCCCGCCGTCCCCTTTCGGGCGCCGGACGCACTGAGGAATTACCCAAACATGATGAGCTGTTTGAAACGCAAAGCCGTGCAACCGTCCTCAGACGGTCTCCTTAATCGCTGCGTTTACCTTCTTCTCGATCTCCAGCAACCATGTCAGGATTTGGTTGGCATGCGCTCGCGCCTCTGTCGCCCTATCCTTTAGCGCGCGCAAGCGTGCGATCGTTTCTTTCTTTTTCTGAAGGTTCGCTCTCAGAGCCATCTTCGTAAGGCGCTCTGTTTCCTCTATCAGTTTCTTGTGCCTCACCACATCATTTTTACAGCGACCAAAGAATGCAAGGAAGATCGGATTTGCGTATTCCTCCTTGCATCGCGCAAAGAGATCATCTCCGGGTTTTGTCTTTTTCAGCGCCTTCAATTCCTTCAGATACAAGCTTTGTTTATTCGCGTCTTCTTGTTCAGCATACTCCGCAAGTTTGGCATATTTCGCCAGATTGAAATCCTGAAGGGCAATCTCGGCCTGATAGTGCGCTTTGGCCTTATCAAGGTATGTCTTGCCCTTCAAAAGTTGTGCTTTCGGAGTAGAGGGCAGCTTGAACACCTTGCCCGGCAGGATCAGATTTGGATTTGGGCATTCCGTCCGAAGCTTGGCATTGTACTTTGCGTTGTATATCGCCTTCCGGGCATTTCCAGGAAAGCCATGCTTCTTCACTATCGACGTTAGATTCTCGCCTTTTTTGATCTTGTGTTCAATAATGGGTAAAAACACAGGGTATTACCTCGCTATCATTCAAATAATTGAATGGCGAAAAATTATCAGAATACGCGTGAATTGTCACAGAGTTTTCGCTGAGCGCGATTATCGCCTGCCAATAACCCTGTGCCGGAATACGGGCGTTCAGTCCGTCAGAACCCCCGCTGCCATCAGCACGCTACGGTAGGGAAACCAGAGCGTCGTATCCGGCTTGCGGATCGTGCGGATGGCGAATTCCGGATCCACTCCGCGCGAAACCATATAGGCGAGCCGGTTGTAGGTCTCGGTCTGGGTGTCCTCGTACATCCATTCGGCAAAGTCGAAAGGCGTCTCCCAGCCAAAGCCTTCGCGGTTCTCGTTATAATAATTCTCCACCGCCTCGGCGTCCCATGACAACTGGTGAAACCCGATGCGTGCACCGCGCGCCATGGTGCGTTTCGCCCCACCCAGGAACACCGGCACGCAGGAGCTTTGGCAGGTTTCCTCAACGTGGGTATCGAGTTCGAAGTCGATCACCAGCGCGGCCAGTTCCATCGAAGGGTAATGCCCGCCGCCCGTCGAGTTGATTTCCAGCACCCGGATGTCCGGGTTGGCGCGCAGCACGTCGCGCATCTGCTCGACGTCGTCGCCCGAAATATCCGCGGGCTCCCCGTCGACAAGGGCAATGGTGTCGAAGATAAGCCTCTCACCGCTGACGGAGAACCGTTCGGCTAGTGCCGCGCCCGGCAGGGCGAGGCAGAGCAGGGCCGGGGCAAGCCGCCGTATCCACGCCGCCCCACCCCGGATCATCACTCAGCCCCCGGCGCGCAGCGCGTCGGCAAGGTCGGTCTTTTCCCAGGAAAAGCCGCCGTCGGCCTCGGGTGCCCGGCCGAAATGACCGTAGGCAGCGGTGCGCTGGTAGATCGGTTTGTTCAGCTCGAGGTGTTCGCGGATCCCGCGCGGTGTCAGGCTCATCGCCTTGCGGATCGCACGTTCGACCTCCGCATCGTCGCATTCGCCGGTCCCGAAGGTGTCGCAGTAGATCGACAGCGGCTCGCTCACACCGATGGCGTAAGACAGTTGAATGAGGCAGCGCTTGGCCATGCCCGCCGCCACCACGTTCTTGGCCAAGTAGCGCGCGGCATAGGCGGCCGAGCGGTCCACCTTTGTCGGGTCCTTGCCCGAGAACGCACCGCCGCCGTGGGGGGCGGCGCCGCCGTAGGTGTCGACGATGATCTTGCGGCCCGTCAGACCCGCGTCCCCGTCCGGGCCGCCGATCACGAAAGTACCGGTGGGGTTCACGTGCCAGACGGTTTCGTCGGTAATCCAGCCCGACGGCAGCACCTCGCGGATATAGGGCTCGACGATGGCGCGGATGTCGTCGCTGCTCTGGGCCTCGCTCTCGTGCTGGGTCGAAAGGACAATGGAGGTGACGCCCACGGGTCTGCCGCCCTTGTAGAGCACCGACAGCTGGCTTTTCGCATCGGGGCGCAGGGTGGGCTCTGTCCCGTCCTTCCGCACCTCGGCCAGCCGCCGCAGGATCGCGTGGGCATAGTGAATGGGGGCCGGCATCAGCTGCTCGGTCTCGTCGGTGGCATAGCCGAACATGATGCCCTGATCGCCTGCGCCCTCGTCCTTATTCGCGGCCGCATTCACGCCCTGTGCGATATGGGCGGATTGCTCGTGCAGAAGGTTCGTGATCTCGCAGGTGGCATGGTGGAACTTGTCCTGCTCGTAGCCGATATCCTTGATGCAGGCGCGCGCGATGTCCTCGATGCGGTCCATGTATTCGGCAAGCTTGGCCTGATCGCTCAGCCCGACCTCGCCGCCGATCACCACGCGGTTCGTGGTGGCAAAGGTTTCCGCCGCCACCCGCGCCTCGGGCTCCTCGCTGAGAAACGTGTCAAGGATCGCGTCCGAGATGCGGTCGCACACCTTGTCGGGATGCCCTTCCGAGACGGACTCGGAGGTGAAAACGTAATTCTGTCGGGACATATCTGCTCCAATAATGTGACGTGCCACGTCAGGAAGCCGTTGTGGCACCGATGCGCTCTGGCTTACCCAGAGCCTTGGGGGCGGTCAATCGCTAAACCCGAAGAGCCCTTCGCGCATCCTGATTGCCGCGAAAGCGAGTCCCGCAAGCAACAGCAGCGCGAAAGGCAGATCGCCAGTGCGGCTGTAGAACGTGGGCGCAAGGGGCGCCGGAAGGGCTGCATCGACGAAGCCTGCTGTGTTGAGCGGCAGCGATGCCGTTATCCGTCCATATGGGTCGATCATCGCCGAAATACCAGTGTTGGCCGACCGCGCGAGCGGCAGACCCTGTTCGATGGCGCGCATCCGCGCCTGGGCGAGGTGCTGCCGCGGTCCCGCGCCCTTGCCGAACCAGGCATCGTTGGTGATCTGGATCAGGAAATCGGGGCGTTCGGGCGCGGCATTCACGTCATGGGGAAAGACCGCCTCATAGCAGATGAGCGGCAGCGCGCGGCCCAGCGGGCCAAGTTCCAGCAGCTTGGGGCCCGGACCCGCCGCATAACCTGCGGGGATGGTCTGTGCCAGGCCGAAGACGCCAAGGCGGGCGGCGAGGTTCGCGAATGGAATGTATTCGCCGAAAGGGACGAGGTGGTGCTTGTCGTAAACCTGCGCCACCGCGCCGTCCGCGGCGAGGACCACCATGGAGTTGTGAAAGCGCTCACCATCGGCGCGCTGAACGCCAAGAGCAACGGTCGCATCGCCACCTGCCCCCGCGATTTCGCGCAGGGCGGTACCCGCGTAGTCGAGTTGCCAGGGGATCGCGGTCTCGGACCATAGGATCAGGTCGGGCGCGGGGTTTCCGGCCTCCGGCGGGGCGGCGGTGAAACCGAGCTGGCGGTCGAAGAAAACGGGGATTTTCTCGGGGTCCCATTTGTCGCGCTGTGCGGCGTTGGGCTGCACAAGACGGACGACATTGTCCGTCAAGGGGGCCGCGGGCACCATGGGCGGCAGCACGAAGGCGCCGAGACCGAAGAGGATCACGCCGTATTGCATCACCCGCTGCGGCGCGCTGCGCGCCGGGAAACCGAGCGCTACGGCGATTGCCACAATCGCGGCATTCAGCGCGTAGGGCCCGATCCAGGCGAGCGTTTGCCCACCCAGCAAATCCACCAACGCCTGCGCGGGCATGGCCCAGGGAAAGCCGGTGAAGACATAGGCGCGCATCAGCTCGGCGGCGGGCAGGCAGAGGATCAGCGGCCAAGCACGGCTGGGTGCCAGCATCCGCGCGGCACCGAAGGCCGCGCCCCAGAAAAGCGCCAGGCCTGCGGCCATGAAGGCGATGGCGAAAGGGGCCATCCATGCGTGGCGCGCGACATCAACCATGAAGGGCGAGACGATCCACTGCAGCGCATGGGCGAAATACCCCGCCCCCAGCGCCCAGCCGAAAAGCGCCGCCATCCGCGGGGTGTCGGCGGAGCGGTAGACATAGACCGCGCCCACAAGCGCGGCCGCCAGGATCAGGGGCTGGTCGTAGGGGGCCTGCCCGAACGCGGCAAGCGCGCCCAGCGCGCCGCCCAGTCCGAAAAGCCGCCAGCCCGCCCGGTTTCGGATCACCCGCTGGCCCCGGTGGTCCGCACGCGCAGCCGCTTGATCCGGCGCGGATCGGCATCGATCACCTCGAACTCCGGCCCGTCAGGATGCAGCACCACCTCGCCCCGTGCAGGCACACGACCCGAGAGCATGAACACCAGACCGCCCAGCGTGTCGATCTCTTCCTCGTCCACGTCGTCGTGGTCGGTCAGGGAATGGCCGATCTCGGCCTCGAAATCCTCGAGCGGGGTCTTGGCAAGCGCGATATAGGTGCCCGGTTTCTCGACCGTCCAGTAGGTGCCTTCGTCGACGTCGTGTTCGTCCTCGATCTCGCCGATCACCTGTTCGATCAGGTCCTCGATGGTCACGAGGCCATCGACCCCGCCGTATTCGTCGATCACCAGCGCCATGTGCCGCCGTTCCGCCTGCATCTTGGTCAGGAGCACCCCGATGCTCATCGAGGGGGGCACGAAAAGCAGCGGGCGCAGCATGCCCTGCAGATCGAAATTCCTGGGCTTGCCGTTGAAGCCGTATTGCAGGGCAAGGTCCTTGAGGTGCGCCATGCCCACCGGGGTATCAAGCGTGCCGTCGTAGACCGGCAGCCGGGTCAGCCCGCTTTCCTTGAAAACATCGACCAGTTCGTCGAGGTCCGCGGTGACCGGCACGGCGATGATATCGGCCTTGGGGATCGCCACGTCATCCACCCGCATGCGGCGCAGGTTCATCATGCCGCGCGCGCTCAGGCGGTCCACGGGGGGCGGCGTATTCTCGTCGGGGCTTTCGGTTTCCGAGGGGCTGAGCGCCTCGATCACGCGAGAGAAGAATCCGCCTGTCCTGGCCGCGTTTTCTTCCTGCTGTTCACTGTCCTCATCCGGATGCGCGCGTTGCGCCGCGTCAGATGATCCGTCCTTGTCGTCCATTTGGTCCTGATGCAAATAACGGCGACCGTATCGCCTAATCTTCCCTATATGGGTCATCGAGACCCATTTTGCCAAGTATTTTGCGCTCAAGCCCCTCCATCAGGGCGGCATCCGGCTCAGTCTCGTGGTCGTAACCCAGAAGATGCAGCGTGCCGTGCACGATGAGATGGGTGACGTGGTGGGCCATCTCCTTGCCCGCCGCGCCTGCCTCGGCAGCGCAGGTGTCATAGGCGATGGCGATGTCACCGAGTTCGATCATGCCGTCAGGGCCGGGTTCGGCAGGTTGCGGGTCCGCCCCGGGGCGCGTCGCTGCGCGCTCTTCGCTGGGCCAGCTCAGGACGTTGGTGGGCTTTGCCTTGTCCCGGAAATCGGCGTTGAGCGCGGCGATGCGCCTGTCGTCGCAGGCGAGCAGGCTGATCTCGGCGGTCGCGGAGTCGAGGCCCAGGACATTCAGTGTGGCTGTCACCGCATCGACTGCCAGCGTTTCGATATCGAGGCTTTCCCAACGTGCGTCTTCGATGGCGATGTCGAGCGTTTCCATATCGCAGTACATTTCGGGGGCGCTGCCCCCGGACCCCCGGGACTTTATCTGGCCAGAAAGAGGAGCAGGTCAGCCCTGCCCGCTGTCGGCCTCGTAGGCTTCGATGATGGCGGCGACAAGGGGGTGGCGGACCACATCCTTGGAGGTGAAGTAGTTGAAGCTGATCTTGGGAATGGATTTCAGCAGGCGTTCGGCGTCCGCCAGACCCGATGGCACGCCGCGCGGCAGGTCGATCTGGGTGCGGTCGCCCGTGATGACCATGCGGCTGCCCTCGCCGAGGCGGGTGAGGAACATCTTCATCTGCATGGAGGTGGCGTTCTGCGCCTCGTCCAGCACCACGAAGGCGCGGCTGAGCGTGCGGCCGCGCATGAAGGCGAGTGGCGCGATCTCGATCCGCTTTTCCTCGATCAGCTTGGCCAGTTGCTTGCCCGGCAAAAAGTCGTTGAGCGCGTCGTAGAGCGGCTGCATGTAGGGATCGACCTTGTCCTTCATGTCGCCGGGCAGATACCCCAGCTTCTCGCCCGCCTCGACCGCCGGACGGGAAAGGATGATCCGGTCCACGTGGCCGCCGATGAACATGCTCACCCCCACCGCGACGGCGAGATAGGTCTTGCCCGTGCCCGCCGGGCCGATGCCGAAGGCGAGTTCGTTGTCGAAGAGCGATTTCACATAGGCCTTCTGCGCTTCGGTGCGCGGCTCCACCCGTTTCTTGCGGGTGTGGATCTCGATCGTCTCGCCGATGGGCATTTCCATCTGGTCGCCCGCCCGCGCGCCCGTGTCGATCTCTGCCCCGCCCATGCGCAGGAGGCTGTCGACATCGGCCTGTTCGACCGCGCGTCCGCCTTCGAGCCGCGCGTAGAGCGTGTTGAGCACCCCTGCCGCCCGCGCGCTGGCCTCCGGCTCGCCCATCACGCTCAGGTGGTTCCCGCGCCGGACGATCTGAACCTCAAGCGCCTTCTCGATGGCTGCAAGATGCGCGTCATAGGCGCCGCAGAGGTCGATCAGCAGGCGGTTGTCCGGAAATTCGAGCACGACGGGTTCGGTCACGGGGGCGGCTGTCAACAGATCGCTTGGGGGCAAGGGAGGCTCCTTGTTCGGGGTGGGCTGGGACAGAGATAAGCGTTGCGGGGGCCGATGACACCCCCCTGATGTAAAACGGGCCGGGGTGCGCAACGCCCCGGCCCGTCTATGTCGTGTCTGGCAGGCAAGATCAGTTCGGATCGCGGATGTCGGAGCCGCCCTTGAAATCGCCGGCCGTGTAGGTCGGCGGGGCGACACCGGAGCAGACCGGTTTGCCGTATTTATCGAGCCGCTGGGACAGATAACCCTCCACACCGTCGTCGATGATCCAGTGATCGCAGCCGTTCGGATCGACCCAGATGCCGGCCTGAAGCTGGCTGAGATGCTTGCTGTCGAAACCGCGGTCGTGGGTCTTGTCGGCGGAGAAACCGCCGCCCATGGTTTCGAAATCGCCGCAGGCCGACAGACTAAGCGCCATGGCCGTGATGAGGAGATATTTTGCTTTGATCACGGTCTGTCCCCCTAGCGGATGCAGATGATTTCGACGCGGCGGTTCTTGGCCATGCCGGCGGCGGTGTTGTTGGCAGCGGCGGGCATCCGTTCGCCGTAACCGCGCACGTCAGAGATGCGCGCGCCGTTCTTGACCGCGATGGCGGCGACCGCGTTGGCGCGGTTGTAGCTGAGCTTCATGTTGTAGGCATCTGACGCACGGCTGTCGGTATGGCCTATGATGATATAGGAGACCGCCTGCGTTTCGCGGAAGAACTTGGCCAGACGCTCACGCGCCGCCTTGTGGATGCGGGCGCTGTTGCTGGCAAAGAACTGGTCGCTGTTCATCACGCCGCAGACGTTGCCGCGGCGGCAGACCGGGATGCCCTGGCGGTTAACATGCGGGGTCATGTAGCCCTCGGACCCGTCGTCCATCACCCAATGCTCGCAGCCATCGGGATCGACCCAGATGGTCGGGATGTACTGCCCCTTGTCACGCCCCTTCTGGGATGGGGTCTGCGCTTCGGAGATCGACGGCGCCAGAGTGAGCGGCAGCGCAAGGGCCGCCGCCAACGTCAGCCCGGCAAGGGCGCGGATCGCCTTGGAGAATGTATTCACCACAGCCGTTTTCCTTTTTCCTGTCCCCCAGGATGGCGCTGTTTGCCCTTGCAGGGGGCCGCCCATCCATATGCGGTAGGTTAGGGATAATTTTGCGGTCTGTGAAGCACCGATATCTACATTTAGTAGGAAATCGGCGGCTGAAATGCCGTTCTAATGGCGATTGCCGCCGGGAGCGGCACACCCGCGCGCTCAATTCTCGGTTGCGATGCCCCTCAGAGGTGTCGGGCGCCGAGTGAATTCGATTTCGAATCGACCACCTTCGCCCGGGCGATATCGCCGATCGCTGCGGTGGAGGCTTCGATATGGACCGCGTGGAGATACTCGGATTTGCCCAGCATCTGGCCCGGCACGCGCCCCTCGCGCTCGACCAGCACCGAGACCTCACGGCCCACCATCTCCTGCTGGATTTCCCGCTGGTGCCGGGTGATCAGCGCCTGCAGCCGCTGCAGCCGGTCGTCAGCGACGGCCGCATCGACCATGGGGCGTTCCGCGGCGGGGGTGCCGGGGCGGGCGGAATATTTGAAGGAATAGGCATAGCCGTAGCGCACGGCCTCGACGAGGGCCATGGTCGCCTCGAAATCGGCATCGGTTTCCTCGGGGAAGCCGACGATGAAATCGCCCGACATGACGATATCGGGGCGGGCCGCCCGGATGCGTTCGATCAGGCGCAGATAGCTCTCAGCCGTATGGCTGCGGTTCATGCGTTTGAGGATACGATCAGAGCCCGACTGCACCGGCAGGTGCAGGTAGGGCATCAGTTCGGCCACGTCGCCATGGGCGGCGATCAAGGCATCGTCCATGTCGTTGGGGTGACTGGTGGTATAGCGGATCCGGTCGAGGCCATCGACCTTCGCCAGCTCCCGGATCAGCCCGGCAAGGCCGCCCTCGTGGCCGTGGTAAGCGTTGACGTTCTGGCCCAGCAGGGTGACTTCGCGCACGCCACGCTCCACCAGATCGCGCGCTTCGGCCAGCACCCGCGCGGCGGGGCGGCTGACTTCGGCGCCCCGGGTGTAGGGCACCACGCAGAAGGCACAGAACTTGTCGCAGCCCTCCTGCACGGTCAGGAAAGCGGCGGGCGCGCGTTTCGCCTTGGGGCGCGCCTTGAGGTGATCGAACTTGTCCTCTTCGGGGAAATCGGTGTCGAGTGCCTTTTCCCCGGCGCGGGCCTTTGCTTCCAACTCGGGCAGGCGGTGGTAGCTTTGCGGGCCGACCACGAGGTCCACCAGCGGCTGACGGCGCATGATCTCTTCGCCCTCGGCCTGCGCAACGCAGCCCGCCACGCCGATCTTGAGATCGGGCTTTTCCGCCTTGAGCCCCTTGTAGCGGCCCAGTTCGGAATAGACCTTTTCCGCCGCCTTCTCGCGGATGTGGCAGGTATTCAGCAGGATCATGTCCGCGTCGTCGGGCCTGTCGGTTTCGACATAGCCCCGCCCGCCCATGGCCTCGGCCATGCGCTCGCTGTCGTAGACGTTCATCTGGCAGCCGTAGGTCTTGATAAAGAGCTTCTTGGGCGCAGTCATCGCATCGGTCCGCTGGGTCTTGGGAATGTCAGGCGTCTATCAGGGCGCCCCGACGCTTGCAATGCACAGCGAATTAACCGATTCTGCCGCAAAAATAAGAACAGAGAGGGCGCATGCAGTATTCCGGCCTGAAAGAGATGATCGCGGGCGAGCGCGCGCGGCTCGCCAAGGGGCCTGTCGCGATCATCATGGTCGAGGATGACGTCGAGGTCGCCACCACGCTGCGGCACCACCAGCAGATGGGGTTCAAGGCGGTCATTGCGCTGATGCCCCCCGCGTTCGACCTGCCTCGCGACTTGTCGGAGACGGTGATCCGCGTGGACTACAACATGTCAGCCGAGCACGCGATGGAAACGGCGATCAACACGCTGATGACGCCGATGGCCGGGCAGTGGGTCTATTACTGCTACAACGCGGAATACCTCTTCTATCCTTTCAGCGAGACTCGCAACATCATCGAGATGCTCGCCTTTCACACCGAGGAACGGCGCGACGCGATGCTGGCCTATGTGATCGACCTGTATGCCGATGACCTGCATCAGTTTCCGAATGCGGTATCGCTGGACAGGGCACATCTGGACCGCTCGGGCTATTACGCCCTCGCGCGCACCGACGCGGGAAAGGACAACCACCCGAAGGAACGGCAGCTCGACTTCTTCGGCGGCCTGCGCTGGCGGTACGAGGAACACGTGCCGCAGAACCGGCGCAAGATCGACCGCATTCCCATCTTTCGCGCCAGAAAGGGGCTGAAAATTCGCTGGGACCACACGTTCAGCGACGAGGAATACAACACCTATGCCTGCCCCTGGCACCACAACATTACCACGGCGATCTGTTCATTCCGCACCGCCAAGGCGCTCAAGACCAATCCCGGCAGCACTTTCGATATCGAGACCTTCAAGTGGCACAATTCCGCGCCCTTCGAATGGCACTCGCGGCAGTTGCTGGATCTGGGGCTGATGGAACCGGGGCAGTGGTTCTGACCGGCAGGACCTGCACCTGATCAGGCGGGTGCGGCTGCGCCCTCTTCCTCGGGTTCGGGGTCGGGCAAGACGCCCACCACCTCGGCCCCGCCATGGGTGATCCGCACGATGCGCCGCTTGCCGCTTGGCGAGGGCCGGATCATGAAGGCCTCCTTCTCGTTTTTGAAAAGGGTCTCCATCGTGTCCTTGAACACCGCCTTGATCAGCCCGCCATTGGCCACGACATTGAGCAGCCAGAGCTGATCGCCACTGCGCCAGGCTTCCACGTTCGGAAGCAGGCCGTACTTGCAGTAGAATTCCTTGTTTTCCTCGTTGAGATGCGCCCAGATCAACCCTGCGGTCGGCTTGCCTTTGGCATCGACGTAAAGGCAATAGGGGTGCTGGCAGACTAATTCGAACCAGTCTCCGGTGGGACAGTCGCACTGCCCCTTATTCGGCGCAGAGACCGCGCCATTCGGCGAGGGCGGCGGCACGGTTCAGCTTGAAGTGGGTTCGATTTGAAAGACTGCGTTCCTGGTTGAAGTGGTTGAAGACCGAGGCATGGACGGAGGCGAATTTCTGCAGACTTCGCATGCGCCGGAACCGGAGCATAGCCCGCTCGCGTCGTCGGAAAGGCAAGTGTGAATTCTCAGCGCGGTTGTTCGCCCAACGGCCGGTCTCCTGCTTTGCCTCCGCACCGATGGCCTTCAAGGCAGCCCCGTAGGACCTGAGCCTGTCAGTCACGATGGCTTCGGGCTTCCCATGCTTGCGCATTGCTTTCTTTAGAAACTTGAGCGCGGCCTTCTTGTCACGGGTCTTCGTGACGAAGCTTTCCAGCACCTCCCCCTCGTGATCTATCGCCCGCCACAAATAGTGCATCTCGCCATTGATCTTCACGAACATCTCGTCGAGATGCCAGCGCCAGCGACTGGACCGCATGCCCTCGATGCGGCGTTTCCGGATCTCGGAAGCGAAAATTGGACCGAACCTGTGCCACCAGTACCGGATCATTTCGTGGCTGACATCGACACCCCGCTCGTGCAGCAGGTCCTCCACGTTGCGGAGCGAGAGTGGAAAACGAATGTAGAGCATCACCGCCAAGCGAATGATCTCCGGGCTGGTCTTGAAGTACTTGAAGGGAGAGCGTTTCGTCATGCTTGGACGCTAGTCACCACCCTGCCGCGCCTCAAGCCGAGTTTGTCTGACAATGCCCGTCGATCAGCCCCGCCAGACGCCCGTGCATCCAGGCGGCCAGCACGTCGTTCATGCGGCTTTGATACCCTCGCCCGAAGCGCCGGAAAAACCGCACCACGTCCGCGTCGATCCGGATGGTCAGCCGGACCTTCTTCGCCTGCCCCTTCGCATTTGCAATCTCGTGCCACGCCGCCGGAATGCGCTTGGCGTCCAGCACCTCCTGATGCAGGTCCCATTCGATCTGCTTCATCAGGTCGTAGAAGTAGTTGAAGTGCTCCCGCTGCACTTTGCCACGCTTCGTCATCACCCGCTCCGTCATGTTTTGCGTGGCGAGTTAGCGAAACTTTGGTTAAAAACGTCCGAACCCACCGTGTGCACGGGCGGTGTACGCCCGGTGTACAGGGTGTGACAATTTACGATTTGTGAACCCTTTCGGCACCACCGGAGGGCACCCCGGCAGAAAGACCAGAGAAATCAAATGTATACACCCGCGATCACCGGCACCGGCGTCTTCACCCCCGATCAGGTGATCACCAACGCCGAATTGGTTAACGCCTTCAATGCCTACGTGGACCTCTATAACGCCGAACACGCCGATGCTATCGCCGCCGGAGAGGTCGCAGCCAAGGAGTATTCATCCGAGGAATTCATCGTCAAGGCCAGTGGTATCGAACAGCGTTATGTCATTGACAAGACAGGCGTTCTCGACCCCCGCGTCATGCATCCCCTGCTCCGCCAACGCTCTGACGACGAACCCTCGCTGATGGCCGAAATGGCGCTCGATGCCGCCAAAAAGGCGCTGGATGCGGCAGGCAAGACGCCCGCCGACGTCGGCGCGGTGATCTGCGCCGCCTCCAACCTCGAACGCGCCTACCCCGCCGTCGCGATCGAAATCCAGAACCTTTTGGGAATCAACGGCTTCGCCTTCGACATGAACGTCGCCTGCTCGTCGGCGACCTTCGGCATTCAAGCCGCCGCCGACATGGTGCGCAGCGGATCGATCCGCAGCGCACTGGTGGTTAACCCCGAGATCTGCTCCGCCCACCTCGAATGGCGCGACCGGGATTGTCATTTCATCTTCGGCGACGTGGCAACCGCCACCTTCATCGAACGGGCAGAGGACGCGACGGGCCCCTATTTCGAAATCAAATCGACCCGCTGCGCGACCGAGTTTTCCAACAACATCCGGAACAACAACGGTTTTCTGCGCCGCTCGCGACCCGACGGATTGAAGGACCGCCGCGACATGCAGTTCATGCAGAACGGGCGCAAGGTCTTCAAGGAAGTGGTGCCGATGGTCTCGGATCATATCGCGCAGCACATGGCCGACGAAGGGGTCGAAGCCACTGATCTCAAACGGCTTTGGCTGCACCAGGCCAACAAGTCGATGAACGATTTCATCGGCCGCAAGGTGCTGGGCCGCGCGCCGGAGCCGGAGGAGCAGCCGAACATCCTGCAGGACTACGCCAACACCTCATCCGCCGGGTCGATCATCGCCTTTTCCAAGCATTCCAGGGACATGGCCGATGGCGACAAGGGGCTGATCTGTTCGTTCGGCGCGGGATATTCGGTTGGGTCGGTGATCGTGGAGAAACACGGTTGAGGGGCCGTTAACACGATATTGAGGAAAGATGGTTAAGACCCTTGGCCGAATAGCGTCGGTCAGCGGAGACTATTGAAATCCACTAAACTCAGAATACTCCAAACCCTCAGCTCGCCTCGTCCTCAAGGTTCAGTTTCATGTCGACCAGCACCTGCTGCAGCAGCGTGGTCTCTTTGAGCAGCCGCTTGGCCTCGTTCACGCTGATCCGGCCGTCTTCGATCGACTGCTGGTACTCCGCCATCAGCATCGCAAACCGCTGGCTCAGCGCGATGACGTCGGAATTCACCCCACCCGAGCGCCGCGCGTTGTTCGGACGGTTCTCGAAACTCAGCCCCACGCCCCGTAGCTCGGCGAGGGCGGCGGTGACATGGGGATAGCTGGCCACCTCCTCCAGCTGTGCCACCGCATCGATGGGCATGAAGCGGTCGGCGTGTTCGTCATTGTCGGAATAATAGCGGCCCAGCGTCGCCTTGGACTTGCCGGTCACGGCGCAGGCAGGCTCGATGCCTACGTCTTTCACAAGTGCTTCGGTGTGCTTCTTCAGATAGCTGCCGATAATGGCCATATCCTGACGTCCCCAAATTCTGTGTCGCTTCCCGCTGGACCGCACATCGGGGAAAGACCGTTGACTTTTCCCATTAATTGCTCGGGCCGGAAATGTCATTCAGAAAACCACCGGGCCTGATAGCCAGGTGATACGAGTGCCGCCGCCCTCGGGCGGTGTTTGTTCGGGGTCCGTACGCCGTCCTTGGGTCTTTGCCGCACACATCGACGCAAGCCACACAAGCGTACGAACTTCGCTTTGCCCCAAGCAGACTTGAACGTGCGGGACCCCTCGGGCAAAGAAGCATCATGGCCAAGCTCTACTTCCACTACTCCACCATGAACGCGGGCAAATCGACCGTGCTCTTGCAGGCGGCGCATAACTACGAAGAGCGCGGGATGGTGCCCTATCTGCTAACCGCGCAATTCGACAAGCGCGCGGGTGAGGGGCGGATCGGCTCGCGCATCGGGATCGGTAAGGAGGCCGACACCTACGCGCCGGGCGAGGATCTCCTTGCCAAGATCGAGGCGCGACTTGCCACAGGGCCCGTCGCCTGTGTCTTTGTCGATGAGGCGCAGTTTCTCGAGGCCGAGCAGGTCTGGCAACTGGCCCGTGCGGTGGACGATCTGAAGGTGCCGGTGATGTGCTTTGGCCTGCGCGTCGATTTCCGGGGGGAGCTGTTTCCCGGCTCTGCCACCCTGCTGGCGCTCGCAGACGAGATGCGCGAGGTGCGCACGATCTGCCATTGCGGGAAGAAGGCGACGATGGTCGTGCGCAAGGATGCCAGCGGTCAGGTGGTCAAGGACGGCGCGCAGGTGCAGATCGGCGGGAACGAGACCTATGTCTCGCTTTGCCGCAAGCATTGGCGCGAGGCGGTGGGGGATCGGGAGCCGCGAACCGCAACATAATTCTTTGCGACATTGAAAACCGCGATTAGTCTTCCGTGCAGTAACGACCGGAATTGCCGCAGATGTCGCTCAAGCCCAAAAAACCTAAGAAGAAACTCTTTGCAAAGCTCAAGCCGCTCGACGATGCGGTCGCACAGTCCAAGAATACGGCTGCCGATACCAAGGCGCTGGAAGGGGCAAAGAAAGAACTGGACAAGGCGACCAAGCAGCTTGAGACGGCGATGATGAAGTCGTTCCAATGCCACGAGAAAGCCTACAAGCTGGCCCCGAACATAGACAAGACACCGGAGACCCCCAGCCCGGTGCCGATCCCCTACCCGACGCTTCAGAAACTTGAGAAAGAGACGAAGAGCGCGCTGAAGGTGACCGAGAAGGCGCTGAAGAACCACGAGAAGGTTCAGAAGAAGCTGGTTAAGCTACTTGACCGCGAAATCAAGGTTCTGAAGAGCGGGGCGAAATCGTCAAAGGGGGACGAAGCAGGGACGCTCAAGGGGCTGACATCGGCCAAGACCATGGGCAAGGCCCAGTGGGTTCAATATTCGGTCAATGTGAAGGCGGAGGGCAAAGCGGTGACGCGCATGTTGGATTTGATGTCGGATCAGCACCCCAAGAAATAGTCTCGCTGCGCAGGGGGCCTTTATGATCTTTTTTCGTTTTGTTGGACCCGACCCGCTTCCGGCGTGAAACGACGCGCGACGGTATGCGACACGAAGGCCAGCCGCAATTCCGAAACGCGTCATCAGGACAGAACGCGTCGTCCTGCTAATGCATCCGCCCCCCATCAGGCACCGCGCGATCCGGGGACAGCAAGACAATATCCCCGCCGTCATCCGCCACGCCCAGCACCAGCACCTCGGACATGAAGGGGCCGATCTGGCGCGGCGGAAAGTTCACCACGCCCATGACCTGCCGACCGACCAGCGTTTCGGGGTCGTAATGCGCAGTGATCTGGGCCGAGGTCTTGCGCTCTCCGATCTCGGGGCCGAAGTCGATCCACATCTTGATGGCAGGCTTGCGGGCCTCGGGAAAATCCTCGGCGCGGATCACCGTGCCGACGCGGATATCGACCTTGAGATAGTCGTCGAAGGTGATCTCGTCAGCCACGGGCAAGCTCCCTTGAGCGGTCGGTCGCGGCCTTCACGGCGCGGTTGAGGAGGGCTGGGAAGCCGCTTGTCTCGTCCATCAGCACCTCGAGTGCGGCCTGCGTCGTGCCGTTGGGCGAGGTGACGTTGATGCGCAACTGCGTGGGCGTGTCGTCCGACTGCATGGCAAGCGCCCCTGCCCCGGCGACGGTGGCCTTGGCCAGTTGCATGGCAAGGTCGGCGGGCAGGCCCTGCGCCTCGCCCGCAGCGGCCATGGTTTCGATCATGTGAAAGACGTAAGCAGGCCCCGAGCCGCTGACGCCGGTGACGGCGTCGATCTGGGCCTCTTCGGTCAGGCGCACCACCTCGCCCACGGCGCTGAGCAGGGTCTCGGCCTCGTCCAGCGCGGCGTTGCCCGCCACGTCGTTCGCCACGATGGCCGTGATCCCGCGCGAGATGGCGGCGGGGGTGTTGGGCATGGCGCGGACGACGGGGGTCTGGGTGCCGAGCGTTTCCTCGAAGTAGGAGATGGGGGTACCGGCGGCGACGCTGACGAAAAGGGTGGTGCCGTTGCCCATGGCCTTGAGCGTCGGGAGGGCCTCGGACATCATCTGGGGTTTCACGGCGACAAGGACGATGGCGGGGCTGGCGGGCAGATCCGCGTTCAGGTGCACGCCCTGCGCCTTGAGCCAGTCCGACGGATAGGGGTCTATCACCCAGACCGAGGTGGGCGGCAGCCCCCGCGCCAGCCAGCCCTCGAGCATCGCCGAGCCCATCTTGCCGCATCCGAGCAGGACGAGCCCGTCCCTGGCAATTCTGCTGTCTTTCATCGTGCTCCCCCGGTTTGTTTCCGGGGGGCAGTGTTACGCCCGGCCGTAGGCCTCTGCAATGGCGACCTGCAAGGCCTGCTCGGGCGTCTTGTCGCCCCAGACCTGCAGTTGCAGCGCGGGGTAGTAGCGTTCGGCCGACATGACGGCGGCACCGATCATGGTGTCGATCTGCTCGGCACTGGCGTCCTGTCCGCCCGCGCAGACGAGGCCGTAGCGGTAGACCATCAGCTTCTGTTCGGCCCAGTAGGTGAAGGCCCCGGCCCAGCACTGATCGTTCACGCGGTTCAGAAGGTCGTAGAGGCCCGGCAGCTTGTCCTCGGGCGGGTCCATTTCGAAGGTGCAGATCAGGCGCAGCGTTTCGTCGAAACCCGACCAGGCCAGGGTGATCGAATAGGTGCGCCACTGGCCCTCGACGGCCATGGCGATCTGTTCCTGCGAAATACGGTCAAAGTCCCACTCGTGGTATTCGGCCAGCGTTTCGACGATATCGATGGGGTGGATTTCTTCTTCCAGGTACTGCTCGGTCAGGGCCATTTCGACACCTCTTTTGTAAGTCCAGCCCGAGGTGGCGCAGCGCCACGCTAGGACTGGATGCCTCTACAATAGGCCGTTGGGCGAGCAACCGCCTATACAAGATATGGTGGGCGCAAAGAGGGGCGTCTGGCAACCTTTTTCTTGGGGATAAACGCAATTGATGGGGGATAACTGCGATATCTTGTGGATGGCCTGAGCGCGGCTACATCATCAGCGTCTTGTGGCGGGCGACCCAGGGGTGCTCCGATCACACCGTTGCGAAATCGCCCCGGTATAAACACGATTTGAACGCATTGGCCGGCAATCTGTGGTTGCAGCCCCATATCAATCCGGAGGCGACATCATGCGCTGGTTCTTGACACTCCCCCTTATTCTTGCGGCCTGTGTCCCGGCCCCTGCCCCGCAGGGGTACGGCAGCGCGTCCTATCGCTATGCGGCAACGCCGTCCGCGCCCAGCCTTTCGGTGCAGAGCGCCGCGCGGCGGGCCTTCGGCTACGGACTTCCCCGCGACGACATCAGCGTGGTCGTGGACGGCACGCCGATGGGGATGCGCATGGTTGCGGTAGGCGGGCAGAGCTTTGCCGTCTTTCACCAGTACGGCATGCCTTTCGCCGTCCGTCGCCACCGCGACCTGTCCTCTCAGGCGCAATTCGTGGCGCAGCAGTCGACGGGATGCGCGGTGAGCGGGCAGACTTTCCGCCAGACCTACTCCAATAACGCTTTCCCGAAGTACGCCGTGCATCTGATGTGCTGAGACAACGCGCGACCGCTGGCAGGAGCGCAGGGGTATGAACAGAGGTCTCCTCGAAGTGACGTGTTTCGAGACGGGTTCCTAGCGTTCCATCAGGAACTGCGCCACCGCCTGATAGGCGGGCAGCGAGGTCGGGTCGATGAAGCCGTTCTGCGCGCGGGGGTAGGAGGCAAGGCGCACCAGCACCATGCGCGCGGTCGGATCGACGTATATCGTCTGGCCATGCACCCCGCGCGCGGCATAGGCGCCGTGGTCGTTGTGGAAGACCCACCACTGGCTTGTGTAGCTGCCATTCGGAATCGTGGCGAAGCCGCTGAACCTGGAGGGATCGCCCCCGGCGGCGATCTTGCGAACGACCTCGGCCGGGAAGACCTGTGTCTCGCCGGACTTGCCTTCGTTCAGCATCAGCATCCCGAGACGACCGAGGTCCCGCAGGCCCGCCGTCACACCACCTCCCGCGAAGGGTACGCCCTTGCCATCGACAGTCTGGTAAGCGTCTTGTTCGGCCCCCATGGGCCGCCATAACCGTTCGGAAGCCAGATCGGTCACGGCCTTCCCGGTGACACGGCTGATCATCCAGCCCAGCATGTCGGAGTTGATGGTCTTGTAGTGGAAGGCGTCGCCGTGGTTGCCCTCGGGTTTGACCTCTTGGAGGTATTCCCAGTAGCCGTCCGGCCCATCATAGCCTTCGGGCTTGGGCAGCGGGCTGGCGGCGCGGGAATAGACCCAGATGTCGGCGTTGGGGTCGGAGTAGTTTTCGGAGTACTGGACGCCGGTGGTCATATCCATGACCTCGCGCACCGTTGCGGTGGCAAAGGCGCTGTCGCCGATTTCCGGGATCACGTCGCGGACCAGCAGGCTGTCGTCGAGCACGCCTTCGGCCACGAGGATTTCGCCCAGAAGGCCGGTGATCGACTTGGTCATCGACATGATCGCGTGTTTGCCGTCCTCTTCAAGGCAGCCGAAGTAACGCTCGTAGACGACCTCGCCCTCGTGCAGGATCATTATGCCATCGGTATAGTTGGCATAGAGCGACTCTTCCCACGTCATGGGGGTGTCGCTGTTCATCGGGGTGAAGGTCAGCGCGTCGATCTGCTGGCGCAGCTCGGCGAAGGCGGCGGGTGTGGGATAGTCGAGCGGCGCAGGTGCGCCGAGGCCACGGCTGATGTCCTCGGTGGGGAGGAATTCGCGCAGGTGGCAGACGGACCAGCGCAGCTTGGGGAAGCTGAAGTAGTTGCTGTCAGGCTGGGTGATCAGCTTGTCGGGTGGCGGCGGGAAGCCCTGCATCCAGCCCATCACGCGCGGATCGGAGTCCTGTGCCGACAGCGGGGCCGTCTGGGCAGTGGCGAAGGACGCCCCGCTCAGTGCGAGGCCCGCAGCGGTGACCAGCGGCAAGAGCTTAGAAATTGAAGACGACATTGATGAATCCTCCGGTCCAGTTGGGCACATCCCCGCTTACGGTGTTCTTTATCCCCTCGCCCGGGAAAGACACGCTGATCCCGGCGGTGAGGTAGGTGTTGCGGTTGATGATGCGGCTGTATTCAAGAAATAGGTCATCCGACAGATGCGCGTTTGTCACGCCGGAAATGACATTGGCGGTCCCGCCTGTCGTGTCGAGGCGCGTGGCCTGACCGAACTGGATGGGGCTGAACAATTCGTTGGCGCGGATATGCGCGTAGCGCAGCGTGATCGTGTCGCGCGGGGTCGGTTTGACGCTGAGGGCGATGTTGTGAGACTGCACGTTGGAATTGATGAAGACCATCGACGATTTAGACCCGGTGGCCCAGGCGCTGGGGGAGCCTTCGTAGTAGAGCGGATCGAAGCGTTCGAGCCTCGTGGTGTTGGGGTCATCGCCAGAGAAGGTCTGGAAGGAATAGGTCAGGGTCGGGGACCACGGGAGGGAGGCGAAGGCATGGCTGGCCTGTACCCGTCCGGCCCAGGCGCTGAGGTCGATGTCGTCGTTCCATTCGCGCGCGAGATCGGCGGCGAAGCTCCAGTTCTCAAGCGCGCCGGACAGGGGGCTCGTTCGTGCATAGAGGTTCAGGGCACGGGTGCCTTCGCGGGCCCCCGGCAGGATCGTGGGCGCACCGCTGCCGCCGGGCGCGGCCTGAATGTAGGGGGATTCGGAGTTGAGCACCGAGGCAAAGGTCAGCCCGAGAAAACCGCCTCCGGCCCAGTCATGGCGGAGGTCCAGCCCGGCCAGCCTGTTCTTGCCGTCATTGGCGGGGCGTTCGTTGGGGTCGATGTAAAAGGCGGTTCCCGTGAGGCCGTCCTGTGTCAGCCGCGCGATGGCGGCCTTTTCCCACGCCTTGCGCGGTCCGAATTTCAGCGCGCCCCGTTCGAAACCGCTGGAGCCGCCGTTGGCGATCAGCATGCCAGTGCCGAGTTTCAGCTCGCGCGGGCCGAGGGAGAAGTCGAACACAGGGCCTCCGTCGGCGGGGGTGCGCAGGCCGAGGTAGGCCTCTTCCAGCGTGATGCGGCCGGTGTCGCCGAAGTCATAGGCGTCGGTGCCGAAGGTGTAGGAGGCGACGGCGGAGGCTTTGCCGTAGAGGACCGAGCCGCTGTCGAGCATCTTTTCGAAGCTGAGACCCGGTTTGACGTAGACTTCGAGCCAGCTTGTGTCCGGGTCGAAACCCGATCCGGGGGCGACGGTGTCGGAGAAATTCCAGAAGAGATTTGCCTCGCTCACGGCGTTGAGGCCGAATTGAAGATGCCCCCGGACGGTCAGCCCGTCCGCATCGTGGATCAGCATCGGGTCGCTTGCCTGTGCCTGAAGGCTTGTACCCGTTGCCAGCAGCATGAGGGCAGAACAGGTGACAATCCCAAGGCGGCGCAGCCGTTGCGAAAGCAACGGGAGCGACAGACAGCCTGCCTGTGCCTCACGGCGCTGCCCCCCGCACGGCGCAAGGCATAATTCCGATCACGCTGACATCCTTCCGGCCCAAGCCTCCCCAAGCTGCTGCGACCGAGTATGCTGGGAAATTCATGCTATTGGCAAATCCCGAGGACGTTCAGAAGCGATTGAAAGCGTTCCGATCTGCCTCTGGCGCGGAGATTTTGTGCACAAGAGTAACGTTCCGTTGAGCGACGCGACCGGGATTTCTCCTCAGGTTGTTATGCAGAAAAGCCGCCCCGAAACGGAGCGGCTGTCGCGCGCACGCGAAGCGTTTGGCTGTCACGTACTTGCCGCTGGCCCCATCGCCAGCGCGCGTCAGGCCATTACTTCTTGGCTTCGAGTTTCTCGATGCGCGCCTTCAGCGCCTCGTTCTCTTCGCGGGCCTTCTGGGCCATGGCGCGGACGGCGTCGAATTCCTCGCGGGTGACGAAGTCGCGGTCGGCGAGCCAGCGGTCGACCAGCCCTTTCATCGCGTTCTCGGCCTCTTCCCGTGCGCCCTGTGCCACGCCCATGGCGTTGGTCATCATCTGGGACACGTCGTCGAAAAACTTGTTGCGGCTTTGCATGGCGGGCTCCGGTCTGTGGTTGTCCCCTATATGGGGGCTGGGGCCGGTGCAGGCAAGGTTGACTTCCCCGCGCGCAAAGGCTCAATCAGCGCCATGACCGCCATGCTGCCCTTTCCCGACATCTCGCCCGAGATATTCTCGATCACGCTCTTTGGGATGGAGTTTGCGCTGCGCTGGTATGCGCTGGCCTATATCGTGGGGATTCTGATCGGCTGGCGGATCGTGGTGCGCGCGGTGCGCACGCCGCGGCTGTGGCGGGGCGGGCAGCCGGTGATGACGGCGCAGCAGGTCGAGGACCTGCTGTTCTGGGTGATCCTTGGTGTGATCCTCGGGGGGCGGCTGGGGTACGTGCTGTTTTATCAGCCGGAGTTCTACCTCTCGAACCCGCTGCGCATTCTGCAACTCTGGGAAGGCGGCATGTCGTTTCA
Organism: Sulfitobacter sediminis; assembly: GCF_040811725.1. Classification (NCBI taxonomy): domain Bacteria; kingdom Pseudomonadati; phylum Pseudomonadota; class Alphaproteobacteria; order Rhodobacterales; family Roseobacteraceae; genus Sulfitobacter; species Sulfitobacter sediminis. Next base: position 109,233 of record NZ_JBFNXX010000005.1, read on the forward strand.
TGGCGGGGCCCTTGGCGTGATCCTTGCGGCGTTCATCTTTACCAAGCGGCACCGGATCGACACGCTTTCGGCCGGGGACATGGTGACGCTGGGACTGGCGCCGGGGCTGTTGCTGGGGCGGATCGCGAATTTCATCAATGCGGAGCTTTGGGGGCGGCCCACCGACCTGCCCTGGGGGGTGGCCTTTCCGACGGAGGCCGCGCAGTTCTGCCCCGAGGTCGCGGGCATCTGCGCGCGGCATCCCTCGCAATTGTACGAGGCGGCGCTGGAGGGGCTTTTGCTCGGCGCTGTGCTGGTGTGGCTGGCGTGGCGGCGCGGGGCGCTGATGCGGGTGGGGCTGCTGACGGGTGTGTTTCTTGCCGGATACGGGGCCGCGCGGTTCTTGGTCGAATTCGTGCGCCAGCCCGATGCGCAGTTCGTGACCGAGGGCAATCCGCTCGGCCTTGCCTGGCATGTCGGCGGCTACGGGCTGACCATGGGCCAGCTTCTGAGCCTGCCGATGATCCTCATTGGCCTCTTCCTGATCCTGCGCGCACGCCACAGCGCATGAGCCTTTTCGACCATATCGCCCAGCGCATCGCGACCGAGGGGCCGATGCGGATCGACGACTATATGACGACCTGCCTGCTGCATCCACGGCACGGCTATTACACCACGCGCGACCCGCTGGGGGCGGAGGGCGATTTCATCACCGCGCCGGATATCAGCCAGATGTTCGGCGAGATGATTGGCCTCTGCCTTGCGCAGACATGGCTCGATGACGGGGCCCCTGCCCCTTTCACGCTGGCCGAGCTTGGGCCGGGCAAGGGGACGCTGATGGCCGATATCCTGCGCGCCTGCGCCGGGGTGCCGGGGTTTGTCGCGGCGGCAGAGGTGGTGCTGGTCGAGGTCTCGCCCGCCTTGCGCGCGGTGCAGGCGGAGATGCTGAAGGGGCACGAGGTGCGCTGGGTCGAGACGGCGGAGGCGCTGCCCGAGCAGCCGCTCTACCTCGTTGCAAACGAGTTCTTCGATGCCCTCCCGATCCGGCAGTTCGTGCGCGAGGGCAGCCTCTGGCGCGAGCGGCAGGTGGGGCTGAAGGACGGCGCGCTGCACTTCGGGCTGGGCCCGGCGCTTCCGCAGCCGGCGCTGGCCTACCGGATGGAGGACACAGAGGACGGCGACCTGATCGAGAGTTGCGCGGCGGCGGCTCCGGTGATGGACGCGCTGGCGCAAAGAATCGTGGCGCACGGGGGGTGCGCGCTGCTCCTTGACTACGGGGACTGGCGGCTGACAGGCAGCAGTCTGCAGGCGGTGCGCAGGCATGAAAAGGTCGATCCGCTGGAGACGCCGGGGGAGGCCGATCTGACCGCCCATGTGGATTTCGAGTTGCTGGCGCAGGCCGCCGCCCCTTGCGCGTTCAGCGCCCTCACACCGCAGGGCGTGTTCCTTGAACGCCTCGGGATCACGCAGCGGGCGCAAGCGCTGGCCGGACGGCTGTCGGGTGCCGCGCTTGAGACCCATATCGCCGCGCATCGGCGGTTGACGCACCCCGCGGAAATGGGAAATTTGTTCAAGGTAATGGCGCTTCGGCCCGAGGGCCGTGCCGCCCCAGCGGGACTTGGAACATGACGCTCGAAATCCTTACGTCTGACAGTCTGGCCGATGTGCGCCACGGGTTTTTCACCCGTCGCGGCGGGGCGTCTTCCGGTGTTTACGCGGGGCTGAACTGCGGCCCCGGCAGCACCGACCAGTCCGAGATCGTCGCCATCAACCGCAGCCGCGTGGCAGATGCGATGGGTGTGCCGCTGGAACATATGGTTGGTGTGCATCAGGTGCATTCGGCCGATGTGCTGCATGTCGACGGGCCGCTGGCTGACAAACCCAAGGCCGATGCGCTTGTTACCAAGACGCCCGGGGTGGCCCTGTCGGTGCTGACCGCCGATTGCCAGCCGGTGCTTTTCGCGGATGCCGAGGCCGGGGTCATCGGTGCCGCCCACGCAGGCTGGCGCGGGGCGCTGGACGGGGTGTTGGAGGCGACGGTCGATGCGATGGAAAAGCTGGGGGCGGAGCGTGCGCGCATCACAGCCGTCATCGGCCCCTGCATCAGCCAGCGTGCCTACGAGGTCGGGCCAGAGTTCTTTGACGATTTCCTGGCCGAGGATCCGTCCTTCAGCCGCTTCTTTGTGCAGGGGGACGGCGACCGGATGCTGTTCGATCTGCCGGGCTTTGGCCTGAGCCGGTTGCGCGATGCGGGCATCGGCCACGCGGAATGGACGCGCCACTGCACCTACAGCGACCCGGCGCGTTTCTATTCCTTCCGCCGCGCCACACACGCGAAGGAAGCGGACTACGGTCGCCTGATTTCGGTCATCGCCCTCTGATCTTGACGCAATTGGGGCAGAACGCGCCCCCCTGATGCCCGATTTGCAGAACCAGAAGTGGAAACAATACGCCGAATTTTCGCGGATTGATCACCCGCATGCACTGATTTCCTTTGAAAACAAGGGGTTTCGCGAATTGGGGCAGCCTTGTCACAAATGGCGCGCGCGACGGCCGAAACTTTTTCGAAAAAGTTATCAATCGCCAAAAACCGGCCCGATTGGCCCGCCATAGTCATCCTCAAGCAAGGGCAAACGCCCCAAACCAACAACCGAGGAAGAGAGCCATGAAAACCAACACCCGCTTCATCAAGGGCGTCGTCGCAGCCGCCGCAAAGGAAGACACCGTGATGCCCTGGGCCCGCGGTGCCCGCCGCGCGGCCTTCACCGCCAAGCGCAACGCGGCCGAAAAGCCCCGCAAGACGGCCTGATCCTCCTTCCTCCAAGGCGCAGTACCGCATCATCAGTTCATTGGTTTGGTCAAGGCCCCGAAGGCGACGATTCGCCTTCGGGGCCTTTTCTTTTTCCTGAAATGTGGCAATTCGGGGGCAATTAAGGAAACAGAAAGGCAAAGCGGGCATTAATTGGGGCCAAATGTGTCACCAATGTCTCTCAATTTTTGACAAAGCGGCCTGATTGGCGGGATTTTGTCTCTACCGAAGACTGAAATGACATTCCGTTATTTCCGTGCTGTTGGTGGGGGCCAACACGGATGTGACCAACCTTTGTAAGGGGGATCGCATGACCTTGACCGCCGCCACGGGCCCACGCCCGACCACCTCACCCGCTCATCTGCGCGACTTTCGCCCGGCAGCCCGACTGCCGCGCGACCCGGGTCCGGGGCTCAAGATGCCCATGCGCAGCTACGAGATCGCCGCGCTGCGCGGCGATGGATCGCTGTATATCGGTCAGGACAAGGCACCGGCGGTGCCGCTGTTCGAGAACGCCTTTTCCGCTTTCGCGCGAGGCACGCTGATCGCCACGCCGCGGGGGCCCGTCGCCATCGAGGACCTGCAGCCGGGCGATATGGTCAATACCGGCGACGGGGAAGAAGCCCGGGTGAACTGGATCGGGTCAAGCAGCTTTGTTCCCGCGGATGCGGGCCGCCGGATGCCGCTTGTGCGGATCATGGCGGATGCCTTCGGCGTGGGGCGGCCCAGCTCCTTTATCACCCTTGGCCCGGCCGCGCGTATCCTGCACACCCCACATCGCCTGCGCGCCGAAGCGGGGGAGCAGCGCTTGCTGACGCCGGTGCATGAATTCGCCGACGGTGTGAACGTGATAAGAGTGGTACCGCCGACGCCCGTGCGCCTGTTCCACATCTGTCTTGAGCGGCATGCGACGGTTATTGCGGGCGGGATCGAGATGGAGACCTATCACCCGGGCACGGTGGCGCTTCACTCGCTGCCGCAAGGCTTGCGGGAACGGTTTCTGGGCATGTTCCCGCTGGTGGGCGAGGTGGCGGACTTCGGACCGCTTGCGCATCCGCGCGCGCCCGAGGTCCGTGCGGAGGCTGATGCGCACTGAGAGGGCGGAAGCGTTGTCGCGGATACGTCACCCGGCAAGCTGAGAATGCCAAGCCGCGGACATGATCCCGGGGCCTCGTCGGCAAGCGATCAAACCCCGGAACAGGGCCGGGGCGCGGTGGTCTCAGGCAGGTCTGATAAATCCGTGCTCCGCCTTCAGGGCGTGACCTGAAGCCGCTTTTCCAGCACGTCGAAGGGCACGCCGGGTTCATCCTTGGCACCCCGGATCACCAGGCTGGTCTTGACGCTTTCCACGTTGGGGGTGGTCAGCAGGCTGCCCGTGAGAAAGCTCTGAAAGCTCGACAGGTCGGGGGCCACGCATTTCAGAATGAAATCGACTTCGCCATTCAGCATGTGACACTCACGCACCAGCGGCCAGTCGCGGCACTTCTGCTCGAACGCGCTGAGGTCGGCCTCGGCCTGGCTGGCAAGGCCCACCATGGCAAAGACCTGTACCTCGAAACCAAGTTCGCGCGCGTCCACGTCGGCATGATATCCCCGGATATACCCCTGTTCCTCGAGCGTCCGGACGCGGCGCAGGCAGGGCGGGGCCGAGATGCCCACGCGCTTGGCCAGTTCGACGTTGGTCATGCGCCCATCGGCCTGCAGCTCAGCCAGGATTTTCCGATCAATCGGATCAAGCCGTGTTCCTGCCATCGAAGTCCCCTTTGAAATTGCGATTCTTATAGCAGCGCCGCGCGCAGCCGCAATAATGTTTCGTGCTAGCGCAAGATTCTTTCGACAAAGATCGAGCCGCGCCGACATGGACCTTCGCCGGGGCTTTTGCAAGGGGTTTAAGTGCTGCCCGGGCGGGGCTATATCGGGCGGGCCGCTACAGATTGATCCGGGGGATGCAGCAGATGGCCGAGACACGCAAGACAAAGGTACTGATCATTGGCTCGGGGCCAGCGGGCTATACCGCCGGCGTCTATGCAAGCCGCGCGATGCTGGAGCCGATCCTCGTGCAGGGGATCGAGCCGGGCGGGCAGCTGACCACCACGACTGAGGTCGAGAACTGGCCCGGCGATACCGAGGTGCAGGGCCCCGACCTGATGGTGCGGATGGAGGCCCACGCCAAGGCCATGGGCACCGAGGTGATCAGCGATATCATCACCGATCTGGACCTCTCCTCGCGGCCCTTCCATGCAAAGGGCGACAGCGGCACGACTTACGTGGCCGACGCGGTGATCCTTGCCACCGGCGCGCGGGCAAAGTGGCTGGGCCTGCCGTCGGAAGAGAAATTCAAGGGCTTCGGAGTGTCGGCCTGCGCGACCTGCGACGGTTTTTTCTATCGCGGGCAAGAGATCGTGGTGATCGGCGGCGGCAACACCGCTGTGGAGGAAGCGCTGTTCCTGACCAACTTCGCGTCCAAGGTGACGCTGGTGCACCGCCGCGACGAACTCAGAGCCGAGAAGATCCTCATCGACCGGCTGATGAAGAACCCCAAGATCGAGCCCTTGTGGTTCCACACCCTGGAAGAGGTCTATGGCACCGACAGCCCGCTGGGGGTGGAGGGGATCAAGGTCAAGCATGTCAAGACGGGCGAGATCACGGACATCCCCTGCAAGGGCGTCTTTGTGGCGATTGGCCACGCGCCCGCAAATGAGCTGGTCAAGGATGTGCTGGAAACCCACATGGGCGGCTACGTGGTGACCAAGCCGGACAGCACCGAAACCTCCATACCGGGCGTGTTTGCCGCGGGCGATCTGACGGATCACAAGTACCGCCAGGCGGTGACCAGCGCCGGCATGGGCTGCATGGCAGCGCTTGAGGCCGAGCGGTTCCTTGCCGAGCATGGCGAGGATGCCGAGGTCGAGGGCGGCAAGGATACCTCCCTGCCCATGGGCTACGGCGCGCAGGTGGCGGAATAGGCTCCTGCGCTTGACCTGCCCCCTGCCGCCGCCCAAAGTCGGGCGGTAAGCCGAGGGGCAGGACATGGACGATCTCTGGCGCGGCACGTGGGCCACGCGCTTGCGCATCGCAAGCGGGCTGGTTCTGTTTGTCTATGCGCTGGCGCATTTTCTGAACATCGGTCTGGGCCTGCTGTCGCCGGTCTGGATGGAAGTGGCGCAAGACTGGCGGCAGATCGTGACGCGCAGCCTGATCGGGACGATCATCCTTTACGGTGCTTTCCTCGTTCATATGATCCTCGCGCTGACCAAGCTTGCAGGGCGCGGGACGCTGCGCATGCCCTTCTGGGAGGCGGCGCAGATCGCCCTTGGCGTGGTGATCCCGCTGTTGCTGGTGGCGCATCTGATCCACACGCGCACCACGCATGAAATCTACGGCGTGAACGACGAGATGGGGTATATCACGCTGCTTTTGCATGACACCTGGGATGGCTGGAAGCAAAGTCTTCTGCTGCTGGTGGTCTGGGTGCATGGGTGTGTCGGTCTGCATTTCTGGCTGCGCGGCAAGGTCTGGTGGCGCAGGGCGCTGCCCGCGCTGATCGGCTTTGCTGCGCTGGTGCCCGGCTTTGCGCTTGCGGGGTTCTTGGTCGAGGGGCGTCGGATGAAGGCGCTCTTCGCCGATCCCGAGATGCGCACTGCCTTGCTCACCCGGTTCAACTTTCCCGACAGCGAGACCTTTGCCACGCTCATCGCGCTGACCGGACAGACACGCTGGGTCTTCGTGGCGATCCTCGTGATCCTGGCGGTGGTCTACGGGGTCAAGTACATCCGGTCGCGCCGGCAATCGGTAAGGATCACCTACGCGAGCGGCACAGAGATTACCGCACCCAAGGGCCTGACGCTTCTGGAGATGTCGCGCGTGCGTGGGGTGCCCCATGCCTCGCTCTGCGGGGGGCGGGGCCGTTGCACGACCTGCCGCGTGATCGTGGAAGAAGGGGGGGACCTGCTTCATCCGCCAAGCGAGGCGGAGGCGCGCAGCCTCGAGGCCGTGGGCGCAGACCCCAACACCCGTCTTGCCTGCCAGATCAGGCCCATGCATCCGATGACCGTCTTTCGGGTCTTCCAGCCGGACGGCCGCCGCAAGTCGCGCGATCACGCCAGCCAGGGAGAGGAGCGCAAGCTTGCGCTGCTGTTCCTCGACATGCGCGGCTTTACCGCCCGGACGACCGGGCAATTGCCTTATGACGTGGTCTTTCTGCTGAACCGTTTCTTTGACGCCATTGTCCCCGCGATCACGCGGGCGGGGGGCACGGTGGACAAGTATCTGGGCGACGGATTTCTCGCGGTATTCGAGACGGCCGATGCCGAAAGTTCCGCAAAGGCAGCGCTGAGTGCAATCGAGGGAATTGCGCAGTGCCTGGAGGCCTTTAACGAAACCTTGCAGACCGAGGGGCAAAGCCCCGTGGCCATCGGGATCGGCGCGCATCTGGGCGAGGTGGTGCTGGGAGAGATCGGGGCGGCAGGCAATGCGCCCCGCACGTTGATCGGCGATACGGTGAACACCGCCTCGAGGATCGAGGGGGTCACGAAGGAATTCGGCGTTCAGGCCTTCGTCTCGTCCCCGCTTCTGCGGGCGGCGGGGCATCTGTTGCCCGAGACCGTGCTGACCGCCCTCGAGTTGCGGGGGCTGAGCGAGCCGCTCCACGCTTGGCCGGTAAAGGATGCGCGCAATCTGGGCGACCAACTCAGCATTCTCGGCGCGAAAGAACCCGCCTGAGGCGGCAAAACGGACATTCCTGCATCGGAAAGACACTTTTTGCCCCCCAAGGCCCATGCCATGCTGGACACGCCCCCCCGGCAGACGGCATAGGCGGGCCAAAGCCTCTCAGAGTCCAGAGGCAAATGACGAGAGTAAGATGAGCATGCTTCCCAACCTCGCTCCGATCCCGGAGCTTTTCGTGTCCTACGATTCAGCCCAGAAGATGAAGGTGGAGGCCGCCGATCTGGTCAGCCACGACCTGACACCGCGCCAGATCTGCGATCTTGAGCTGCTGATGAACGGGGGGTTCTACCCGCTCAAGGGTTTCCTGTCGGAGGACGATTACAACGGTGTGGTCGAGAACATGCGGCTGGCCGACGGATCGCTCTGGCCCATGCCGATCACGCTGGACGTGGGCGAGGAGTTTGCCAACAACCTCGAGATCGGGCAGGACATCGCGCTGCGCGACCAGGAAGGCGTGATCCTGGCCACGATGACCGTGACCGACCGCTGGACGCCCGACAAGGTGCGCGAGGCGGAAAAGGTGTTCGGTACCAATGACGACGCGCATCCGGCGGTGAACTACCTGCACAACAAGGCGGGCAAGGTGTACCTCGGCGGACCCGTGACCGGCATCCAGCAGCCGGTGCACTACGATTTCCGCGCCCGGCGCGACACGCCCAATGAACTCAGGGCCTATTTCCGCAAGGTGGGCTGGCGCAAGGTGGTGGCCTTTCAGACCCGCAACCCGCTGCACCGCGCACATCAGGAACTGACCTTCCGCGCCGCGCGCGAGGCACAGGCGAACCTGCTCATTCATCCGGTCGTCGGAATGACCAAGCCCGGCGATGTCGATCACTTCACCCGTGTGCGCTGTTACGAGGCGGTGCTGGACAAATACCCGGCCGCCACGACCAACATGTCCCTGCTGAACCTCGCCATGCGCATGGCCGGCCCGCGCGAGGCGGTGTGGCACGGGCTTATCCGGAAAAACCACGGCTGCACCCATTTCATCGTCGGCCGCGATCACGCGGGGCCGGGCAAGAATTCCAAGGGCGAGGATTTCTACGGCCCCTACGACGCGCAGGACCTCTTCCGCCAGCACCAGGAAGAGATGGGCATCGAGATGGTAGACTTTAAACAGATGGTCTACGTGCAGGAGCGCGCGCAGTACGAGCCCGCGGACGAAATCGAAGACCGCGACAACGTGACGATCCTCGACATCTCGGGCACCGAATTGCGGCGGCGTCTGCAGGAGGGGCTCGAGATCCCCGATTGGTTCTCTTTTCCTGAAGTCGTGGCGGAGTTGCGCCGCACCCGCCCGCCGCGATCCAAGCAGGGCTTTACCGTGTTCTTCACCGGTTTCTCCGGCTCGGGAAAATCGACCATCGCCAACGCGCTCATGGTCAAGCTGATGGAGATGGGCGGGCGTCCGGTGACGCTGCTCGACGGGGATATCGTGCGCAAGAACCTCAGCTCCGAGCTTGGCTTTTCGAAGGAACACCGCGACCTCAATATCCGCCGCATCGGTTACGTGGCCTCCGAGATCACCAAGAATGGCGGCATCGCCATCTGCGCGCCGATCGCGCCCTATGCCACCACCCGCCGTGCCGTGCGCGAAGAGATCGAAAGCTTCGGTGCCTTCGTCGAGGTGCATGTGGCGACCAGCCTCGAGGAATGCGAACGGCGCGACCGCAAGGGCCTCTACAAGTTGGCACGCGAGGGGAAGATCAAGGAGTTCACCGGGATTTCAGACCCCTACGACGTGCCGGAGAAGCCGGAGCTGCGACTTGAGACGGAGAGTGTCGAGGTCGACACCTGCGCGCATCAGGTGCTTTTGAAACTGGAGAGCATGGGGCTCATTGCGGCGCAATAAGACGGTGTGGCCGGTCGGTTCTGTCCGGCTTCAACCCCGCGCGCGGCCAAGGCTTTTGCAAGAGTCTTGTGGATTTCCTTGCAAGGGAATTCTCCGCTCCGTCAGACCAGGTATGCCGTCCCCGACATCACCACCACGCCGCGCCCGCTCACACGGACGCCGGTGATCGCATCGGCAGGCCCCAGCACCTCGACCTGCGCCTGTCCGGGGCGGCCCAAGCCGTGCCCCTGCTCGGCCGTGTAGCGCGGCCCGGCGATCAGGCCCCGCGACCAGAGATAGGCGGCTGCCGCACTGGTCGCAGACCCGGTGAACGGATCCTCGGGCGGGGACGGCGGCGCCAGCAGGAGCCGCGCAAAGGTATCGCCCTCTGCCGTGGCACCTTCAAGCGTGATCCAGTATGGCTCCAGCGTATCCGTTGTCTCTTGCCCCAGGTGGGCGAAGTAATCGTTCAGCGCCTTGGAGTTCAGCGACACCCGTTCCAACGTGGCACGGTCCTTGACCAGCGTGATACAGAACGGCAGACCGGTTGCGACAAGCTGTGGCGGCGCGACGATGTCGTCGGCAGTGATGCCGCCGACGGGGGCCACGATCTCGCGCGGGATTTCGGCACCGAAGGTCGGTGCGACCGTGGTCATTGTTATCAGATCGCTCGCGATGTCGACCTTGATGATCCCCGCCCCGGTTTCCAGCGTCAGGCTGCCCTCGCCCGCCTTGCCGCGGTGGATCAGCGCCGCGACGGTGGCGATGGTAGGGTGCCCGGCAAAGGGAATCTCCCGGCTGGCGAGGTAGTATTTCACCCGCAAATCGGCGACCTCGGAGGGGCCTGTGAAGGTACATTCGACAAGGGATGTTTCGCGTACATAGGCCATGCAGGTCTTATCGGACAGGACCGCGCCCCCGTGCACAACCGTACAGCCATTGCCGCCGAAAGCCTCGCTTGCAAAGGCGTCAACCCAGTCGAAATCGAATTCCATATCCTGCTCCCCTAGACAACAAAGGCCGCAGGATCATCTGCGGCCTTAGCAAGAGTGTCTGCGCCCAAGTCGCCCTAGTGCACCATTACCGGTGCATAGTCATGCTGTCGCGCCAGCACGAAAGCGAGCTTGCGGTCCCCGACAAGCGCCAGCTGCTGGCCCTGCGCATCGTGAACAGCGTAAAGATGTTCAAGGCCCTCGGCCTGATCTCGTACTTCACGCGGCAGATCGGTCACGGCAATCGTCTTGACGTATACTGTTCGATCCCCGGAAGGGGTGTTCATGTCATGCATCGTCCTACCCTTTCTTGATCTTGATGGTTTGTACAACTGTCTCGGGTTTGGCGCGGGTCAAGTCCACATGCAGCAGACCGTTTTCCATTCGCGCTTCGCCCACGTCGACGCCGTCGGCCAGCACGAAGGACCGCTGGAACTGGCGCGAGGCGATCCCGCGATGCAGGAACACGCGCCCTTCGCTGTCGTCGGTCTGGCGGCCACGGATCACGAGCTGGCGGTCCTCGATGGTAATCGACAGATCATCCTCGGAAAAACCGGCCACGGCGAGCGTGATACGGTAGCTCCAGTCTGAGGTCTGCTCGATGTTGAACGGAGGATAGCCTTCGTTGCCGGATTTGGCTGTGCGTTCCAGCACACGCTCCAGCTGTTCGAACCCCAGCATGTGAGGATAGGAAGCAAGCGTCAGTTTTGTCATGCGACACGTCCTTACGGTTCAAGCGACAGTCATCACGGGCCCCGTTATGGCGACCCTTGTGCTGAATATGGGGGCGGAAATGCGGCCATGCAAGGGCTTTGCCCATTCACGGTGAACGCCTATATTGAGAAATAACACAAGGTTGAACGGAATCAGGCCGCATGAACGCCCCCAACGATCTGGCGATGAAAACCGACGAGGTCCTGCGCGTCGAGCTTGAGGTTTTCAAGCGCGAACACCGCGATCTGGACGAGGCGATCCGCGCGCTGACCGAGCGAGGGACATCGGACCAGCTGACCGTTCAACGCCTGAAAAAACGCAAGCTGCGGCTCAAGGACATGATCGCCATGATCGAGGACCGCCTGACGCCGGATATCATCGCCTGACCCCCATAACCCGTTGCCCTGCGGGGCTTACTGGCTATAGTGCGCGCTCCGATCCTCTGGCGAAGGCAGACAAAGATGACCACCCCCCCTGTCGGTATCATCATGGGGTCCCAGTCGGACTGGGCCACCATGCGCGAGGCGGCCGTGCTGCTCGACGAACTGGGCGTCGGTTACGAAAGCCGGATCGTCTCGGCCCATCGCACGCCCGACCGGCTGTGGGACTATGGCAAGACGGCTGTCGAGCGCGGATTGCAGGTGATCATCGCGGGCGCCGGAGGGGCCGCGCACCTGCCGGGGATGATGGCCTCGAAGACGCGGGTGCCAGTCATCGGCGTGCCGGTGCAGACGCGGGCGTTGTCCGGCGTGGATTCGCTTTATTCCATCGTGCAGATGCCCAAGGGCTATCCGGTGGCCACCATGGCGATTGGGTCCGCCGGGGCTGCGAATGCGGCGCTGATGGCGGCAGGCATTCTTGCGCTTCAGGATGCAAAGCTTGCCAAGCGGCTCGACGACTGGCGCGCGGCCCTCAGCGCCTCGATCCCGCAGGAGCCGAGCGATGACTGAACCGCTCCCCCTCGGCAGCACCATCGGCATCCTGGGCGGCGGGCAGCTTGGCCGGATGCTGTCGGTCGCGGCTGCGCGGCTAGGCTATCGGTGTCATATCTATGAACCCGGCGCGGCACCCCCCGCCGGGCAGGTGGCCGAACGGGTGACCACCGCGCCATACGAGAATGAAGCGGCACTGCGCGCCTTCGCTGAAGGATGCGATGTCGTTACCTTCGAATTCGAGAACGTGCCGACCGCCGCACTCGACCTGATCGAGGCGCAGGTGCCGATCCGTCCGGGCCGCGAGGCGCTGCGCATCTCGCAGGATCGGCTGACCGAAAAGACGTTTTTGCAGGAGCTCGGCCTCACCGTCGCGCCCTTTGCCGACATCCCCGACCGTGCGGCGCTGGACGCGGCGCTAGACAACATCGGCGCGCCGTCGATCCTCAAAACCCGGCGCTTTGGCTACGACGGCAAGGGACAGGCGCGGCTGCAAAGCGCCGAAGACGCCCACCCCGCACTGGCCGATATGAACGGCGCCCCGGCGATTCTCGAAGGCTTCGTCGATTTCAGCCACGAGGTCTCGGTCATCGCGGCGCGTGGCACCACCGGCGAGGTTGCCTGTTTCGATCCCGGCGAGAACGTGCATCGCGAGGGCATCCTGCGCACCACCACCGTTCCCGCGCGCCTCAGCCCCGCCCAGCGCACCGACGCGGTGCTGATCGCGGCCAAGATTCTGAACGCGCTGGATTACGTGGGCGTTCTGGGGGTCGAATTGTTCGTCACGGCGCAAGGCCTCGTCGTCAACGAAATCGCCCCACGCGTGCATAATTCCGGCCATTGGACACAGAACGGCTGCACCGTCGATCAGTTCGAACAGCACATCCGCGCGATCACCGGCTGGCCGCTGGGCGACGGCGCACGGCATGCGGATGTGACCATGGAGAACCTGATCGGCGACGACATGGACCGCGTGCCGGAACTGGCGAAAGAAAAGGACTGCGCCATCCACCTCTACGGCAAGGCCGAGACCAAGCCGGGGCGCAAGATGGGGCATGTGAACCGGATCACCAGCTAGGCCAGGAACCGCTCGGCAATCTCTCCCGACATGTAGGACACGCGCCCGCCCGCAAAGGTGGCGGCGACGCGGCGGCTGTCGCGATCCAGCACGACGAAATCCGCGCGCTTGCCCGGGGCCAGCGTGCCGCGATCCTCGAGCCCCAGAACAGCGGCGGGGCCGGATGAGATCAGGGCCCAAGCCTGTGCGAGATCGCAAACCCCCGCATCGGCCAGCATCAGCGCCGCACGGCGCGGGGACGGGTAGTGATAGTCCGACGCGATCGCGCGGCAATACCCCATCGCGATCACGTCAATGGCCGAGATGTTGCCCTTGTGCGAGCCGCCGCGCACCACGTTGGGCGACCCCATCAGCACCGCATCGCCGGCGTGAAAAGCAGCCTCCGCCGCCTCCAGCGTTTCGGGGAATTCGGCAATCTGCACGCCGCGCGCGCGCCACATCGCCCGGCCCTCGGCGGTCGCGTCATCATGGCTGCCCATGCGCACCCCCGCCTCTGCCAACCGGGGGCACAGGGCATCCAGCGCGGCAGGCACCTGATCGCGCTGCCCGTGCAGCTCAAGCATGTAGGCGTGGTGCTTTTCGGGGCTCCGCCGCGCTTTCAGCGCCTGACCGTTCAGGCTGCGCGGCAATTTGCCCGCCGCAAGCCGGTCGTGGGGCAGATGGTCGTTGAAGACGACATATCCCACGTCCCATTCCGCCAGCCGCGCGGGCAGCGTGTCGTATAGATCAAGCAGATGAATCTCCAGCCGAAGCTGCGGGCGCAGGTCGGTGACGAGCCGGTCCTTCACGTCGCGGATGGCCTCAAAAACCTGGCCTGCGAACTCAGGGCCGCGCATCCCGCCTTCCCAGCTTGCGAACTGCGCCAGCACCGCCGTAGTGATCCCGTTGGCCGCAAGCTCCGCCTCGCAGGCGATGAGCCCCTCGTCCATCTGCTTCATCGCACCGCGCCGCTGGGCGAGGTGGCGTTCGAAGCCGTCGCCATGCACGTCCACGATGCCGGGCAGCACGATATAGCCGCTCAGGTCCACCGCCCTGCCCACGGGCGTATCGGCGATCAGGCCATCGGCAAAAGACAGCGGCGCGTCCGTCAACCCGTCAGGGTGCAGCACGTCGGCGCCCACAAGGTCAAGGTTTGGCATCGCTACCTTCCACACCCGGAATGCATTCCCCCTCTGGGCAGCCCAGGGTCTCGAGAACCCCGTCGATCCAGCTCATCGTGCGGTCGAAGGCGCCGGTCTGCAGAAACTCCATGGTCTGCGCGATCACGCGGGGGTTGTTCATCATGAAGGTGTGGGTCACAGGCAGGACGATATGATCCTTCATCCCCTCCACCTTGGTCGAGGCGACCGAGACCTTGCCATCATCCAGCCCCGGCAGCAGGGTCGAGAAATAGGGATTGAGCGACTGAGACCCCGCGATCACCCCCAGCTCGAAGGTCACCGGCGGCAGGCTGCGCGGCAGCGAATCCGTCCCGGTGCCCATCTGCAGCCCGGCGGGGCCATTGATCCAGTCAAAGGCGGCGATGTCGTCCATCTGGTCGACAACCTCGCTCCCCTGGTTGGGCGGGCCCAGCATGACGACGCGGCCCACGCGGTCCGGGCCCGCCTCGGCCACCCATTGCCGCACGAGGATGCCACCCATGGAATGGGTCACGAAATCGACCTTGGGTGTCCCGCAGGCCGCGACCGCATCGGGGATCGTGCGGCGGGTCAGTTCCTCCACCGGCGCTTCGGTCGAGGGGTAGCCGGGACGGATGATGCGATAGCCGCCGTTCTCCAGCGCCGCTTCCATGAGGGCAAATGACGTCTCGGTCCGCGCCAGCCCGTGCAGCAGGACCACGCAACGATCCTGCTGTGCCAGGCTTTGCTGGCAGGCACCGAGGGCCACGAAGGCGGCAAGGATCAACAAACGGACTTTCATGGGACATCAGATAGACTGAATTGCGCGCGTGTGAAATGCTGCGCCGCAGTTACCTTGCGAAAGAACGCCCATGCGCCCCAAATCCCCCCGGCTGGCCGTCCGTGCCGTCATTGTGCATCTGGACCGGCTGCTGATGGTCAATGCCTACCCCAACGGGCAGAGCGATCTGCTGTGCGCACCCGGCGGCGGGGTCGAGGTGGGCGCGTCGCTGCCTGACAATCTGGTGCGAGAGGTCTACGAGGAAACCGGGCTTAGGATCGAGGTGGGCGCGCCCTGCCTCGTGAATGAGTTCCATGATCCGGGAAGCAGTTTTCACCAGGTCGATGTCTATTTCCGTTGTCATCTGACCGGCAGCGCCGAGATCGACCCCGGCTGGCAGGACGCCGAACGGATCGTGTCCGAATGGCATTGGGTCACACGCGAGGAATTGGTGCGTCTGCCGCACAAACCAGACAGCCTTGCTGCCGTAGCCTTTGATGAGGGTGGCGCGCCTACTTACGACCCGCTGGAGCCGATCGTGCGGTGACAGACCAGCCGATGCCGCCGACCACCAACAGCGTGGCCAGGATGACCGTCAGCCCGATGGCTTCGCCCAGCAAAAGCGCACCGGCGAGGATCGCGAGGATCGGCACGCTGAGCTGAACGATGGCGGCAGTGGCACCGGTGAGCCGGGGCAGGACCGAATACCACAAGGCATACCCCAGCCCCGATGTGAGACCGCCGCAGACGATGCCCAGCGCGATGCCGGTGATGCCAAAGCGCAGACCGGTGCCCGCCAGCAGAACCAGCAAAATGGGCACGCAAAGCAGGAAGTTTGCCGCCGTCGAGGCCAGCGGGTCGGCGGCGCTGCGCCCGAGGATGCTGTAGGCTGCCCAACCCAGGCCCGCAAAGATCATCAGCAGAGCGCCCCCGGGGTCAGCGGCACCGCCGGGGCCGGGCCACAAGGCAATGAGCAGCCCCAGGAATGCGATGGTTCCGCCGGTGATCTGACGGAGCGAGGGCGCCGCGCCGCTGAGGGCACCATGGGCGAACATGGTGATCTGCACGACACCGAACAGAATGAGTGCGCCAAGACCCGCATCAAGCGTGAGGTAGGCGAGCGTGAAGCCGACAAGATAGACGGCAAGGCTGACCGCACCGGGAATGCGATTGCGCCGCAGGAGCGGAAGCCCGCCGCCACGCAGGGTAATGAGCATGCCCAGCACCAGCGCGCCCGAGACGACCCGCACCAGCGCAAAGCCTGACGGGTCGATATGTCCGCCGTCGATGGCCATGCGCGTCAGGATCGAATTCGATGCAAAGGCGATCATCGTAAGGACGGTGGCAAGGACAAGGCGCATGCCATTGGCTTAGCCGTAGTTCGCAATGCCGCCAAGGGGGAAGCCGCCGAGCGCGCATCCGCGGCCGTGGTCCGTTGTTCCTAGTGAAAGATGAATTCGTCCTCGTCATTAAACGCGGCCAGCAGCGCGTCCATATCTGCGGCGTGATAGCGGTTTCCGTCACCCTGAGGAAAGTGCGAGCGGACGATGGATATCACGTTGCCCTGCACTTCGCGGTCCTGCATGGCGGCAACCAGACCCTGGCGGATGATCTCCGTTTGCTGGGCCTCGTGCAGGATCATCTGCTGGCGCTGCTGTGCGGCGCTGAGCGCGTTCAACATCGCCTTGCGCAGGGCCTCGACATCCATTTCCTCTTTCATCAGGAAATCGTGGCAGCCGCCGCGCATGGCCTCAACCACGGTCTCGCGGGCATTGTCGCCGGTGATCATGATCTTGCCCGCGTGACGGTTCAGGTCGTTGTCGAGCACATGCTTCAGTGCCTCCATCCCGTCACCCACCGGCAGGCGGTAGTCGATCAGGATCAGGTCATAGTTTTCGCGCGCGACGGCCTCGTCCAGTTGGGCGATGCTATCCGCCTCGTCCAGACGGATCGACAGGTTGGTCTTGTCGCTGAGCCGCCGGATGCGGGCGCGGTCAAAGTTGCTGTCGTCCAGCAAGAGCGCGCGAATCTCGCGCGGCACCGGAAGTTGCGTTGGGAACTGAGACGGTGTTGGGGCTACCTCTAGCATGGGGTCTCATCCTTGGAATTTCGATGTGCTCCTAGGATTCACCCAAATTCCTGATCAATTCTTAACGCTCGGGGCAGAACTGTCGCGAAATGAAGAGATCGGACTGTCTGGCTAGTTGTGAGAGACGCCGATCCGCACGTCGACCATGCAGCCACGACCGTAGGGAGACGACTCCATCCGCGCGCTGCCACCATAGAGCATTGCGATCTTGCGCACATGGGCAAGGCCCATCCCGCTGCCTTCGACCTCGTCGCGCGGGCGCAGGGTGCGCATTGCACCAAAGACCTTCTCGCGAAACCTCTCCTCCACCCCCGGCCCGTCGTCGGCGACGCGGATGACGGTTTTGGTGCCGTCGCGATGGGAGGTAACGACGATGCGGCCGTGTTCCTTGTCGTGATGCTTGATCGCGTTTCGGATGAGGGCGTCCAGAAGGGTCAGCAGATCACGCTCGCCCATGGTGACGGTGTCACAATCGAGGCTGCGCACCACCTCGAACCCGGCGGGTGGCTGCACCTCTTCTAGGACCTGATCAAGTGCCTCGGTCAGATCGATCTCGCGCACCTCCTGCATGCGGCCGATCCGCGAATAGGTCAGAAGATCGACCAGCATCCGGTCGAGCCTGCCGGTATGGCGGTTCATCATCTCGATGGACGAGGCGACCGAGCCTTCGATGGGAATGCCTGCCTCTTGCAGATCTTCCGCGATCCATTGCGGCAGTTCCAGAAGGGCGCGGACCGAGGCACGCACGTCATGGCTGATGAGATAAATGAAATCCTCGATATCCTGGGAAGAACCGGCAACGGCAGGCAGCGGCGCGACGGTGGAATCGGCGGCGGGGGCGGTCTGGTGTTGCATGGAAACCTCGGCGCTTGGGTGCGCGGAGGCTAGCACCGTGGATGTTTAATATGTGTTAACGATACCCGCGGCTGGTCGACGTTTTGCGCGTGAAGGGGCACCAATTGTCCTAACTCGAAACAACAAAGGGCCCCGAAGGGCCCTTTGCGTAATTTCGTCCGGACGGGACGGCTTACATCATGCCGCCCATGCCGCCCATGTCGGGCATGCCGCCGCCCATGCCGCCGCTGTCCTTCTGCGGACGGTCGGCAACCATGGCTTCGGTGGTGATCAGCAGACCAGCGATGGAGGCTGCGTCCTGAAGCGCGGTGCGCACGACCTTCGCGGGGTCGATGACGCCGAACTTGAACATGTCGCCATATTCCTCGGTCTGGGCGTTGAAGCCGAACTTGAGGTCCTCGCTTTCGCGGATCTTGCCGGCAACAACCGAACCGTCGACGCCTGCGTTCTCGGCGATCTGGCGCAGCGGTGCCTCGAGGGCCTTGCGCACGATGGAGATACCGACGTTCTGGTCATTGTTGTCGCCAGTCAGGCCGTCAAGCTTCTTGCCTGCCTGAACCAGAGCCACACCGCCGCCCACGACGATGCCTTCCTGCACGGCCGCGCGGGTCGCGTTCAGCGCATCGTCCACACGGTCCTTGCGCTCTTTCACTTCCACCTCGGTCATGCCGCCGACGCGGATGACGGCAACGCCGCCCGCCAGCTTGGCCACACGTTCCTGCAGCTTCTCGCGGTCGTAGTCGGAGGTGGTTTCCTCGATCTGCGTGCGGATCTGATTGACGCGCGCCTCGATCTCGGCCTTCTCGCCTGCACCGTCGACGATGGTCGTCTCGTCCTTGGTGATCGACACCTTCTTGGCCGAACCCAGCATGTCCATGGTCACGGACTCAAGCTTCATGCCCAAGTCTTCGGAGATCACCTGGCCGCCGGTCAGGATCGCGAGGTCCTGCAGCATCGCCTTGCGGCGATCACCAAAGCCCGGTGCCTTGACGGCGGCAATCTTCAGACCACCGCGCAGCTTGTTCACGACGAGGGTCGCCAGCGCTTCGCCTTCGACGTCCTCGGCCACGATCAGCAGCGGCTTCTGGGACTGGATCACCTGCTCGAGCAGCGGAACCATCGGCTGCAGGGAAGAGAGCTTTTTCTCGTGCAGCAGGATGATGGCATCGTCTAGCTCGACGGTCATCTTCTCGGAATTGGTCACGAAGTAGGGCGACAGGTAGCCGCGGTCGAACTGCATGCCTTCCACGACGTCGGTCTCGGTCTCGAGGCCCTTGTTCTCTTCGACGGTGATCACACCCTCGTTTCCGACCTTCTGCATCGCATCCGCGATCTGACGGCCGATTTCCTTCTCGCCGTTGGCGGAGATGGTGCCGACCTGCGCCACTTCGTCGCTGTCGGAAACTTCACGTGCGGCGGCCTTGATGGCCTCGACGACCTTGGCGGTTGCCATGTCGATGCCGCGCTTGAGGTCCATGGGGTTCATGCCCGCGGCAACGGACTTCATGCCTTCCTTGACGATGGCCTGGGCCAGCACGGTTGCGGTGGTGGTACCGTCACCGGCTTCGTCGTTGGTGCGCTGCGCCACTTCCTTGACCATCTGCGCGCCCATGTTCTCGAACTTGTCCTCAAGCTCGATTTCCTTGGCCACGGACACACCGTCCTTGGTTATGCGTGGTGCGCCGAAGGATTTGTCCAGAACCACGTTGCGGCCCTTGGGGCCGAGGGTGACTTTGACCGCGTCTGCCAGGATGTTCACACCCTTGAGCATCTTGTTGCGGGCTTCGGTGTCGAATTTGACGTCCTTAGCTGCCATTTTCGTTTCTCCTAAATTCGAATTGATGTTGCGCGACTGTCAGGGCCGTCCTGCGGATCAGGACAGGATCCCCATGATGTCGCTTTCCTTCATCATCAGCATTTCCTGCCCGTCGATGGTCACTTCGGTGCCGGACCACTTGCCGAACAGGATGCGATCGCCCGGCTTGACGGCCATTTCGATCAGTTCGCCGCTGTCCTTGCGCGCGCCCTCGCCGCAAGCCACGACTTCACCCTCGGAGGGCTTTTCCTTGGCGGAATCAGGGATGATCAATCCACCGGCGGTTTTCTCTTCGCTTTCTGTGCGCTTGACCAGCACACGGTCATGAAGCGGTTTCAATGCCATCTTTGCAGCTCCTTAAGGCTCCAAGTTACTCCCAGCCTGCTGCCCTTTAGCGGGCCGATCAGGCGTTAGCACTCACTCTGCCTGAGTGCTAACGGCGTCTAGCTAAGGGCCATGCGGCAATCTGTCAACAGCGCAGACAGGAAAAATCCGAGGCATTTTTCCGGCCACCGGACGGGTTTCTTAACCCGGCCTTCGCGCCCTTGCAGCCAGGTTCGCATCCTATCGCAGGGGTGTGTGGAGAAGACGATGGCCACGGTCAACGGCTCGACCGGTAGCGATACGATCACGACCGGCGACAATGACGATTCCATTTCCGGCAACGGCGGGAACGACATCATCGAGAGCGGCGCTGGCCGCGACACCGTGCGTGGTGGCGACGGTGCAGACTACGTCGACGGCTGGACCGGCGACGACAGCATCGAGGGCAACGCCGGGGAAGATACGCTCCTTGGCTACGACGGGCGCGACACCATCGACGGCGGCGAGGGCCACGACTTCATCGACGGCGAGAACGACGACGATACGCTGACCGGCGGCCTGGGCAACGACACCATCGAGGGCGGCAGCGGCAACGACTCGGTCGAGGGGAACGACGGCGCCGACCAGCTTTTCGGCGAGACCGGGGCCGATACGATGGACGGCGGCGCGGGGCAGGACTGGGTCGACGGCGGCAGCGACGACGACAGCCTGCGCGGCGGCGCGGACGCCGACACGGTGATCGGGCGCGCGGGCAACGACACGATCCATGGCGACGGCGGCGCCGACGTGCTGTCCGGGCACGCGGGCGACGACGCGCTCTACGGCGGGGACGGGGCGGACAGTCTCGACGGCGGCTCGGGCGACGATTACTTCGACGGCGGCACGGGGGACGACAGCTTCTACATGGCGCGCACCGATGGCGGGGGTGTCGACGATCCTGCCGACACCGACAGCGACGTGGTACGCTTCGAGCCCGGTCAGGGCCACGACACCGCCTTCAATTTCGACGGCGAAAACGATTTCGTCTACATCGGCGAGACGCCCGAAGGCGATGTCGTTTTCACCCAGATCGACGCCGACACCTGGCGGCTGACCTTCGTCGGCAATTCCTCCGATTCACTGACCCTCAACTTCGTGCCTGGCACCGAGCCCGACGGCGAAGGCGATCTCAGAAACCAGCTGCTGACCGATGCCGAATACATTCCCCCGCAGAACGGCGCACCCGCCCAGTTCAATCCGGCGTGCTTCACACCCCGCCTCCGCATCCGCACCCCCTCGGGCCTGCGCCCCATCGGCACGCTGAAACCCGGCGACCTTGTCACGACCGCCGATCACGGCAACCAGCCGGTGCGGTTCCTCCTGCGCCGCCGGTTCGCGCCGCAAAGCCTGCGCATCCGAGCCGCCCTGAGGCCCGTGGTGATCGAAGCGGGCGCCTTCGGCGACGGCCTGCCATGGGCGCGCATGCATGTCTCGCGCCAGCACGCCTTCGCCGCCCGGGGCGGCAGCGCGCTGGTGCGCGCGGCGCATGTGCTGGACTGGTGCAAGGGTGCGCGGATACAGATGAACCGGCCGAACGCGATCACCTACATCCATCTCGTCCTCGCCCGACACGCGCTGGTCGAGGTCGAAGGTGTCTGGACCGAAACCTTCTATCACGCCCCTGGCGACCTCGGCGCGAACCTCGCGACAATGTCCAGCGGTAGCGCGGACCTGCCACCCCATGGGGACCGCTGCCGGCGCCTGCTGACCCGCGCCGACCTGCGCCGCGCCCCGTTGGGTCCCAACGACCTCGGCCGCCTCGACGCTCAGTCTGCCCCAAGCACCCGCCCCGCCGTCCTGACCGCATCGGCCCCTGCGGGCGTGATCCCGTAGACGCCCTTCTCGACCTTCTCGAACCAGCCGTAGTGATTGTCCCGCATCATCCGTGTCGCATGGACGACCCCGGTCTCCCGCTTGGCATCCGCGCCTTTGCTCGCCCCCACCTCGAAGAGATAGACCGCGATCTTTAGCGCGTCCTGCCGGTAGGCGGTGACCAGCCCGGCCCGCGTCTGGCCGCCATCGTTGGGATCGCCCTGCCGCCGGGCAAACTCCCGCAAAAGCTGGCCCTGCCGCTTTGCAGATTTGCGCGGGGCGTAGGTCCCCGGATCGCAATGCACCTCGACCAGACCGTCACTCAGCCGCACGGTGATCAGCCCAAGCCCCAGACGCCGCGCCAGCGCCTTGTTTTCCTTGACAGCCCGGGAAAAACGTTTGCCCGTCTGGCGTGGCACGGCCAGATAGACGTCATCGCTGACCGCCTGCCGGGCAATGCACTGGTGAAACAGCGACAGCGAGAAGCCCGTCTTCAGCTCTACGATCACCGGCGGCTCGGCGCCCCGGACCGCAACGACGTCCGCCGCGCCGACCTCTGCCTTCACGACATAGCCCTGATCCTCGAGAAAGCCCTTGATCGGGGGGTAGATGTCCGTTTCACGCGGTTTCGTCATGGCCGCATGATTGCCCATTTGCGCGCAAGCTCCAAGCCACTAGGCTGCCCCCATGATCCGGGATGAGCTAAACCGTTTCTGCGCCGCCCTGCCCCATGCCACCCACCTGGTCCAATGGGGCAATGCCGATGTCTACAAGGTGGGCGGCAAGGTCTTCGCCGTGATCGGCATGGCCGACACCGGGGCCACCGTGACATTCAAGACCACGCGGCTCGCCTTCGAGGTGCTTTCGGACAGCCCCGGCCTGCGACCGGCGCCCTACATGGCCTCACGCGGTCTGAAATGGATACAGCACTACGACAAACCGGGCCTTCCCGACGACAGCCTCAGGGACCACATCCGCGCCTCCTACGACATGGCCATCGAGGCGCTGACAAGGAAAAAGCGCGCCGAACTGGGCTTGTGACCGCCGGGTCGTGACATTGCCGGGCAGCACTCCTATAAGGCGCGCAAATCGCATTCCGACACAAGGACCGAGCCCATGACCACCCTCGTTTTCGGCCATAAATCCCCCGACACCGACAGCACCGGCAGCCCCATCGTCTGGGCCTGGTACCTCAACAACATCAAGGGTATCGACGCCAAGCCCGTCCTGCTGGGCGAGCCCAATACCGAGGCGCTTTTCGTGCTGGATCATTGGAACCTCGACAAGCCCGAGATCATCACCGACCTGCCCGCCGACACCGACGTCGTGATCGTGGACACCAACAACCCCGCCGAACTGCCTGCGGGCATCAACGACGCCAACATCACCGGCATTATCGACCATCACCGCCTGGTGGCAGGCCTTGAGACCCGCGGCCCCATCGAGATCGACATTCAGCCGCTTGCCTGCACCGCCACGATCATGTGGAAAAAGATCGGCAAGGACTGGGCCCAGACCCCGCGTGAGATTAAGGGCGCGGCGCTGTCCTGCATCCTGTCCGACACGCTGGAATTCCGCTCGCCCACCACGACGCAGGAAGACCGTGCCATCGCCCATTCCATCGCCGAGGAACTGGGGGTGAACATCACGGAATACGCGGAAAAGATGTTCGCCGCGAAATCCGACGTCTCCGCCTTCTCCGAAGAAGAGCTGCTGCGCATGGACAGCAAGGAATTCGACCTCGAGGGCACCGGCCTGCGCGTCAGCGTTCTGGAAACCACCTCGCCCGCCCCGCTGCTGGAGCGCAAGGATGCCTTGATGGCCGCCATGCCCGGCGTGGCCAAGGCGGACGGTGCGGCGGAAGTGCTGCTCTTCATCGTCGACATCCTCAAGGAGGAAGCTACGCTGCTGGTGCCGAACGACACGGTAAAGACCATCGCCGAGAAAAGCTTCGGCGCCGCGGTGACGGGCGACACGGTGGTCCTGCCCGGCATCATGAGCCGCAAAAAGCAGATCATCCCGAGCCTGACGATGTAAAACGAGGGTGCGCCACAGCCGCACCTTACGGGCGCAACCCTGTAAGGTGCAGGCCTCCTGCACCCTTGGCTCATCGGTGTCTTGTCGGCTAACCTTGCCCCAGGCCAGGAGAGGGACTGCAGTGCAAGATCGCGGCAAGGATCACTGGGACACCGTCTATTCCGAAAAATCCCAAAGCCAGCTCAGCTGGCACCAGGACGATCCAACCGCCTCCGTCAAACTCTGCACGCTGGCGGGCATCACCCCCGCAACATCCGTCATCGACATCGGCGGCGGCAGATCTCCCCTCGCGGCACAACTCGTCGACAAGGGCCTGAAGGATATCACCGTGCTCGATATCTCGCGGGTTGCGCTCGAAAAGGCACGGGAGGCAATGGGCGGAAACGCGGCAAGGATCACATGGACCGTGGCCGACATTACCCGTTGGACCCCGACACGCACTTATGACATCTGGCACGATCGCGCGGTGTTCCACTTTCTGACCGTAACCGCAGATCAGGAGGCCTACCTCGCACGGATGAAGAGGGCCCTCGGCTCCGGCGGTCACGCGATCATCGCCACTTTCGCCCCCGATGGCCCCGAGACATGCAGCGGCCTGCCCGTGATGCGCTACAGCCCCGACAGCCTGAGCGAAAGGCTTGGCCCCGGCTACACCCGGCTGGCCGACCGCGCGATCCGGCACGAAACCCCCTGGGGCAGCGCGCAGTCCTTCCAGTTCAGCCTGTTCCGGCGTCTGGCCTGAGCCGCCGTCAGCTTTCGCGGCCCGGTGCCTCTCGCGGCGTTCCGGCCACCGGATCGCTCAGCAGGATCCCAGGCGCGCCCGAAGTGCTCTGGCCTCTGTCGTATTGAGCACATCGAATAGGTCCGTCTCCCGCGTCAGCGGAATGAAAGCTGCCGAGGGATCAGGGCGCAAACAGGTTGCGACCGGCAAGGCCTCGCCCAACGGACGGATCAGACATCCACCCGTCACCGACACCTGAAGGCTCCCCTGCCCATGCACAGCATTTTCTCTAAGTGACCGGATCGTCGCCTGGGTCCTCCTGAAGCGAGCCGCATCTCCCACGCTCAGGCCCAGCACATAAACCTTCCGGCCCGCCGAGCGCGCCAAGGGTGCGTCGGCACCCGTTCGAATGGTCAGCGGCAGCGTTGTGGAAACCGGTGCTGCCTGTGCCTTGTCGTGCGGGGAAAAGGCCAGCGTCAGCGCCGCATCGCCGTCCGACAGCAACAGGTTTTCAGGTACGCTGATAGCAACCGCAAGCGACCCGGCGGGGGAATTCAATGGATCGAGCCGCGCCAGTGCGGCCAGCCCTGATGGGCCGATACTGCCGCAGGCAGATAAGAGCATCGCTAGAACGGTAAATAGAACAAGACACCTCAACATCGCCATTGACCTCCATTAATGATTGAGTAAAGTTCATATATTAATATTTTTCATTAAGTAATAGGATCAAAACATGATGACCTTGGAAACTGACGCATTCCTGCGCTCCGCCGATGTTCTGCGGCGGATCCTGTCGGCCCTACTTGTCCTCCTGATCGCAGCAGGGATCTTTGTCTTGTGGTGGCTGATGCTTGACCCGGCAGGCGCGGGGCGCTGGCTCGCCCGCGCCGCAGGTTATGACGACGGTCTGGCGTCGCTACAGGGCGCGGCCCTCGGGGGCTTGCTGCTGGCCCAGATCGGCGTCTGGATCGCGGTGGTATGGCAGGCGCGCACCGTCTTCCAAGGATTGCTGCTCGCCGACGCAGTCGCCGCCAGCGCGGCGGCCCGGCGTCTTGCATGGTTTCTCTGGGCCATGCTTCTGTGGGGCATGATCGCCCACGCACTCGCGTCGGTGATCACCACCTGGCACTACCCGGTCGGCACCCGAACATTGGCGATTTCCATCGGGACCGGACAGATCACGACCCTGCTGGCCGCCCTGCTTGCGGGCTTTACGTCGCATGCCTTCGCCCTCGGGGCCGCGCTCTGGCAAGACCACCGCGAGGTGATCTGACATGGCCATCGTCGTCCGGCTCGACGTCGCACTGGCGCAACGCAAGATGACCTCGCGGGAACTGGCCGCACAGATCGGCATCTCCGAACAGAACCTCTCCATCCTGCGCTCTGGCAAGGCGCGCGGCCTGCGGTTCTCGACACTCAACGCGATCTGCGCGGCGCTCGATTGCCAGCCCGGCGATCTGCTGGAATTCCTGCCGGAGGGCGATGCGGAAGCCTGACGGACCTAGCAATACCGCTCCGGCCCTTCCCATTGCGTGGCATTATAGCGGTCTCCATGCGCCCAGCCCACGGGCAGCACCGCCTCGATCCGGGCAATATCCTCGGGTGTCAGATCAATCTCCGCCCCCCGCAGCAATTCCTTCAGATGCGCGGTGTTCTTGGTGCCGGGAATGGGCAGCGAGCCCTTTGCGATGCACCAGGCAATCGCCAGCGCCGCCGCGGGCTCCCCCATCTCGGCGGCCAGCGCGCGGAAGCGGTCCGTCGCGGCGATATTGGCGTCGTAGTTTGGCTGCATGAAGCGCGGGTTGCTGGCGAGGAAGGCATGGCTCTGCCCCCGCTCATAGCTGAAGGGCGCATCCGTCAGCAGCGACCGCCCCACCGGCGAAAAGGCCACCAGCGTCGTGCCCAGCTCCGCGCAAGCCTGTACCATCCCCAGCTCAGGCGCGCGGGTGGATAGCGAATACTCCGACTGCACCGCCGCGATGGGGCATTCCGCAAAGGCCCGCCTCAGGGTCGAGGGCGCGATCTCGGAGAACCCGACCGCCCGCGTCTTGCCCTTCTCGATCAGCCGCTTGAGGCTGCCGGCCACCTCCTCCGGCGTATGCGTCCGGTCATACCGGTGGATATAGAAGAGGTCGACGCACTCGACGCCCAACCGCTTGAGGCTCCCATCAAGGCGCTCTTCCAGATACTCCGGATCGTTGTTGAACCGCCGCTCTCCGCCGCGCGTGATCCCGGCCTTGGTCGCCAGGTGCATTTCGTCCCGCGCGCCCGGTGTCTTGGCGAACCACGCGCCGATGATCTCCTCAGAACGCCCGTTGCCATAGACGTTCGACGTGTCGATATGCACCGCCCCCGCCGCGCGGCAGGCGTCGAGCACGGCGTGGCTTTCCTCGACCGTCGCATCGCCGTAGATGCCGGCGAAGGACATCGCGCCGATGCCGAATTGCGAAACCTCCGGGCCGTCCGGACCCATGCGTGTGGTTTTCATGGTGATCTCCCCTCGCGCACTGCACAACCGCGCCAGAAAACCCCGCGACGCGCCGGATGGCAAGGCCCCGCGCTGCACCGGAACCGCTGGCGCCCCGCAGGTGCCTTCGCGTAGGCTCCGCTAAAACCGGAGAACCCCATGTCCACCGTCACCTATGCCCGCGAGGGCCGCATCGCCCGCCTCACCCTCAACCGCCCCGAGGTCATGAACGCCATCAACGACGACATGCCCCGCGATCTGGAAGCCGCCGTGCAGCGCGCCGACGCGGACCCCGAGGTGCACGTGATGATCCTGCAAGGCGCGGGCCAGGCCTTCTGCGCGGGCTACGACCTGGCCCACTACGCCGCTGACCCGGACAACAAGATCACGCAGCCGATGCCCTGGGACCCGATGCAGGACTACCAGTTCATGTGGGCCAACACGCAGGCCTTCATGTCGCTCTTTCGTGCCCATAAACCGGTGATCTGCAAGGTCCACGGCTTCGCCGTTGCCGGAGGCTCCGACATCGCGCTGTGCTGCGATCTGGTCGTGATGGCCGAGGATGCGCAGATCGGCTACATGCCGGCCCGCGTCTGGGGTTGTCCGACCACGGCGATGTGGGTCTACCGGCTGGGTCCGGAAAAGGCCAAGCGCATGATGTTCACCGGAGACAAGATCACCGGGACCGAAGCCGCCGAGATGGGGCTTGTCCTGAAATCCGTGCCCGCCGATCAGCTTGATGCGGAGGTCGATGCGCTCGCCGCGCGCATGGCGAGCGTGCCGGTCAACCAGTTGGCCATGCACAAGATGGTCATCAACCAGACCATGGAGGCGACGCTGACCCAGACCCAGCGCCTCGCCACCGTTTTCGACGGCATTACGCGGCACTCGCCGGAGGGGCTGAATTTCAAGGCTCGCAGCGAAGCAGTCGGCTGGAAACAGGCCGTGCAAGAACGCGATGAGGGCAAGTTCGACTGGACGCGCAACCGCCAGATCCCCGGCAACAGCGATTGACGGGCGCGCAGGCGGTTCCATCTTTCCCTATGATCCCCTAAGCCTGCCCCAAACAATGCCGGAGCATCCCATGTCCCAGATCATCGAATCCCTGTCCGAGATTGCCGAGCGCTACGACGCGCTGTTCGTCGATCTCTGGGGCTGCGTGCACAACGGGGTGACCGCGTTTCCCGAGGCCGTCAGCGCACTGCAAAAGTACCGCGCAGGCGGTGGCAAGGTCATCCTCGTCACCAACGCCCCCCGCCCGCATGCTGGCGTGCGCAAACAGCTTCTCACCTTCGACGTCCCCGAAGACAGCTGGGATGCCATCGCCACGTCCGGCGACAGTGCGCGCGCCGCGATGTTCCGGGGCACGGTCGGCAGCAAGGTCTGGTTCGTCGGCCAGCCGCATGACCAGAATTTCTTTGACCCCCTGCACCTCATCCAGGACCCGGTGGATATCGAACAGGTTCCGCTGGATCAGGCCGAAGGCATCGTCTGCTGCGGTCCCGAGGACCCGCATGCCGATCCATCCGTCATGCGCCCGCAGTTCCTCTATGCCAAGCAGAAGGGCCTGAAGCTGCTTTGCGCCAATCCCGATATCGTCGTCGACCGGGGCGAACAGCGCGAATGGTGCGCGGGCGCGCTGGCCCGGCTTTATACCGAGATGGGCGGCGAGAGCCTCTACTTCGGCAAACCGCATCCGCCGATATACGATCTGGCGCGCCGCAGGCTCTTTGCGCTGGGGGCGGACGTGCCCGATGACAGGATTCTCTGCATCGGCGACGGGGTGCTGACGGACATCAAGGGCGCCATGGGAGAGGATATCGATTCCCTTTTCATCTCCGGTGGCCTCGCCGCCAGTGAGACAAAAACGCAACGTCAACCGGACCCGGATTCGCTAAGTGCCTACCTGGAAAAGGAAATGTCCTCACCCACCTACACGATCGGTTTCCTCAGGTAGTGATTTTTTACTTGCCTTTCTGCGCCTGCGAAGTAATTAAGTTACAACTTTCGCCTGCTAGATGGCATTTTATTACCCAGAGGATGGCACATGTTGGACAATCTACCGCGCGGCACGATCTGCATCGAAGACATCGAAATCGGCATGTCCCGCTATCTTCAGAAGGTGATCACCGACGAGGATATCGAGATGTTCGCCAAGATCTCGACCGACCATAACCCGGTGCACCTCGACGACGATTACGCGCAGGACACGATCTTTCAGGGCCGCATCGCCCACGGCATGCTGACCGCCGGCCTGATCTCTGCCGTGATCGGTGAACAGCTTCCGGGCCATGGCACCGTCTACATGGGCCAGTCGCTCAAGTTCCTCGCGCCCGTCCGCCCCGGCGATCTGGTCTATGCCGAGGTGAAAGTGACAGATATCGAGTTTTCCAAGCGCCGGGTGAAGATGGACTGCCACTGCTCGGTTGACGGCAAGAAGGTTCTGATCGGTGAGGCGACCGTGCTGGCACCGTCCCGCAAGTTCGACTGATCCTCAAAGGATTCACATGAAGCGCGCGGCCCCTCGGACCGCGCGTGATTGTTTTGGCCTCTCTGTCCGCGTTCGCTGCTTGTCTCTCCCCCCGCGCGCCGCTACGCAGAGGCCATGCGGATCATCCGGGATTATCAATTCGTCAGTGCCGAGGACCGGGGGGCCACCGCCGCCATCGGCAATTTCGACGGTGTGCACCGGGGCCACATGACGGTGATCAACCTCGCGCGCGACGCGGCCCCCGAGGCCCCCTTGGGCGTCGTCACCTTCGAGCCGCATCCCCGTGAATTCTTTGCCCCCGACGCCCCGCCCTTCCGCCTGATGAGCGCCGAAGCCCGTGCGCACCGGCTCGAGAAATTGGGCGTCGAAAAGCTCTATGAACTCAGCTTCAACGCCCAGATGGCCACGCTCTCGCCCGAGGCTTTCGCCCGCGACGTGATCCATCAGGGGCTTGGCCTGAGCCACGTGGTCATCGGGGCCGATTTCTGCTTCGGCAAGGGCCGCGCGGGGACGGCGGAGGACCTTGCCGCCTTTGGCGACAAGTACGGTTTTGGCGTCACCATCGCACCGTTGATGGTCAAGGGGGAACAGACGGTGTCCTCTACCGCAATCCGCGCGGCGCTGAGCGAGGGCAATCCGCGTCTGGCCAAGGATATGCTGGGCCACTGGCACCGGATCGACGGGCCGGTGATCACCGGCGAGCAGCGTGGGCGCGAGCTGGGCTATCCCACGGCGAACATGTCCATCGACGGGCTGCACCAGCCCGCCTTCGGGGTCTACGCGGTGCTGGTGGACGTGCTCGACGGGCCGCACAAGGGCAGCTATCACGGCGTCGCCAGCCTCGGCGTGCGTCCGATGTTCGGGGAAAACAAGGCCAATCTTGAGACCTATATCTTTGATTTCAAAGGTGATCTCTATGGCGCCGACCTGTCGGTCGCGCTGATCGACCACCTGCGGGGCGAAGAGAAATTCGACAGCATCGACGCGTTGATCACCCAGATGGACGCGGACAGCGCCGAGGCCCGCGCGATCCTGGCGGCGCTATGACCGATTCGATCACCCGCGACGGGCTGCGCCCGCGGTTCTGGGAGAAGAAGCCGCTGGCAAAGATGTCCCCCAAGGAATGGGAGGCGCTGTGCGACGGCTGCGGGAAATGCTGTCTAAACAAGCTGGAGGACGAGGACAGCGGCGTCGTGGTCCTGACCCGCGTCGCCTGCCGCCTGCTGGACGATTCGACCTGCCGCTGTACGCATTACGAGAACCGCCATACCTTCGTGCCGGACTGCATCGTGCTGCGCCCCGACACCATCGCAGACCATGCCTATTGGCTGCCCAAGACCTGCGCTTACCGCTTGTTGTGGCAGGGAAAACCCCTGCCCGACTGGCATCCGTTGATCAGCGGCACGGCCGAAACCGTCCATGAGGCGGGTATCTCGGTCCGGGGGCAGACCGTGTCGGAGTTCGACACGCCTTTCGAGGAATGGGAAGACTACGTGATCGAGGAGCCTGAGTGATGTTTTTCGCCTCCGACAATTCCGGCCCGGTGCACCCAAAGGTGATGGACAGGGTCATCGCCGCTAACAGCGGACACCAGATGGCCTATGGCAATGACGACCTGATGGACGAGGTCCGCGCGGGCATCCGCCGGGTGTTCGAGGCCCCCGATGCGGCGGTCTATCTGGTGGCCACAGGGACGGCGGCAAACGTGCTGGCGCTCGCGTGTTACACGCAGCCGTGGCAGACGATCTACTGCTCGAAAATCGCGCATATTCAAGTGGATGAGTGCAACGCCCCGGTGTTCTACACCGGCGGCGCGCAGCTGAAACTGATCGACACGGGCGACAAGATCACGCCCGAAGGGCTGGAGGCAGCAATCGCTGAGACGCCGCAGGGCGACGTGCATTCCGCGCAGCGCGGGCCGGTGTCGGTGACCTCAGTCACGGAACGGGGGACGGTCTATGCGTTGGACGAACTGAAGGCGCTCAGCGCGGTGGCGAAGCGCTATGATTTGCCGGTGCATCTGGACGGGGCGCGATTTGCGAATGCGATGGTGAGCCTGGGGTGCACGGCGGCCGAGATGACGTGGAAGGCGGGCGTCGACGTCGTCAGTTTTGGCGGCACCAAGAACGGCTGCATGGGTGTCGAAGCCGTTGTTTTCTTTGATCCTTCCAAGGCATGGGAGTTCGAGCTGCGGCGCAAGCGGGCGGGGCATCTGTTTTCAAAGCACCGCTACCTGTCGGCGCAGATGGCGGGGTATCTTGAGCACGATGCTTTCAAAGATATTGCCCAACAAGCCAATGAAAACGCGGGATACTTGATTGAAGGCCTGAGGGCGAAGGGCGTGCAATTCCTGCATGAGCCGCAGGCAAACATGCTTTACGTCAACTTCCCCCGGCGCATCCACCGAACGCTTGCCGAGGCCGGTTCACGCTATGCGCGGCATGGCGGGCTGGAGGGGCCGGAGGAGGAGATGATCTCGTGCAGGCTGGTCTGCGACTGGTCGATCGGGCGGGATCAGATCGACGCCTTTCTGGGGCATTTCTGAAAGAGGCATAAGACTTTGATCCGGCGTTTATCCGGCGCGCTTGGTCGTCAGTTGGAGCAAGCCTGACGCAGGCTGCCGAACAGGTAGTCCCGCAGCCTCGAACCGCTCAGCGGCTTCGAGAAATGATAGCCCTGCAGTCGATCCGCCCCGAGTTCCGCGAGGATGCGCGCGTGTTCGGCGGTTTCAACACCCTCGGCGACGACCGGAATGGAAAGGGCATTGCCAATCTCGATGATCGACTTGACCAACCGCGCGGCGCTCGTGCTCTCCGCGATTGGCATGACGAGGCGCCCGTCGATCTTGAGCCGATCCGGCGCGATGCGCTGCAAGGCCACAATGGAGGCACGTCCACTACCGAAATCGTCCACCTCGATGGAAATGCCAAGATCGCGCAACCGGTCGAGCTGGAAAAGGAACACATCGTCCTGCTCTTCGAGAAAGATCGTCTCGAGCAGCTCAAAAGCAATCTCGCCGGGGTATTGCGACACGTGTCGGGCAATGTTCTCGTAAGCGCCCTCGATCACGCGGTTGGCGCTGACGTTGAAGGAGAGACTAGGAATGATGTCACTGCCGGAAAACAATTCACTGCATTCGGCAATCGCTTTTTCGAAGATCAGGCTATCGATATCGGAGACGACGTTCAGGTCCGCCGCAACGGAAAGGAATTCCGATGGCGGAACAATGCCTTTGTCGGGATGCTCCCACCTGGCCAGCGCCTCGATGCCGACAACCTGGCCGCTGCTCGCGTCGATCTGCGGCTGATAGTATGGAACGAATTCCGAGGATTCGATGCCCCGCAGAATGTCGTCGGCCATGGCCTTGGTCCTGAGCATCTCTTCCACGTCCTGCGCATCGAACACGCCCACCTGTCCCCGGCCGCCGCGTTTCGCCTTGTAAAGCGCGATGTCGGATGAGGTCAGCAAATCCTCGACCTCCGCAAGGGGGGTGCAGGCGAGGCCTGCCGATGCGCCGAAGCGGCACTCGCGGTCCTGGAAACTGCAGGGTCTGAACATATCGTTGACCAGGGTCGCGGCGAGTGCGAGAGGTCGTTCCGTCAGTTCGGGCTGCCAGATCAGGATGACGAATTCGTCGCCGCCGATCCGTGCCACCACGTCATCGGGCCGCACACGGCCGCGTATGCGCTCTGCGACCTCTTTCAGGACGTGATCACCGGCCGCGTGGCCCATGGTATCATTGATCTGTTTGAAACGGTCGAGGTCGATGTGCAGCACGGCCAGTTCTCCACCGTCTGCTTCGCGTTTCTGGCGAAACTTCTCGAATTCGTCGATCAGGTAACGGCGATTGCCAAGGCCGGTCAGTTCGTCGTGAAAGGCCTTGTAGGTGATCTCGTCATTCGCGCGTTCAAGTTGCTCGGCGTGTTCCTCGAGTGCCTTGCGCTGGCGCATCTGCTCGGTCATGTCGATCCGCATGATGATGAGGTCGCCGTCATCGGAGTGCGAGCGGAAGGTGCGGTGGATGCGGTCACCAGAGAGTCTGATATCCTCCACCGGTGCGACAGTGCGCTTGTTGGCCATCATATTGGCCAGCCATTCTTCCTCCCGACCGATCGCGTCGGGAAACACGCGATTTTCGAGGGCAACGCGCATGACCTCATCAAGTTTCATGCCTGCCCTGATCCTCGACGGATCCTTGCAGAAGTCGAGAGCGTAGGCCCGGTTATGAGCGACAAGCGTGCCGTTCGGTTCGTAGATGCAGAATGGCGCGGGATTGGCGTTGATCGCGGACATCAACCGTTTCTGCGCGGCCTCGGCGGTGTGGCGTTGGCGGACGAGTTCAGTGATATCGACACTGATGGAAACGTAGTCCTCGTTTTCGGTGATGCTGCGCAGCACCCGGTTATGGGTGTCGCCTGCGAATTCGATGTCGACGGCCCTTTTGCCCTTCAGAGCGTCCTCGATTATTCCGTTCACATAGGCCTCCCGCCCCTCGGGTGGCTCCGGGATCAACCCGCAATCCATCGCGTGGTTGAGGACCTCACCCACGTGCATGCCGGGCCTGATCGCTTCGGGGTTGGTCGACATGGATTCTCGGTAGGCCGTGTTGCAGGTCACGAGGCGCATGTCGCGATCGTAGATCACGAAGGGGTCGGGGTATGCGTTTATGGCGGACAACAGCCGGTTCTGCGCCTCTTCGGCGGCGCGGCGCTGCCGGACGAGTTCGGTGATATCGACGCGCTGGACGATGATGTTTCCGGACTCGGAGACATTGCGCATGACGCGATGATGCCTGTCCCCGGGCAGCTCGAGATCGACCACGTCAATGCCTGCGCGGGCCTCGTTCTCCGTCCTTTCGAAATAAGCTTTCCGGCCCTCGGGCGGTTCCAGTTGCAGCCCGTCGTCCAGCGTGATGCTGACGATCTCGCGGTAGGTCATGCCCGGCCGTATCTTCTGCGGGTCTTTGGAGGAGACGGCCGCATAGGCCGAGTTGCAGATGCTTAGCGTGCCATCGGTTTGGTAGATCGCGAAAGGATCGGGATAGGCGTTGATCGCATCCAGAAGGCGGGTCTGCGCGGCCTCCGCGTTCGTGCGCTGCTGCACGAGTTCGGAGATATCGCGATAGACAGCAGCGCTGTAGCGTCCGCCGTCTTCGTCGTAATCAGCGTACATCAATGAGATGCTGGCCCAGAATTTCGACCCGTCCGCGCGTCTGTTGCGGGCCTCCGACTGGAACCGTGGGAGCCCTGCAGCGATTTGCGGTGCGATCTTTTCCACGAAATCGCGCCAGTCATCGTGGTCGTGAAGGATCGAGGCGGGATGGTTGACCACATCTTCGAGCGTGTATCCGAAGACGTCCACGAAACCCTGGTTCACGTAGACGAGCCGTGCGGTGTCGTCCCCCTTCGCGCGATAGCCAGCAGCCACCGCGTCCTGCGTGAGGGAAAGGAAATTCTGCAATATGTTTTCCAAGCTCATCGGCATGCTCATCGAACTTGGACGGACCCTAGGAAGAGATCGTTACGATTGGGCGAACGGCGGAAGAAAACCTTTGGGTCAGAACCGACTGCCGCAGGCGAGGACCGGTCCCGCGGGATGGCGGGACAACGGCGTGTTGGCCGCCCGCTTGCTGGCTTCTTTCCACCCCTGCGTCTGCCGACGGTTCTGCGTCAAGCGTTGACAAGGGAAAGCCGGAAATTGATCCGATGCGAGACCTCGCCTCCGCAGGTCATCAGGTTCTGCTGGCCCCGGCGATGCCGAGAAACGGTACCGACGGCGAGCGGGTAGGCAAATTCCATGCATCACCCAACCTTGGCGGGCGTCAGGGGAATTGCGCCGAAGGCATCGGCAAGCGCTGTGCTGTCCGAGGTCCCTCAGCTTCGCTCCAGCAGTTCCCGCACCACCTCTGCCACCGGTTTTGGGTGGGTGATCGGGGCCATGTGCCCTGCCCCTTCGATCACCGATTGCACGGCGTCGGGCATGCGCGCGGCGAGACCGTCGTTGGTGGCGATGATGGCAGGGGCGGTGGATCTGCTGCGCAACAGAACCGTCAGGAACCTGCACGCGTCGAAGTCACAAGGTGCGGGGCAATCCGCGGTCTCGTCGCCGATAAGGGCATCAGTATCGGTAAGACCGTGGAAGGGGCGGAGTGTCTTACGGCGATTGACATGGTCTTGCCCGAAGTTGGGCCGACACTTGCCGCAATGCTTTAGTACCCGTCGGTCGAAGCAACCTTGAGGACCGAAATGACCCACCCATCCGCCACGCCGTCCCTTGACGGTCCAACCGATGACATCGCGCTGAGCCGTATGGTCAGGGGCGGGACATCGGACATGCGGAGCAGGTTGCAGGAAGTTCTGCTTTGGCTGTGGCGGGCGGTTGCCATCGGTTTCCTGCTTTGGGTACTCGGCTTCGCGGCCTTGATCTTTCTGGACACTGGAGACTGGCCGCAAGCCCTGTCATTGCTGATCGCATATACTATCGGCGCGGTATTTCTGACACTTGTGGTCTGGGCCGTGCAATATGTTCGCACCGGTGAACTGCAGGCATTTCACCGCAAGCTTCGGGCCGTCGTGCTGGGCAATTTGGGGTCTTATTACTGGTTCGTTCTTGGCGTGCTCTATGTCGCTGCACTTGGGAATGCGATCTGGCAAGGCGCGACGGACGACATGATCCGCGGGCAACACCTTGCGGAGGGTCTTGGGACCGGCTTTGCGGTTCTGTGCATCGGTGCGCCGGGGTGGTTCATGGTCCCGCGTCGCTATGCCCATTTCGGCCATATGGTGGGCACACTGGTTGCTGCCGCCGCGGTATACGCTGCGCAGCAGATGGTTCCACTATCATAAAATCCTGCGGATCGCCGCGGCTACCTCTGCAGGATGAGTGATCGGGGCCATGTGCCCTGCCCCTTCGATTACCGATTGCACGGCGTTCGGCATGCGCGCGGCGAGGCCGTCGTTGGTGGCGATGATGGCAGAATGTGCGTGCTCGCCGCGCATGACGACCGTGGGGATGGTGCAGGCGTCAAGCGCACCGGGGGCGAGGAGGCCCGCGGTATCGTCGTAGAGGAAGGCGTGGGTGTCGGGGACCACGTGGATGGCGCGGGTCATGGCGGCGCGGGTGCGTTCGGGCATGTCGTGCCACTTGGGCGCATCGGCGCTCCATTGGCGGTTGAAGGTGCGGGCGGCGGTTTCGTAATCGCCGGCGGCGATGGCATCGCGAAAGGGTTGGGCGTCGCGGTCGTGCTGGGCAAGGGTTTCGGGGCGGTCGGCAAGGGCTATGGCGAAGAAGACCGGTTCGATCACCGTGAGGCTGCGGATGCGCGCGGGATGCTTGACGGCAAGGCGCAGGGCGGTGGCGGCACCGAAGGAATGGCCGATGACGTCCATCGGTTCGTCACCCATGACAGATAGCGAGGCCTGAAAGACCGTGTCGGCGAAATCGCTCACCTCGTCCCAGTCGGCGCTGCGGCCGTGGCTGGGCATGTCGGGGGCGGTGATGGTGAGGTCGGGCAGCGCCTGGGCAAAGCCCTTCCACGCGCCGCCGAAGGCCATGGTGCAATGGAGCGCCAGCGCGGGGCGCGGGCCCTTGCCGAAGGTCGTGACATGGGGCGTGAAGCCCGGCTGCGCCCTCACAGTTTGCCCGAGAGGTAAAGGTCGAGGTCGGCGATACGGTCCTGACCCCAGAAGCGCTGATCGTCGACGAAATAGAAGGGCGCGCCGAAAACGCCGCGTTCGACCGCCTCTTCGAGGTTGGCGGCGTAGGTTTCGGCCCCTTGCAAAAGGCCGCTGTCGGCAAGCGCGGGGTCGAAGCCTGTCTCGGTCAGGCAGGCGCGGATGACGTCATCCTGCGCGATGTCCTTTTCGTCGGCCCAGACGGAGCGGGTGATGACATGGGCAAGCTTCCCCAGATCGCCGCCGCCCGCGTTCTGCGCGGCGATGAAGGCATAGGCGGCGGGAGCGCCGTTGGTGGGCCAGTGGGCGGGCTGGAGATTGAATTTCATTCCGAGCTTTTTCGCTTGCCGCGTCAGTTCCTGCGCGCGGTATTCCTGGCGGCTGGGGTGGCGGTCCTTGGGGGGCGTGCCACCGGTCCGTGAGAAGGCGGCGATGATGTCGAAGGGCTTGTAATTGATCGTGGCGCCGTGTTTTTCGGCGACCACTTCCAGCCGTGTCCCGGCAAGGTAGCAATAGGGTGAGAGTGTCGCGAAAAAGTAGTCGATCTGGGGCATATGGACCTCCTTGGCTTTGCCGCACCGTAGCTGCGTGCTAAGCGGGGTTCAACGTCACGAATCTGTCATATCCCGCTGCTAACCGGAGACTTTCCCCATGCCGTTAACTTCCGAGCCAAAGTTGATCTCCGGCAATGCGAACATGCCTTTGGCCAAGGCGATAGCCCGCCGCATGTCACTGCACCGGGGCGTCAACGTGGGGCTGGTCGATACGCGGGTTGAGCGGTTCAACGACGGGGAGATTTTCGTCGAGGTCTTCGAGAACGTGCGCGGCGAGGATATGTTCATCATCCAGAGCACCTCGAACCCCGCCAATGACAACCTGATGGAGCTGCTGATCATGGCCGATGCGCTGCGCCGGTCCTCGGCGGCGCGGGTGACGGCGGTGCTGCCCTATTTTGGTTACGCCCGGCAGGACCGGCGGACCAAGGCGCGCACGCCGATCACGGCCAAGCTGGTCGCCAACATGCTGGTGGGCACGGGGATCGAGCGGGTGCTAACGATGGACCTGCATGCCGCGCAGATACAGGGGTTCTTCGATATTCCAGTGGACAACCTCTATGCCTCGCCGGTCTTTGCGCTGGATATCAAGAGCCACTTCAAGGAGCGGATGGGCGAGTTGATGATCGTCAGCCCGGACGTGGGCGGCGTGGCGCGGGCGCGGGAACTGGCCAAGCGGATCAATTCGCCGCTGGCCATCGTGGACAAGCGGCGCGAGAAGCCCGGTGAAGTGGCCGAGATGACGGTGATCGGGGACGTGACGGGCAAGACCTGCCTGATCGTGGACGACATCTGTGACACCGCCGGGACGCTGTGCAAGGCGGCCGAGGTGCTGTTGGAGAACGGGGCCAAGGAAGTGCATTCCTACATCACCCATGGGGTGATGTCGGGCCCGGCGGTGGACCGGGTGACGAAATCGGTGATGAAGTCGCTGGTGATCACCGACACGATCGCCCCCACGGAGGCGATCAAGAACGCGCCCAATATCCGCGTGGTGCCCACCGCGCCGATCTTTGCACAGGCGATCCTGAATATCTGGAACGGAACGTCGGTGTCGTCGCTTTTCGAGGCGGAGACGCTGGAGCCAATCTACGACGGGATGTACAAGGTCTGAGACCTTAGAGGAAAAAGCGCGACAGCAGGCCCCAGAGGACGGGCAGCAGGAGTGCCGTTGCCAGCGCGTTGAGACCCATGGCGAGGCCCGAGACCGCCCCGGCGGTTTCGTTGACCTGTAACGCGCGGGCGGTGCCGATCCCGTGGCTGGCCGTGCCGATGGCGAGGCCGCGGGCGCGCCAGTCTTTCACGCCGATCAGGTTCAGGACCAGCGGGCCGAACATCGCGCCGAAGATACCCGTGACGATCACCAGCACCGCCGTAAGCGACGGCAGGCCGCCCAGTTCCTCGGCGATGCCCATGGCGACGGGCGCGGTGGCCGACTTGGGCGCGACGGAGAGCAGGATTTCTGTCGATCCGCCGAGCGCCCAGGCGACGGCCGTGAGGATAGCAGTGATCGACCCTGCAAGCAGGCTGACCGTGATGGCCAGTGCCGATTGGCGGACGCGGTGCCATTGCCGGTAGAGCGGCACGGCAAGCGCCACGGTGGCGGGGCCGAGCAGGAAGTGGACGAATTGCGCACCCTCGAAATAGGTGCCGTAGTCGGTGCCGGTGATCAGCAGAACCGCGACAACGACGATGGTCGCCCCGAGCACGGGGTTCAGAAGCGGATTGCGGCCCGCTCGCTCGAAGAGCCAGTTGGCCGACTGGAAGGCCACCAGCGTCAGCGTCAGGTGAAAGAGCGGCGAGGCGCTGAGGTAGACCCAGGTTTCCTGAAGGCTATCCATCGGGAGCCCCCCCTGCCCAGCCAGCGCATCAGGAGTGCTGTGACAGCGATGGTGGCGATGGTGCTGACGACGAGGGACAGGCCGAGAGGCAGGAGCGCCTCGCCCAGCAGTTTGAAATGCAGGATGACGCCTGTGCCTGCGGGGACGAAGAGGAGCGACATGGAGCGGAGGAGGCCGGTGGAGACCTGGTCAAGCGCCTCGGGGACCTCGCCGCGCGCGAGGAGCAGGAGGAAGAGCAGCACCATGCCGAGGACCGGGCCGGGGATGGGGAGTGAAAGGGTACCGACGATGACCTCTCCGGCGAGCTGGCAGAGTAGGATAACGGTCAGGTAGCCAAGCATGGGGGGCCTCCGGAGTGGATTGGAGGGAGAGTGGCAGCTTGGGGGGGCAAGCTCAATGGGGTCGGGGGTAAGGTGGGGTGAACCCCACCTTACGGGAGCGAGGTCAGGCGGGGTGAACCCTGCCCTACACCACGTCCCAATCGTCGAGTTCGGACATCTCTCCGATGGCCATCCAGGCGATGCGGATGCGGGCGACGCGGCTGTCGCCCCATGTGCGGAAGACCATGTCGAAACCCGCGCGCGTCACCGCCTCGGCCGTGATGTCGGCGCGCATGATGGTGGTGGCGTCCATGTCCCAGAGCGAGGGGGAGAGCTGAACCGTGGGCGGGCTCTTGAATTCCTCGGCGAACTTGATGTGGCGGCGGCGCTCGCGCTGGCCCCGCCCGGTCCACATGTCGCCATCGTTCTCGTAGTCGGTGAACAGCATCACGTCACCGCTGTCGATGCCGACGGTATGGCTTCTGAGTTTCTGCATGCGCGCGGGTGTCTCGCCTCGGTCATTGCTACCTGACGGGGATACCTGACATATGCGGGGGTTGGAAGGCTTGGATTGAGCGGGGAGCTGCCTGAACCGGGGGCGTTTCAGAAAGTGAGGTCAACGCCGGTGTGTTTCGCGAACTTGCGGCAGTAGCTGGCCCAGTCGCGGAATTCCTGGGTGAAAGCGAACCCGAGGCCTTTCGCCTCCCAAGCGTCGGTCTTGGCGTTGATCTTGTCCCACATGGCGTCTGCCGTCACGGGGCGGCCCTCGGCGCGGGCCTGTGTGACTGCAGCGGCGTGCCATTTGCGGGTGTTTGCCATGATCTGCTCCGCCTTTTCGTCGGTGCGGACCCATTGCGCGGCGTTCTGGTAAAAGGACGCGCAGTCGGCCATGCTTTCGCTGTAGGATTGGGCCGTGGCGGCCGTGGGCAGCGCGAACGCGAAGATGATAAAGCGTGCCTTCATGCGCGGTTCCTCCGGTTGGATCGCGAAAGTGTTACCGGCCCGCGATGACGATAGTCGGGCGCAAAGGGGGCGATATCGGGGACCCGAGCCGTTCCGCCTGCCTGAGCGTCGGCCTGTCAGCTTTGGACAGGGGCCGGGCGGGTCTGGCGGCTGCGCAGCAGATGCGCGAGCGAGGTTAGGTGCAAGAACATGGCGCTAGCGACACCGACCGAGGCAATCCAGACGGAAGGGAAATAGAGCCCGACAAGGACGTCCGGTCCGCCCTCGTAGCCGCCGAGCAGCGCGCGCAGCGGTGTGGGGCTGGACAATGCGACGATCCAGATGATCCGCAGCAGCATCGCGAGACCGAGCGCATTGAAAGCAAATGCGACGGCACGCGGGCGGATGTCGCGCGCGATGAGAAGCGCCGCAGGCAGGGCGAGGCAGCCGGTGAGGATGTCGAGGTTGTCGCCCCGCCATGTCATCTGCAGGGGCATGAAACCCGCCTCGTACCACCGGATCAGCACGATTTCGAGCGGCAGGCGAAAGCACTGGATTGCCGCGAGCAGCGCGAGACCGTTTGCCTGGACGACCCTTGCGCCGGTGCCCGTGACGGCAAGGGCCATGACAAGCAGCAGCGTCGCAGCAAAGGACGCGAATTGCGCGGTGGCCGGGAGGCCAGCCGCGGCAAAAGCGACGGGCAGCGCCCCCGTGAGCGCGATCCAGCACAGCAGGGCAAGGGTGACCCGTGTCCGGTTTTCCGGGAAGGCACGCGCGAAGACGAGGATCAAGGCCAGAACGAGCCCAAGGATGACGGCGAGGAAGAGGCCCAGGGGCGCGGGGGTGATCATGGCGTTGTCCACTTTACTTTTTGATAGTATGCTGCGGAAACTATTAAAAAGTAAAGTTCGAGAAGATGAAGCAATACAAGCAGTTCTGCGGTGCCGCCTATGCGCTCGACCTGCTGGGGGAGCGCTGGACGCTGTTGATTCTGCGCGATCTGCTGGTCGGTCCGTGCCGCTACAAGGACCTGCTTGAGGGGCTGCCCGGGATCACCACGAACCTGCTGGCCAAGCGGCTCAGGGACCTTGTCGCAGCGGGGCTGGTATCGAAGGAGGACGGGGGCTATGCGCTGACCCCGGCGGGACGTCGCGTGGAGCCCGTGGTTCTGGCGCTCGCGGAGTTCGGGAGTGCCTACCTCGACTTTCCGCCCGCACCGGATGAAACCGTTCAGACGCGGAACATGGTGCTCAACCTCAAGCGGCGGTATCGCGGCGGCTGGATCGGAAGCATCGCTCTGGACTTTGAGAGCGGCACGTACCTTGTCCTGGGGACGGAGAGCGGCCTTGCTATCGAGGCGTCGCAAGGGGCCGCGGAGGTTCGTCTGGCGCAGGTGAATGGTGGGCTGGCCCGCTGGATCATGGCGAGCATTCCGCTGCAGGTATTGATTGACGGGAGGGCGGTGAAAGTCTCCGGACGGCGGGAGACCGCCCTTGCCTTCGATGCCTGTCTGAGACGGGAGACCCCTCGCTGATCGCCCGCAATGCCGGAGGGTCAACGATCTGGCGCGGACCCGTCCTGCAACAAAAAAGGCCCCGCGATTGCGGGGCCTTTTTCGTGTTCAGTGAACCCAGATCAGAGGTTGGCTGCCTTGGGGTCCAGCCCGATGTGGGTGCCCATGGCGACCATGTCCGCCAACAGCTTGGCCGCGTCGTCAACCGGGCCCGGCTCGTTCTCGAAGACCTCTTTCGCCTTGGAATAGGCGGCCTGCGCCTCTTCGATCATCTCGTCGAGGTGTTCCTGGGTCATGTCGCCCTTGGGCAGCGCGCGCTCGGCCAGGACCGACACGCCGTCGGCGCGGATCTCGGCAAAGCCGCCCGTGACCACGAAATCCTCGGTGCCTTCGGGCCCTTCGGCCGTCAGCACGCCGGGGCGCAGGGTGGTGATGGTGGGCGCGTGGGCCGCC
This sequence comes from Sulfitobacter sediminis, assembly GCF_040811725.1. NCBI lineage: Bacteria > Pseudomonadati > Pseudomonadota > Alphaproteobacteria > Rhodobacterales > Roseobacteraceae > Sulfitobacter > Sulfitobacter sediminis. The sequence goes on from NZ_JBFNXX010000005.1 coordinate 152,142, forward strand.
ATCGCCGTCAAGTCGCCATCGGCACCGGGGATCTGGACGGATGTGACCTGCATCGAGGCCAGCCGCCGCTCGGGCGACACCAGATCGAATTGCATCGTGTCTGCCATGGATCAGGCTCCTATCAGGCGGCTTCCGCTGCCAGCTTTTCGGCTTTCGCTTTCACTTCGTCGATGCCGCCGACCATGTAGAAGGCTGCCTCGGGCAGGTGGTCGTATTCGCCGGCCACAACCGCCTTGAACGATGCGATCGTGTCCTCGAGCGGGACCTGCACACCATCGGAGCCGGTGAAGACCTTGGCCACGTCGAAGGGCTGGCTGAGGAAACGCTCGATCTTGCGGGCGCGGGCCACGGTGAGCTTGTCCTCTTCCGACAGTTCGTCCATGCCGAGGATCGCGATGATGTCCTGCAGCGACTTGTAGCGCTGAAGCACCTGCTGCACGTCGGTGGCGACCTTGTAGTGCTCTTCGCCGATGACCAGCGGATCAAGAAGGCGGGAGGTGGAACCCAGCGGGTCCACGGCCGGGTAGATGCCCTTTTCCGAGATCGCACGGTCCAGAACGGTCGTCGCGTCGAGGTGCGCAAAGGACGTTGCAGGCGCGGGGTCGGTCAGGTCGTCCGCAGGCACGTAGACGGCCTGCACGGAGGTGATCGAACCGTTCTTGGTCGAGGAGATGCGTTCCTGCATAGCGCCCATGTCGGTGGCCAGTGTCGGCTGGTAGCCCACAGCGGAGGGGATACGACCCAAGAGAGCGGACACCTCGGAACCGGCCTGGGTGAAGCGGAAGATGTTGTCCACGAAGAACAGCACGTCTGCGCCGGATTCGTCGCGGAATTGCTCCGCCAGGGTCAGGCCGGACAGGGCCACGCGCATACGGGCACCGGGAGGCTCGTTCATCTGGCCGTAGACCAGCGAAATCTTGGACTCCGACAGGTTGTCGGGGACGATAACGCCGGATTCGATCATCTCGTGGTAAAGGTCGTTGCCCTCACGGGTCCGCTCGCCCACACCGGCGAACACGGACAGACCCGAGTGCACTTTGGCGATGTTGTTGATCAGTTCCATGATGAGAACCGTCTTGCCCACGCCGGCACCGCCGAAGAGGCCGATCTTGCCGCCCTTGGTGTAGGGGGCCAGAAGGTCGATGACCTTGATGCCGGTGGTGAGGATCTCGGTCTCGGTCGACTGTGCCTCGAAGGCCGGGGCGTCGCCGTGGATCGGGCGGGTTTCGTCGGTCTCGACCGGGCCCTTTTCGTCGACGGGCTCGCCCGTGACGTTCAGGATGCGGCCCAGGGTCGCCTTGCCCACGGGCACGGCGATGGGCGCGCCGGTGTCTTCCACCTTGGCACCGCGCACGAGGCCTTCGGTGGCGTCCATCGCGATGGCGCGGACGGTGTTTTCACCGAGGTGCTGGGCCACTTCGAGCACCAGCGTCTTGCCCTGGTTGGGGGTGTGAAGGGCGTTCAGAATCTCCGGCAGGTGATCTTCGAACTGCACGTCAACGACGGCGCCGATGACCTGCGTGATTTTGCCGACTGCGTTTGCCATGTCGTTTCTCCGGTTTTGTCTACAGCGCTTCCGCGCCGGAAATGATTTCGATCAGCTCGTTCGTGATGACGGCCTGACGCGAGCGGTTGAATTCGATGGTCAGGTTCTCGATCATCTCGCCCGCGTTGCGGGTGGCGTTGTCCATCGCGGACATCCGTGCGCCCTGCTCGGAGGCTGCGTTTTCCAGCAGGCCCGAGAAGATCGCCGTGGCGACACCGCGCGGCAGCAGGTCGGCGAGGATCGCCTCTTCGCTGGGCTCGTAGTCGAAGAGCGTGTTCGCATCGTCGCCCTGAGCATCCTCGTCGAACGTTGCGGGGATGATCTGCTTGGCCTGGGGCACCTGGCTGACGACGTTGACGAAGTCCGAGTAGAACAGCGTGCAGACGTCGAATTCGCCCGCGTCGAAGCGACCGAGGATGTTCTTGGCGATGCCCTGCGCATCGGCGTAGCCGAGGCGCTTGACGTTCGACATGTCGATATGGCCGGTCAGGTGATCGCCGTAATCGCGCTTGAGCTGGTCGCGGCCCTTTTTGCCGACGGTGAGGATTTTCACCGTCTTGCCCTTGGCGAGCAATTCGCGCGCCATGGTCTTGGCCTTTTTCACGATGTTCGTGTTGAAGCCGCCGCAGAGACCGCGTTCAGAGGTCATGACGACGAGCAGGTGCACGTCGTCCGACCCGGTGCCGGACAGCAGCTTGGGCGCGCTGTCCGAACCGCCAACCGACGCGGCAAGCCCCGCCATCACGGCATTGAACCGTTCGGCATAGGGGCGTGCCATTTCGGCAGCTTCCTGCGCGCGGCGTAGCTTCGCCGCGGCGACCATCTGCATGGCCTTGGTGATCTTGCGGGTCGATTTGACCGACGAGATCCTGTTTTTAAGGTCCTTGAGACTTGGCATTGCCTTATCTCTCCTTACGCGTGGTCAGCGGCGTAGGCGTCGAGCGCTGCTTTGATCTTGTCTTCCAGCTCGTCCTTCACCTTGCGGTCGTTCTCGGTGATGTCCTTGAGAAGGTCCGCGTGCTTGGAACGCAGGTGGTTCAGCAGACCCTTTTCCCATGCGCCGACCTGGCTGACTTCGAGCTTGTCGAGGTAGCCGTGGGTGCCCGCGTAGATGACGCAGACGATCTCGGCGTTGGTCAGCGGCGAATACTGGGGCTGCTTCATCAGCTCGGTCAGGCGCGCGCCACGGTTCAGCAGGCGCTGGGTTGCGGCGTCGAGGTCGGAGCCGAACTGGGCAAAGGCCGCCATCTCGCGGTACTGGGCGAGGGACAGTTTCACCGGACCGGCAACCGAGGACATTGCCTTGGTCTGGGCGGAGGAGCCCACGCGGGAGACCGACAGACCGGTGTTCACGGCGGGGCGGATGCCCTGGTAGAACAGTTCCGTTTCAAGGAAGATCTGGCCGTCGGTGATCGAGATCACGTTGGTCGGAATAAAGGCCGACACGTCGCCACCCTGGGTTTCGATGACCGGCAGCGCGGTCAGCGAACCGGCGCCGAAGTCCTCGTTCAGCTTGGCCGAACGCTCCAGCAGGCGGGAGTGCAGGTAGAAAACGTCACCCGGGTAGGCTTCGCGGCCGGGCGGGCGGCGCAGCAGCAGGGACATCTGGCGGTACGACACGGCCTGCTTGGACAGGTCATCGTAGATGATCAGCGCGTGGCGGCCGTTGTCGCGGAAGTATTCCGCCATGGCGGTTGCGGCGTAGGGTGCGAGGAACTGCATGGGCGCAGGCTCGGACGCGGTGGCGGCGACGATGATCGAGTAGTCGATGGCGCCGCTCTCTTCGAGCTTTTTGACCAGCTGCGCCACGGTGGAGCGCTTCTGGCCGATGGCGACGTAGACGCAGTAGAGCTTCTTGCTCTCGTCGTCGCCTGCGGCCTCGTTATAGGACTTCTGGTTCAGGATCGCGTCGAGCGCCACGGCGGTCTTGCCGGTCTGGCGGTCGCCGATGATCAGCTCGCGCTGGCCACGGCCGATCGGGATCATGGAGTCGATGGCCTTGAGGCCGGTCGCCATGGGCTCGTGCACGGATTTACGCGGGATGATGCCCGGTGCCTTGACGTCGGCGATGCCGCGCTGCTTGGCGTTGATCGGGCCCTTGCCGTCGATGGGGTTCCCGAGGCCGTCAACAACGCGGCCCAGAAGCTCGTCACCGATTGGCACGTCCACGATGGAGTTGGTGCGCTTGACGGTGTCGCCTTCTTTGATGTCGCGGTCGGAGCCGAAGATCACGACGCCGACGTTGTCGGATTCAAGGTTCAGGGCCATGCCCTGAATGCCGCCGGGGAATTCGACCATTTCGCCGGCCTGGACGTTGTCCAGACCGTAGACGCGGGCGATACCGTCACCGACGGAGAGCACGCGGCCCACTTCGGCGACTTCGGCTTCCTGACCGAAATTCTTGATCTGGTCCTTCAGGATCGCAGAAATCTCTGCAGCTTGGATACCCATTTATCCGACCTCTTTCATTGCATTCTGGAGGGAATTGAGCTTCGAGCGGATCGAGGTATCGATCATCTTGGAGCCCACTTTGACGATAAGACCGCCGATGAGGCTTTCATCGACCCTGGTCTGAAGTGAAATCTCTTTGCCGGTCGTCGCCTTGAGCGACTTGGCAAGCTTGTCCGACTGCGCCTTGGTCAGCGCTTTTGCGGAAGTGACCTCGGCGGTGACCTCGCCCTTGTCCTCGGCGATCTGGTCGCGCAGCGTCTTGACCAGTTGCGGCAGAACGAAAAGGCGGCGCTTGGAGGCCATCAGCGCGAGCGTGTTCGCCATGGTTGCCGACAGGCCCATCTTCTTGGCCAGCGCGGTGATTGCGGTGCCCTGCTCTTCGCGGGTGTAGATGGGGGAATTGATCAGGTTGCGGAAGTCTTCGCTGTCATCGAGCGCAGACTGCAGCGCGTCCAGATCGGACTCGATCTCTTTGACCTTCTTGGCCTCCTTGGCCAGTTCAAAGACAGCGGATGCGTAACGCTGGGCGATGCCGGTGGAAATCGAAACTGTTTCGGACACGTCCATCCTCTCGTTCACTTACCCGGACATACGCGAAGCAGTCGCGTCACCGGATCGTTGGCGCGGCTTGAAGTGGCTCAAGACGTCTAAATCAGGGGCCATGTAGCAGAGGGTTTGCCGCACCGCAACACAGTAACGTGCGCTGATATGACCCCCCTGCCCCTTTATTTGACGGCGTTAGCGCAAGCATCGCGGGCACGGCGCAGAATGTGGCGCGGCGGGCGGGAAAGTCGACGAATTTATACGAATCTTGCCTTGCTGTAGCCGCGTTTCGCCTCACTGGTGTCAGAATTTCCAGCGAATTCTTGGCAAATCGATTCAATCGGTCCGCGCCGCGTGGGCCGTTACACGAGGAACCGCAGCATGTTTGCCATTGGTTTTCTGTCACTTCTGTCCGTTGGCTTCGTCGCCATGGCCTTTGACGGGGACGACGATCCGGTTGGGCTGGAGCAGAACGAGGATACGCAGGACGATCTGAATCCACCCCAGCACCAGGGCGACGACCTGCTGTCCTTCTTCGATCCCGGAACCATCCCGCTCGAGGATCCGGACGCCGAGGAAATCCAACGCATCAACGCCTTCATCGCGGAACTGGAAGCGAACCCCAGCGACGACATGTCGGAGCGGTTCGAGGCATTCATCGCGCAGTTGGAAGCGGAGCGCGCGGCAGAAGCCGAAGAACAGGCCGCAGCCGAAGAAATCATCGAGGATGAGGAAACCACGCCGGAGGAAGAGGTCGCCGAGGAAGCGCCCTAAGAAGAGCCCGAAGCCGAGGAGATCGTCAGCGAGGACGACGCGGTCGCACGCCCGCCGATGGGCGACAGTTTCACCGATCCTTCCAAGCAGGCACCCGTGCCCTTCGTTCTGAACCCGGTCGAGGATGAAACCGAAAGCGAGCCCGAGGGTGAAGAGACCGTCGAGGACGAGCCGCCCGTCGTGGTGGAGCCCGAGCAAGACCCGCTGCCGGCGGGCGATCTGGTCACCGTCACCGGCCCCGATGGCGAGGCTGTCGATTTGGAGCTTATCGTTGCCAACGGCGCCGAAGCAGAAACCCCGAGCGATGCCGACTATGTCGTGACTGCCCCGGAGGGCGTGAACCGGATCGAGGTCGGCTACGACGACCACACGACCTTCCGCATCGACTACAACGTCGGCACCAAGTCTGTGGACGCCGGCCTGAACAGCGAGATCAATGGCAACGACGGTGTCAACAGCCGCACGATCACGTGGGAACCCGATGAGAACGGCGCCAACGTCCGCACGCTGAGCTGGGTGAAGGAGTTCGAGTCGAGCACCAACGTGATCATGCACGTGGCAGAGGATGACATCGGCCGCCACGTGGCACAGATCGAACTGCTGAACCCGGGCGACGTTCTGAAGTTCGATTTCGAGAACGACGTCACCGGCAACCTGCACCTTGTCTACGACGAGACCGAGGAAGGTACCGAAGGCGACACCAACACCACCAAGCGCGCCTTCCTGATCCGCACCGACGCTGATGTCACGAGCCTGTCGACCGACCAGATCGCGGCACTGGTCAATGACGCAGATGGCCAGAACGCCAGCGGCCAGGTGCTTGCGGAAATCTACCTCGGCGAGGAAACACTGCTGATCAAGGGCGATCCGACCAGCGGCGAGGACTACGAGGTGCGGATGACGAATTACATCAACGACAAGCCGGTGATCACCTCGACCATCGCCTTTACCTCTGTCACCGAGACGCAGGACCTGTTGGTGGGCGAAGAGCCGGCTGCTGCCGAGGCAGAGGATGGACGGACCGAGCCGAGCGGTGACGAAAGCACGGAAGGAGGGTTTGGAGACCTTCTTGAAGGTGCCGGCATAAACCCAGCTTTCTTCGGCTTCTGACATCACTGGCAGGATCAGGTAAGGGCCCGGCCGAGATGCCGGGCCTTTGGCGTTGGTGTCCGCTCAGTTCAAAAGCGCATCTGCCAGGCCGATGAAGGCCAGCACGCGCCCCGTCTCGGGCGAGATGCGGAAGACCTCGCGCCCGACCAGATAATAAAGTCCATCACGCGGCAGGCCGTAGCGGTGACGGTCCCGGATGACGCGATAGTCGCGGTATATGATATCGCCGATGCGGTAGCGCGGATGGTATTCGCCCCAGCGCTTTCGTGCCTGTCCCGGCGGCACGCAGGGCGGGTTCTTCCTAGCGAGGCCCGGAGGACAGTCGTAGATGACGAGCGGACCGTCGTAGCGCTTGTTCTTGTGCTTACCGCTCCCGGCGAACGCAGGGGTGGCGATCAGCGCAAGTGTCGCGAGAGCAGCGGGGATCAGGACGTTCTTTTGCATGGCGCGGTGCATCCTTTCGGTGCTTTCAGCGTATCGCGCGGACGTGGGTTGATCCAAGGGTACGAATGTGTGGTTCAGCGGCGTGGGCGGTGATCCGCCCCTGACAGCCGCACGAATGGCGGATCATTGCGCGTCGGCCTTGAGCCGGGCGGCGAACGCCTTGACCGGCTCGGTGAAATCGCCTGCGAGGACCTTGCGCTGCTGAACCGTCAGCGTCGCGGCAAGCGGTTTGCCCGCGGCGTTCGACACCATTTCGGCAGCCTTTTCCGCGGCCGCATCGCCGCCGCTGGTGAAAAAGGCGGCAATCCGGCTGGGCAGCTTGGGTTGGCTTGAGAGGTAGGCGCGCAGCGGCACGGCGGGGTAGCTCGTCCAGATCGGGGCACCCAGCACGACGAGATCGTAATCCGACAGCGCAATCTCCGGCACGTCCACCGGTGGCAGGTGTCCGCGCAGGCTGTCGCGCCCTGCCTTCAGGTACCGCCAGAAACTGAACCCGCCCGGCGCGTAGCGCGCGCAGGTGATCTCGGCAATATCCGCATCGAGCGCTTCGGCAAGTGCCTGAGCAAGGGTCGCGGTGGTCCCGGTGAGGGAGAAGTAGAGGATCAGACTCTTCATGGCGGTGCTCCCCTGACGGACTGTCAGTTTGGTGGCAGACATGGCGGGAAGACTATGGCCGAGATTGGCAAAGCCGTTTTGATTTTTCTCAAGCAATGACCTCGACAGGCGGCACAGCGCCGCGCCGCTTATACCCGCGCGCTGCCGACGGCGGGTTCGGTCAGCCCCTCCAGCACGCTCACACGCTTGCGGGTGCGCTGGCGGGTTCCCTTGGGCGGGTAGACCAGCTTGGTCGCCTCCACCATGAAGGCGCCGCCTGCCATCATTGCGGGGACGTGCCGGCCGATACGCTCGAAAAGGCCTGCGGATTTCATCCAGACGCGCTGTTGCGAGGGGAACTGGTAGAGCGCGCCAACATGACGTTCGGGCAGGAACTGGTGCTTGCGCAGCTGCGCGTCAAGTTGACCCGGTGAATAGGGACGGCCGTAGCCGAAGGGGGTGACGTCGCGCCGGGCCCAAAGGCCGCCACGGTTGGGCACAATAAAAAGCACCCTGCCTCCCGGACCCAGTACGCGCCAGCATTCCTCCAATAGATCCGAGGGACGTTCGCAAGTCTCCAGCCCGTGAAGAAGCACCAGCTTGTCCACGTGGCCGGTCTCAATCGGCCAGAGGGTCTCCTCGGTCAGCACGGACGTGTTGGGAAGCCCGGCGGGCCAGGGCATCACGCCCTGGGGACCGGGCATCAGCGTGATCACCCGGCGCGCGTCCTTGAGATAGGGACGCAGGAGCGGGGCAGCAAATCCGAAACCCACGACGGTCTGCCCCTTGGCCTCCGGCCAGAGCTCCAGCAGACGGCCGCGCAGCGACTTCTGCGCGGCGCGGCCCAGCGCGCTGCGGTAGTAGAAATTGCGCAGGTCTTGCACATCGAGGTGCATTGCAGCTTGGCCTCAGCGGTGTCAGTCTGATCGGACCATACCAGCGAATGAGGAGAGTGCCATGGCCTTTGATCTGATCACCGTCCCCTGTCTGAAAGACAACTACGCCTTTCTGCTGCGCGATGGCGACAGCGGCGAGGTCGCGGTGATCGACGTGCCTGAGGCGGGGCCAATCAAGGCGGCGCTGGAGGATCGGGGATGGACGCTGAGCCAGGTCTGGCTGACGCATCATCACTGGGACCATGTGGACGGGCTGGCCGATCTGCTGGCAGAGCATCCGGCAAAGGTGGTGGGGGCGAAGGCGGATGCGCACCGGTTGCCCGATCTCGATGTCGAGGTGAGTGAAGGGGACAGGGTGAAGCTGGGCTCTCTTGAGGCGGAGATATTCGACGTCTCGGGGCATACGGTGGGCCACATCGCCTTTTACGTTCCCGGTGCCAAAGCCTGTTTCACCGCCGACAGCCTGATGGCGCTGGGATGCGGGCGGCTGTTCGAGGGGACGGCGGCGCAGATGTGGGGCAGCATGCAGAAGCTGATGGCGCTGCCCGCCGATACGGTGATCTGCTCGGGCCATGAATACACCCAGTCGAACGCGAAATTCGCGCTGACGGTTGATCCGGAAAACGCGGCACTTATATCGAGGGCAGACGCAATTAATGCCGCCCGCGCCAAGGACGAGCCTACTGTCCCATCGACACTTTCAACCGAGCTGGAAACCAATCCCTTCCTGCGCGCCGCCGATCCCGGCATTCGCGCGAACCTGGGGATGCCAACCGCCCCTGACGCAGAAATCTTTGCTGAAATTCGCAAACGGAAAGACAATTTCTGACTGCGACAAATGGGTGCAAAATACCGCGATAACGGGAAATGTGAGAGCCTTTCGTAAGAAAAAGCTTGAAGCCGGGCCGTGATCAACCAAACTCTAGTACTAAGAGGCCATGGTCGGACCGGGGCCCTGTTATCCCGCAGCACCCTGACCGGCCCCGAAGGATAAGGAGCGCACTCGTGCCTTCATTCTCTAATACGCTTGAGCAGGCAATCCACGCGGCGCTGGCACTGGCCAATGCCCGCAGACATGAATTCGCGACGCTGGAGCATCTGCTGCTCGCGCTGATCGACGAGCCCGACGCGGTACAGGTGATGAAAGCCTGTTCGGTCGATGTGGAAGAACTGCGTGACACGCTGGTCGAATTCGTCGACGAGGACCTGTCGAACCTCGTGACGGACGTAGATGGCTCCGAGGCTGTGCCGACCGCCGCCTTTCAGCGCGTGATCCAGCGCGCCGCGATCCACGTGCAATCCTCGGGCCGCACGGAAGTGACGGGAGCCAACGTGCTGGTCGCGATCTTTGCCGAGCGCGAGAGCAATGCCGCCTATTTCCTGCAAGAGCAGGACATGACCCGCTACGACGCGGTGAACTACATCGCCCATGGTGTCGCCAAGGACCCCGCCTATGGCGAGGCGCGGCCCGTCACCGGCGCGCCCGAGACCGAGGACGAGCCGCAGGGCGTGACCGAGGGCGAAAAGAAAGAAAGCGCGCTGGCCAAGTACTGCGTGGACCTCAACGCCAAGGCACGCGAGGGCAATGTCGACCCGCTGATCGGGCGCGACATGGAAGTCGAGCGCTGCATCCAGGTGCTCTGCCGCCGCCGCAAGAACAACCCGCTGCTGGTGGGTGATCCGGGCGTGGGCAAGACCGCCATCGCGGAAGGTCTCGCACGCCAGATCGTGGCCGGTGAGACCCCCGAGGTTCTCAAGAACACCACGATCTATTCGCTCGACATGGGCGCGCTGCTGGCCGGGACCCGCTATCGTGGGGATTTCGAGGAGCGGCTGAAGGCTGTTGTCTCGGAGCTGGAAGAGCATGACGATGCGGTGCTGTTCATCGACGAAATCCACACGGTGATCGGTGCCGGTGCGACGTCGGGCGGGGCGATGGACGCCTCGAACCTGCTGAAACCCGCGCTGGCCGGTGGCAAGCTGCGCACCATGGGATCCACGACCTACAAGGAGTTCCGTCAGCACTTCGAAAAGGACCGCGCGCTCAGCCGTCGCTTCCAAAAGATCGACGTGAACGAGCCGTCGGTAGAGGACACGGTGAAGATCCTCAAGGGCCTGAAGCCCTATTTCGAGGAGCACCATTCGGTCAAGTACACCTCGGACGCGATCAAGTCGGCGGTGGAACTGGCGGCGCGCTATATCAACGACCGCAAGCTGCCCGACAGCGCTATCGACGTGATCGACGAGGCGGGTGCCGCACAGCATCTGGTGATCGCCTCGAAGCGGCGCAAGACCATCGGGACGAAGGAGATCGAAGGCGTGGTCGCCAAGATCGCGCGCATCCCGCCGAAGAACGTGTCCAAGGACGATGTGATCGTGCTGAAGGACCTCGAAGCCTCGCTCAAGCGCGTGGTGTTCGGGCAGGACAAGGCCATCGAAGCGCTGGCGTCGTCGATCAAGCTGGCCCGTGCCGGTCTGCGCGAGCCTGAAAAGCCCATCGGTAACTACCTGTTCGCCGGGCCGACCGGTGTCGGCAAGACCGAGGTGGCCAAGCAGCTGGCGGATACGCTGGGTGTGGAACTGCTGCGCTTCGATATGTCGGAGTACATGGAAAAGCACGCGGTTTCCCGCCTGATCGGTGCGCCTCCGGGCTATGTCGGGTTCGACCAGGGTGGCATGCTGACGGACGGTGTGGACCAGCATCCGCACTGCGTGCTGCTGCTGGACGAGATGGAGAAGGCGCATCCGGATGTCTACAATATCCTGTTGCAGGTGATGGACCACGGCAAGCTGACCGATCACAACGGCCGCACGGTGGATTTCCGCAACGTGGTGCTGATCATGACCTCGAACGCCGGTGCGGCGGAGCAGGCCAAGGAAGCCATCGGTTTCGGCCGTGACCGCCGCGAGGGCGAGGATACGGCGGCGATCGAGCGCACCTTCACGCCGGAATTCCGCAACCGTCTGGACGCGGTGATCTCCTTCGCGCCGCTGTCGAAAGAGGTCATCCTGCAGGTGGTCGAGAAGTTCGTGCTGCAACTTGAAGCGCAGTTGATGGACCGCAACGTGACCTTCGAGCTGACCAAGCCCGCCGCCGAATGGCTGGCCGACAAGGGCTACGACAGCAAGATGGGCGCGCGCCCCTTGGGCCGCGTGATCCAGGAGAACATCAAGAAGCCGCTGGCCGAGGAATTGCTGTTCGGCAAGCTGGCGAAGGGTGGTGTTGTCAAGGTGGGTGTCAAGAAGGGTGAGCTGGACCTCACCATCCTCGACCCTGAGACGCCCAAGATCTCGGGCAACAAGCCGCCGCTTCTGACCGCTGATTGATGCGCCGGGCCGCGCTGGCCCTGATTTTGTCCTCTGCCTGCCCCGCGCAGGCGGAGGATTTTCTTTTGTGGCTGCCCATCGACTGCACCCTTGGGCAGGACTGCTATATCCAGCAGTACATGGACCGCGACCCCGGTGAGGGGCACAGCGATTACGCCTGCGGCACGCTCAGCTACGATGGGCACAAGGGGACGGACTTCGCGGTGCCAACGCGGGCGGCGATGGCTGCGGGTATCAACGTGTTGGCCGCAGCGGGGGGCCGGGTGCGGGGCTATCGCGACGGGATGCCGGACACCGGCTGGACCGAGGAGACCCGTGACGCGGTCGAGGGGCGCGAGTGCGGCAATGGCGTGGTGCTGGCGCATCCCGGCGGGTGGGAGACGCAGTATTGTCATCTGCGCGAAGGCTCCGTCGCCGTGATCACGGGGCAGACGGTGAGGGCGGGGTACGTTCTGGGCCAGGTGGGCCAGTCGGGGCGGGCTGAGTTTCCGCATGTGCATATGTCGGTGCGGCGCAATGGCGTGCCAGTAGACCCCTTCGATCCGGATGGCACTTTGACATGTGAAGCGTCCTCTGAGAGCACGCTTTGGGCCGAAGCGCCTGCCTACCGCCCCGGGGGGCTTGTCGAGGTGGGGCTGACAGATGCGATCCCGGACTACGACAGCGTGAAGGCGGGTCTGGCGGGAGTGGATATGCTGCGCCCCGATGCCCCTGCGCTGGTAGTCTATGGATTCAGCTTTGGCACCCGCGCGGGCGATGTCATGCGGCTGACGATCACGGGGCCGGAAGGCGAAGTGATAAGCCGGGATACGCGGCTGGAGCGGAACCACGCGCAGGCGTTCCGCGCAGTGGGCAAGAGGCTGCGGGGCCGCAGGGTTTGGCCGGAGGGCGTCTATCGCGGTGTGGCGGAGCTGATCCGGGGTGAGGCAGTCGTCGAACGGCGGGAGGCTGAGATCACGGTAGCGGTCGAATAGCGGGCGCTATTTCTCGGTCAGCTTCAGCTCGATCCGGCGGTTCTGGGCACGGGCCTCGGGGCTGTCGCCGAAGGCCACGGGCTGGAATTCGCCGAAGCCGTTGGCGGCAAGGCGATCAGGCGGGATACCGAGCGCGTTGATCATGTATTTCACGACCGACAAAGCGCGGGCCTGGCTGAGTTCCCAGTTGTCTGCGAATTGCGCCCCGGGCAGGAGCGGCGTGTTGTCGGTGTGGCCGTCGACGCGGATGACCCAGTCGATCTCGGAAGGGATGTCCCCGGCGACCGAACGCAGGATGTTGGCAACCTTGGCGATCTCGCCCTCGCCTTCATCCGACAGGACGGCACCGCCGGGAGGGAAGAGCACCTCGGAGGAAAAGACAAAACGGTCGCCCTCGATGCGGACGCCTTCCTGGTTGCCGAGCACCTCGCGGAGGCGGCCGAAGAATTCGGAGCGGTAACGTTCGAGGTCTTCCGTCCGGGCGGCCAGCGCTTCTGCCTCGGCGGCGAGGGCGGCGGCCTCGGCCTCCAGCGCGCGGTTCTCAGCATCGCGGGCGCGGGCCTCGGCCTCGAGCCTTGCGCGTTCGGCGGCTTCAAGCTCAGCCCGGCGGCTGGCATCGGCGGCGACGCGGGCAAGTGCGGTATTCAGTTCGGAGCCCAGCGATTGCAGCTGGATGTCCTTGGCGGCATCACGTTCTCTGGCATCGTCAAGCAGCGCCTGCAGGCTGCCCAACTGGGTGCGCAGGGCGGCGACCTGCTGGTTCAGCAGTTCGGTCTGGCGCTGCGCTTCGGCGCTGATCTGCTCCTCTTCGGCCAATGCGGCACGGGCAGAGGCGAGAAGCTGCGCCTGACGCTCCGCGTCGGTGCTGGTTTCCTGAGCTGCCCTTTCGGCGGCGAGGCGCGCGGCAATGGCGGCGGCGAGGCGGCGGCGCAATTCCTCGCGGTCGGTCGTGAGGTCTGCGGCGGCGGCCTCTTGCGCGGCGACGGCAGCGCGGAGGCGCGCGAGTTCGGCTTCGGCTTCCTGCTGGCGGGCGGCGGCCTCGGCTTGCAGTCGGGCGCGTTCCTCGGCGCTTTGTGCGGCGACGGCCTCAGTCTCGGCGCGCAGTCGGGCAAGTTCCTGTTCGGTCTCGGCAAGCGCAGTGCGGGTCTCGGCCCCTTCGGCGGCGGCGGCTTCGGCGGATTGCAGACGGATCAGGGCTTCGGCGAGTTTCTGATCGAGATCGCCTTGGGCGGTTCGGGCGGCGGCGAGGAGTGTGAGCGTGTCCTCGGCCTCCTTGCGTTTGGCTTCGAGGGCCAGCGTCATGGCGGTAAGTTCGGCGTCGGCATTGGCGAGCCGTTCGCGGAGCGCCTGCGCCGCGGCGGCTTCGGCCAGACGCGCGGCTTCTTCCGCGCTGAGCGCTTGCGCGGTTTCATCGACCTGTGTTTGCAGATCGGCCATCTGGGCCTCGGTTTCGGCATTGCGGGCGCGTAGATCGGCGACGAGTGCATCCAGTGCCTCGCGGCGGGCGGCTGCGAGGCGGGCGGCCTCGGTCTGGGCGTCGATCTCGGTCCGGGCGGTGGCGAGGGCGAGGTTGAGCGCCTCCTGCTCGCTCAGCAGTTCCGCCTGCCGGGTTTCCAGCGCGTCGATCTCGGCGCGGGCGGCGTCGCGTTCGCCGAGCGCCGTATCGCGCTGCGCAAGCAGGCCCGCGACCTGGGCCTCGAAGCGGGTGATCTCCTGTCCGGCTTCGCGCAGTGCGGCGGCTTGTGCGTCGCGGTCGGCGGTGAGCGAGGCGATGAGCGCGTCCTGCTGGGTCAGGCGGGCCTGCGCGGCATCAAGCTGGTCTTGCGTGGTGTTGAGCGAGGCGTTGAGCGCGCCGAGGCGCGCCTCGAGCCGGGAGGTGGTCTGCTCTTCGAGCCCGAGCGCCTGCGCAAGTGCTGCGACCTCGCCCGCCAGTGCGTCGAGTTCGCTTTCCTGTCCGGTGATCCGTTCGGTCAGGACGAATTGCACGATCATGAAGATCGTCAGCACGAACATCAGGACCAGCAGGAGCCCGGTCATCGCGTCCACGAAACCCGGCCAGATCGAGCTCTGGAACCGCGTGCCCGTGCGCCGGGAGAGCGCCATCTAGCTTTCCTCTCCGTCCGGCTTGTCCGTCAGGCGCACGCGGCGCGGTCCGGTCCCCTGCCCGTTCTGTTTTCGACCCGAGATGGCGCGCGCCAGAAGCGAGATGTCGTGGCGCAACTCTGCCATGGTTTCCTGCCGTCCGGCGGAAAGCTCCTCGAGAATGCGCAGCATCTGCACATCGATGGAGCGCAGGCGCATGCGGCTTTCGGCGTCCATGCCCTCGCCCTTGTCCTGTGCCTCGATCGCGGTGATCAGGCGGTCCTGCCCGCGCGCGATGCGTTCGAGTGCGGCGGCGGAGCTGTCTGCGGGCTGCATCCGTTCGGTCATGCGGTCCACCGCATCGGCAAGGCGGTCG
Organism: Sulfitobacter sediminis; assembly: GCF_040811725.1. Taxonomy (NCBI): domain Bacteria; kingdom Pseudomonadati; phylum Pseudomonadota; class Alphaproteobacteria; order Rhodobacterales; family Roseobacteraceae; genus Sulfitobacter; species Sulfitobacter sediminis. The sequence continues at coordinate 167,259 of NZ_JBFNXX010000005.1, forward strand.
AGCTTTTCGTCCACGGCGGCGCGGCTGGCGTTGCTTTCTGCAAAGAGCTGCTGCATGCGCTCCATCTGTTCGGCCATGTGGTCGACGACGCCCGCCATGATGTTCTGTTCGACGGTCGCATCCTCGCCCGCGCTGAAACCGACGCGGGTGATGGTACTGAGCCAGTCCTCAAGCTCCTGATAGAAACGGTTCTGGCCGTGGCCCGCGAAGAGCTCCAGAAGGCCCACGATCAGCGATCCGGCGAGGCCGAGGAGAGAGGAGCCAAAGGCGACGCCCATGCCGCCCAATTGCGCCTCGAGCCCGGTCATCAGGCGGCTGAAGACGGCGACGCCGCCTTCGCCTTCGGACGGGGCGAGGCTGCGGATAGTGTCGACGACGGCTGGCACCGTGGTGGCGAGGCCATAGAACGTGCCCAGAAGGCCAAGGAAAATCAGCATGTTGACGATGTAGCGCGTGATTTCGCGCGCCTCATCGATGCGGGTCGATACGGAGTCGAGGATCGAGCGGCTGGAGCTTGCTGATATTTGCGTCCGGGCATTGCGCGCCCGCAGTAGGGCGGCCAGAGGGGCCAGCATCGGCGGGGCGGAGGTGTCGGGATCGGGGCTGTCGGAGGCGAAATTCTCGATCCAGCGGACGGAGCCGATCAGCTGGAAAACCTGGTAGAAACAGGCAAAGAGACCGATGATGAAGACGAAGACGATGAAGCCGTTCAGATACGGGTTGGCTGCAAAAATCGGGTAGACCGAGGGCAGCGCGAGGAAGGCGCCGAAGCCGGTGAGGCCCAACACGATCAGCATCAGCGATATCTGACGGACGGGCTGGGAAAACTGCGGTCTTTGCGTGCGCTGCGGTTGCGCCATTAGGCCGGTGCTCCTGACCTTTTTTGCCTGCTCTGGGCAGACGTTACACCGAAAATGCGCGCGTATGCCATGGATTTATGTTGTGAGTGCGCGCACGCGCATGGAGAGCCATTCGAGGTCCGGGTCATTGAGCCCGATTTCGTGGAGGTGGTCGGCGGTATTGTAGAGGTATTCAGTGTTCGGACCGCGCCCGCCGACGGCGGATGCGATGATCCGCGCCTGTTCTTCCAGAGGCAGGCCGCCGCAATACTGCACGTGGGTTTCGTCGACGACATAGACCACGGCCTCGACCACGCGGCTGTCGGCCAGCGCGACTTGCAGGTTTTTCTCGACATAGGCCGATGAGATCAACTCGCGATCACGCAGGTAGTCGAGCGTTTGCGTTTCAAGCCCCGGGGCCACCCGCAGGGCCATACCGGTGCAGGCGTGATCGTCCTGCCGGTCGAGGGCAAGGACGAGGCCTGGTCTTTCCTCGGTCCCGCGGTGGTGGATGGAGCGCATGCAGAACGACCGAGCGTAGCCCGGCAGCGTGCCGATGACGCGTTCCGCCACCTCGAAGCCGGGGTTCCAGAGAAGCGAGCCGTAGCCGAATACCCACATTGCCATTGCGCTGGTCCTTTGTTGCAGGGATGCGTAAACCGCATCTGGAACCGGAGTCAAAGGGGGATCGCGTTGCGCAGGCTGGTCTGGATCGTGGTGGTGCTGGCGGTGCTCTGGTGCGGCTGGTGGTGGGTGTCGGCCCAGCGGCTTGAGCGCGGGATCACGGATACGTTAGTCGCGCTGGAGGCGGAGGGGTGGCGGACGGAACTCGGCGGGGTGGCGGTGAGCGGCTTTCCGGGCGCGCTGGAGGCAACGGTCACGAACGTCGCGCTTTCCGATGATCTGACCGGGACAGGGCTGGCCATTGACAGGTTTGACCTTAGCGCACCGGCCTACTGGCCGGGGGACATGACCCTGAGCGTCCCCGACAGGCCCGTCGTGTTGATCCGGCCGACCGGCCCGCTTTTTCTGCATCCGAAGGATGCCGCAGCGGTGCTCAGCCTGCATCCCGGCCCGTCGCTTGAGTTGGTAACGCTGAGCGCCACGAGTGCGGGCTGGGCGCTGGAGACGCCCGAGGGGAATGTTCTGAGCGCGACGGAACTGCGCTTTGGTCTGACCCAGGACGCGGAGGCGCGCGAAACGTACAAGATCGAACTCGCCGCCGCGTCATTCGTGCCTGGGGAGGTGATCCGGACGGCAATGGCGCTGCCGGACGGCTGGCCGCAGGCCTTCGAAGCTTTCTGGGTCGATGTGCGGGTGACCTTCGACAGGCCCCTCGACCGGCGCAGCCTGGATGAACGCGTGCCGCAGCTGCGTCAGATCGCCATTCTAGAGTGGGATTTGGCATGGGGCGACCTGAGGGCGACAGCCGAGGGCGCGGTTCAATTCGACGCGGGGGGCGTACCGCAAGGCGAGGTCTTGTTGCGGGTGGAGCGCTGGCGCGACATCCTGGACCGGGCTGCAACGGCGGGGGTGGTCGATGCCGGGCAGAGGGTGCAGGTGGAGCTGGTGCTGAACGCGCTGGCGAACCTCGGCGGCTCGACCGAGACGCTCAACCTGCCGGTGGCGTTTCGGGGGGGCGAGATGTTTCTGGGGCCGATCCTGCTGGGGCCTGCGCCGCGGCTGGTTCTGAACTAGCGGCAGAACGTGCCGGAGCGGTAGCGGGCGGTGTCGAAGTGGAAATGGTCGCGGTGGAAGCGGTTCGCGTTGGGGCCGAGTACCGTGCCGAAGGGGCCGCAGGCGCCCTTGTGCATGCGTTTGAGTGCGTCCGAGAAGCGCTGCGCGCGCCAGCCGGTCAGCACGCTGACCTCGGTCCCGTCGCGCAGCCGGAAGGCGGAAATGTCGATGGCCCTGCCTTTGCCGTGTTCGGACAGTTTCGCGCCCTTCTGGTTGTTACGCGTGCGGCAGGCGTAGTGGGCGGCGACGTGGATCGACTTGAGCCCGCCGCCTTTCTTCGAGAGCGCGGGCTTGGCCGATCCTTCGATCCATGATTTGAGTGCACCGGCGGTCTTGCAGTCCATCACCGATTTTTGGCTGAGGCCCACGCCAGAGACGGAGCGGATGCGCACCGCGTCTTCGACCACGCAACCCTTGATGTTGCCGGTGACGCGACCGACTTTTTCGCCCTGGATGTCGATGTCACCGCAGACAGCGCCCTTTTCGCGCAGGCGCTTCTGGGCGCGGCCATCGCTTTCTGCCTTCTCGCTGCGGAAGAGCGGGCGGAGCGAGGCAAAGAGGCCGCCACGGTCGCGGGCGCGTTCCTGGTCGGTGGATTGCGCGGGCTGTGCTATGGTGCCGGTGGGTTCCAGCTTGAGCGGCTGGACGACAGCTTCACCCCCGCGCGGAACGGGGCGCAGCGAGACCGAGGGGTCGGCGGCCTGCGCCGTTTGCGCGAAAGCCAGAAGACCCCCCAGCACCGCTGCCCTGATCATTTTTTGCGCCCCCCAGCACGACCGAAGTCCGGGGCATCTGTATCCTGTCCGGCCTCGATAATGCCACGGCGAATTGCGCGGGTGCGGGTGAAATAGGCGTGAAGGTGCTCACCGTCGCCCTGGCGGATGGCGCGTTGAAGGGCGAAAAGCTCTTCGGTGAAGCGACCGAGTATTTCGAGCGTGGCGTCCTTGTTGGTAAGGAACACGTCGCGCCACATGGTGGGGTCGGAGGCGGCGATGCGGGTAAAGTCGCGGAAACCGCCTGCGGAGTACTTGATCACCTCGCTGTCGGTGACGCGGCGCAGGTCGTCGGCCACACCCACCATCGTGTAGGCGATAAGGTGCGGCGCGTGGCTTGTGACGGCGACGACGAGGTCGTGATGTTCGGCGTCCATCTCGGCCACGTTGGAGCCCATTGCCTCCCAAAGGCTGCGGAGGCGGTCGACCGCATCACGGTCGCTGCCCTCAACGGGGACGATGAGGAGCCAGCGGTTTGCAAAGAGTTCGGGGAAACCGGAGCGCGGGCCGGAGTGTTCGGTGCCAGCGAGCGGATGCGCGGGGACGAAGTGGACGCCTTCCGGCAGGTGCGGGCCGACGGTTTCGATCACGTTGACCTTGACGGAACCCACGTCCGAGACGGTGGCGCCGGGTTTGAGGTGCGGGGCCATTTCGGCGGCGACGGCGCCCATGGCACCGACGGGCACGCAGAGGACCACAAGGTCCGCGCCCTCGACCGCCTCCGCGATGCTGTCGCAGACGCGGTCGCAGAGGCCGATCTCGCGCGCGGTGTTGCGTGTGTCTTCGGAGCGGGCGTAGCCGGTGACCTCGCCTGCGAGGCCGTCCCGCTTCATGGCCCAGTACATAGATGAGGCGATGAGGCCGAGGCCGATCAGGGCGACGCGGTCGTAGATCACGCTCATGCTGCGGTCCGCCAGCTGTTGAGGCTGTCAATCACGCGGCCTGTCTGGTCGGCGTCGCCGACGGTGATGCGCAGACCTTCGGGAAAGCCGTAGCCCGCGACGGCGCGGACGAGGATGCCGTCGGCGGTCAGCGCATCCTCTGCGGAGCGGGCCTCAGTCGCGTCGGCGAAGCGGGCGAGGACGAAGTTGGTCTCAGACGCGTCGCAGGCGATGCCGAGCTGGCCGAGCGCACCTACGAGGCGGGCGCGTTGTTCGGCGTTGAGGGCGGCGCAGCGTTCGACCCACGCGGTGTCGCGCACGGCGGCTTCAGCGGCGGCAAGCTGCACGACCGAGAGGTTGAAGGGCTGGCGGATGCGGGTCATCACCTCGATCATCTTTTTCGGGCCATAGCCCCAGCCGATGCGCAGCCCGCCGAGGCCGTAGATCTTGGAGAAGGTGCGGGTCATCAGCACGTTGGGGCGTGTGGCCGCATGGCGCAGGCCGCCGTCGTAGCCCGCGGCGTATTCGGTGTAGGCCCCGTCGATGACGAGAAGCACCGTTTCGGGCAAAGCGTCTACGAGGTGGTCAAGTTCGGCGTCGCTGATCATTGTGCCGGTGGGGTTGCCGGGATTGGTCAGCAGAACGATACGGGTGCGGTCGGTGACGGCGGCAAGGATCGCGTCGACGTCCACGACGCGTTCGCGCTCGGGCACGCAGACGGCCGTGGCACCGGCCATGTGGATCAGCACCGGGTAGAGCGAGAAGCCGTGTTCGGTGTGGATGATCTCGTCCCCCGGTCCTGCGTAGGCTTGGGTGACGAATTGCAGCACCTCGTCGGAGCCCACGCCGCAGATGACGCGGTCAGGCTCGACACCCCAGACCTCGCCGATGGCGGTGCGCAGCGCGGCGTGGTCGGTGGACGGGTAGCGGTGCATGTCGCGCGCCGCTGCGGCTACCGCGTCAAGGGCGGCGGGCACGGGGCCAAGCGGGTTCTCGTTCGAGCTGAGCTTTAGCACGTCAGAGCGGCCGGCAATGGCGCTTTTGCCGCCCTGATACAGCTCGATCTCCATGATGCCGGGTTGCGGTGTCAAGGCGGTCATGCGGCGTCTCTCCTTGGTTTGCCCGTTATCTAGCGGGCGGGCGCGCGGCGCACCATGGCAAAATCGTCGCGCGCGTCAGCTTGCCAGCACGTTGCGGAACTGCCAGGGGTCGCTTTCGTCGATGTCCTCGGGGAACAGCTCCCAGCGGTTCACGAGCGGGGTCCAGTCGGTGTAGTGCGCCTCCACGGGGCCTAGGTAGGGGCGTTGCACTTCGAGGCAGCGGGCGTGGTCCATCTCGTCGGTCTCGACAATCCCAGCCTGAGGGTTTTCAAGCGCCCAGACCATGCCCGCGAGCACGGCAGAGGAGACCTGAAGCCCGGTGGCGTTCTGGTAGGGGGCCAGTTCGACGGCCTCGGCATTGCTGAGGCGCGAGCCGTACCAGAGCGCGTTTTTCTCGTGGCCGTATAGCAGCACGCCAAGCTCGTCGATGCCCTCGACGATTTCGTCGGGCTCCATGATGTGATGCTTGGTCTGCGTCACGCCCGAGCCGAACATCTCGTGCAGCGAAAGCACCGCGTCGTCACAGGGGTGGTAGGCGTAGTGGCAGGTGGGCCGGAACTCGGGCGCGTCTGCCGGGCCGACGGTGTAGTAGTCGGAGATCGAGATCGCCTCGTTATGGGTGACGAGGAAACCGAACTGCGGGCCCGGTGTGGGGCACCAGGTGTGCACGCGGGTGATGGCGCCGGGGCGTTCGAGCCAGATCGCGGCCTGGCAGCCGGTGTCGTAGCCGTGGGCGTTTTCGGGGAACCATGTTTCGTGCGTTCCCCAGCCCAGTTCCGCCGGCTGGAAACCTTCGGCGATGAAGCCTTCGACCGACCATGTGTTGACGAAGGTACCGCGCGGGCGCGGCACGCGGCGGGCCTGTGTGTCACGCTCGGCGATGTGCACGCCCTTGACGCCGAGGGATTGCATCAGTTTTGCCCAGCCGTCGCGGTTCGTGGGGGCCGTGGCATCATGGCCCGTGTCCTTGGCGAGGGTCAGCAGCGCCTCTTTTACGAACCAGCTGACCATGCCGGGATTGGCGCCGCAGCAGGAGACGGCGGTGGTGCCGCCGGGGTTGGCGGCTTTCTCGTCCCGGACCTTCTGGCGCAGAGCGTAATTGGTCCGTTTGGCGTTATCAGGCGTTTCGAAGTAGAAGCCTTCCCACGGTTCGACCACGGTGTCGATGTAGAGCACGCCAAGCTCGTGGCAGAGCTTCATGATGTCGAGGCTGGAGGTGTCGACACTGAGATTGACGCAGAACCCTTTTCCGTTCTTGAACAGGTCGCCCAGCAGCTCGCGGTAATTGTCGCGGGTCACTTTTTGCTGGATGTGGCGGATCTTGCGCTGCTTGAGGAAGTTGGCGACACCGTCGTCCGGTTCAATGACCACCAGCTTGTCGCTGTCGTAATCGAAATGCCGTTCGATCAGCGGCAGCGTGCCGCGCCCGATGGAGCCGAAGCCGATGATGACAAGCGGGCCGTCGATGCGGCCATAGGTCGGATAGGTGGTCATGCAAATGTTCTCCCTGAATGCAAAGGGCCGCGGCGGTTGTCCCGTCGCGGCCCGTATTTTGCTTTTGTCCGCGAAGACTTAGTTCTTCGCGTAGAATTCCACGACGAGGTTTGGTTCCATCATCACCGGATAGGGCACATCGCCCAGCGCCGGGGTGCGCACGAACTTGGCGGTCATCTTGGAGTGGTCGGCCTCGATGTAATCCGGCACGTCACGCTCGGGCAGCTGGGTGGCCTCGAGCAGGGCAACCATCTGCTTGGAGCGGTTGCGGACCTCGATCACGTCTCCTTCTTTCACGCGGTAGGAGGGGATGTTCACCTTCTGGCCGTTCACGCGGACATGGCCGTGGTTCACGAACTGGCGCGCGGCAAAAACGGTCGGCACGAACTTGGCGCGGTAGACCACGGCGTCGAGGCGACGCTCGAGCAGGCCGATCAGGTTCTCACCGGTGTCGCCCTTCACACGCTCGGCTTCGGCGTAGATACGGCGGAACTGCTTTTCGGTCAGGTCGCCGTAGTAGCCCTTGAGCTTTTGCTTGGCGCGCAGCTGAATGCCGAAATCGGAAAGCTTGCCCTTGCGGCGCTGGCCGTGCTGGCCGGGGCCGTATTCGCGGCGGTTGACCGGGGACTTGGGACGGCCCCAGATGTTTTCGCCCATGCGGCGGTCGATCTTGTGCTTGGCAGACGTGCGTTTGGTCACGGCTGATCTCCTTCATATGGTTTTTGGGCCGTGCAGCTGCACAGCCCGGTTGAAGGGCGTTGTCCTCTGGGCCGAAGCCCCGACAGGCCTCCCCTTGCGGGGGCCACCAACACCAACAGACGGCGCTTATACGGGGAGAATCGGCAAAGTCAATGCAGGGATGGCGGGAAAACAGCGCCGGCATCCACCGTGGTTGCGCCTTCACAGATATGGCTGACTGTCTCCCCCACTCTGCCGAAAGTGTCCCGCGCGCCGCGTTCCAGCCGGGCGCGGGCTGGCGGGTCTTCTGCAAGGTCCTGAAGGCTCGTCTTGAGCCTGCGCCAAAGCGCGGGCGACGTACCGAGCGTGAGATAGCCGAGGGGCGCCCCCGTCAGATTTCGGGCGGCCCCGGCCCGCAGGCTGCGCGCACCGAAACCTGCGCCGTGCAAGACGTACAGCGCCCCGAGCAGTCCTGCGGCGGACAACTCGGTGTCTCGCGGCGGCGGAATCGGATGCGGAAATGGCCCCAGCACATCGAGGTCCGCGCGCAGGGCCGCAACGGCAGGCGCAAGGCTGAGCGGTTCGAAGAGGCCTGTCGCGTTGCGGTGGTCTTCGACCTCCTCATGGACGATCCGATAGGCCGTGAGGATGCCGCGATAGACCTCCCGGGACAGCCCGGGCGCGGCGAGCTGGCCGATCCAGCGGTGATCGTGAAGGGCAAGGTGCGCCGGTGCGGTCGCGCGGGCGAGGTCTTCCCTCACGTCGATCATTGGAAGGACGGGTAGCATGACATCCTAGCCCTGATGCGTCGGCAGGCGAAGCAGGAAACAGGCACCGCCTGTGTAGTCAGTGTCGAGACGCAAGGTCCCGCCGTGTGCCGAAACGATCCGCTGGCAGATCGCCAGGCCGAGCCCGGCCCCCTCGACCTCGTCCTTGGAATGGAGCCGCTGCAGCGGCTGAAAGATCCGCTCGGCATATTTGGAAGGAATGCCGACGCCGTTGTCGGCCACGGCGATCTCGACAAAGCCATTCTGTTGGTTGCGGGCACTGATTTTGATCCGCGGCTTGCGGTCCGAGCTGCGGTACTTGATCGCGTTCGAGATCAGATTCAGGAAGAGCCGCAGCAGCAGGCGCTGCGTCCCGGCGAGGACCGGGATTTCGTCAACGATGATCTGCGCCTTCGTTTCCCTGATCTGCGCGCTGAGCAGATGGGTGATATCCTCGATCAGCTTCTCCATGCCGACGGGATCGAAGCTCTGGGTCTGGTTTTCGAGCACCACCAGTTCAAGCAACCCCTCCGTCAAATCCTGCATCCGCTTGGACGAGCGCTGCGCAAGCGCATGGGTTTCACGGATCGACTCGGCGCTGAAACCGTCCTCGCTCATCCAGTCGAGCGCGAGGTTCAGCCCCACCAAGGGGGCGCGCAGATCGTGGGCGGCGGTTGCCGCGAACTGGCGCAGCGTGGCGTTTTCCTCCTTCAGCAGAAGCTGAGCCGCCATGATGTCGAGGAACTCCTGGAAGATTTCCCGCGCGCTCTGCAACTCCACCTCGCGCCAGGGGGCGCTCTGGTCCTCGTGCTGCTGTACCCATTTATCGAAGGAGGCGCGCGGGCCCAGCGCGCGGGGCTTTTCCTTGTCCTCGGGCCGACCGGCCCAGTTGACGGTGCGCGTGATCGGCCCGCGGAACCAGATCAGCTGGCAGACCCTGTGTACAACGATGGGCTGGATCAGTACGCCGCAGGCGGTTTCGACATGCTCTTTTGCCGGTGTCCAGTCCTCGTGAAGGGCGATGGTCTGGTACTGGTCGGAGCTTTCACCTTTGCGCACCGCCCATGTGATCAACTCGCGGATGAAATCCGCTGGCGGAGTCTGGCCGGTAACATGCAGGTTGCTGCCGAATTGGAAGGCAAAACCGTCGGCGCCGAGAAATTCGCGCAACACCGGCATGAGCTTGGACAGCACCGATTCCACATCGCCGTCCTTGCGCAGCGCGGCGGCGAACCCGTTTTCGACCTGGCGTAGGCGCGAGATCATGTCGGCGATGTCGGTCCTCTGCTGTTGTGCGTTTCGCAGCATGACGGCGGTGCCGATTTCCTGCACGAGGCTCCAGCAATCGAAGGGCAGGATACCTTCATCGACGTCATGTGCGGCAATCAGGCCCCAAAGCTTGCCGTCGTACATCAGGCTGGTCGAGAAGGCCGATTTCACCCCGATGTTGCGCAGATAGGCCGTGTGCATCCGGGATACCGACCGCAGGACCGACCAGGTCAGGTCGAGTGGCCCTGACAAATCCGCGCGCTGCTCTATCGGCACGGTGTCATCGCTGCACGATCCGATGGCGCGGTAGGGTATGATGGACATGATGTGGCGGACCTGCCTGGGGATATCACCCGCCGGAAAGCAGAGCCCGAGGTAGGACGGCAGCGCCGAACTGCGGCTTTCGGCGATCACCTCGCCCGACCAATCGGGCAGAAAGCGATATATCTTGGCCCGGGCAAAACCGGTGATGTCACGCACGGCCTCGACGGCGATCTGAAGCGCCTCGGCGAAACTCGCGGCATGGAGAATGCGCGCACAGGCCTTCGAGCAAATGCGCATGTTCTTGCGCGCCTCGCCGGGCGACGGGCTGAGGTTGGGGATGAACTCGATAATGCGGCGTCCGTCGTGCAGATGCGTCACGGTATCATGGGACATGCCGTTGAAAGTGAAGGTGCAATCCAGCACCTCGTGCAGGATCTGCGTGTCATCGTGGGCGCCCGCGACCTGTTCGGCGAGATCGGTATCGACGCCCTCAAGCTTGCAGTCGAGCAGGCTGGCCATCGGGATACCGAGGAACCCCGGCGCGCTGGCCGAGGCGGCAACGATGCGGCTGGTGCCCGGGTCCACGACGATCAGCGTACCGCTGCCCTGGGTGGCGTTTGTCAGATGGATGCGTTCGCGGTCACAATCGTGCAGGGCCGCGGAATCGACCTGCTCGAAGTAATTCGTCAGCGACGTCTGCGTGCCGCCGGGCTGAACGTTTTGCATGGGCTTGGTCCTTCTAGACGACAACGGGGCGGGGACCGGCAATCGCCGAAACCGCCACCGGATCGATGGCGCGCTCCCTCGCGGCGGATCATCAGAGAAAATCGTGAACTGGGCCTTAACCGTGGCGCGGTCAGCGCATCGGCTTTTGCCGGGCCAGCGCCGCGCAATCGGCATGGCGCGGGCAGGAGACGAGATGGTCGTTGATCAAGCCACAGGCCTGCATCCAGGCATAAACGATCGTGGGGCCGCAGAACTTGAAACCTGCCTTGCGGAGGTCTTTGGATATTCTTTCGGTCAGGTCGGTCTTGGCCGGCACCTCGGCCAGGCTTTGCCAGCGGTTCTGCAGCGGGGTGCCGTCAACATAGCGCCACATGAAGCGATCAAAGCCCCCCTGTGCCTCGATCTCCTGCCAGGCCTTGGCGTTGGCGATCGTCGCCTCGATCTTGCCCCGGTGGCGGATGATCCCCGCATCCCCCAACAGGCGCGCGACCTCCCCGTCGCCCCATTCCGCGATGATGTTGGGATCGAACCCGGCGAAGGCACGACGGAAATTCTCCCGCTTCTTGAGGATCGTGATCCAGCTCAGCCCTGCCTGGAAACCATCGAGAATAAGCTTTTCCCAAAGCGCGCGGCTTTGCCATTCGGGCACGCCCCACTCGGTATCGTGGTAGTCTTTGTATATCTGTTCCGGCCCGGCCCATCCGCAGCGTTCCATTCGCGCCCCCTCCCGCTGCGACCGGCGGATTCAATTCAAGCCAAATCGCGATCTTAACAGGTGCTTATCACTTGGCTTACATGGTCTGCCACGGATCAGCGAAAGTAAATTGCCGTGGTCAATCGATTCAATAACCGCAGGGCCGACGTGATGCCGGGTATGGAAAACCCGCTGAACTATGCGGTGACGCGCCGCGATGCCGAGGTTTTGTCGATGGTGGAGGACGCCATCCGGCACCGGCAGGTTATGTTGGCCTACCAGCCGGTGATGCGCGCCAGCGCACAGACGAAGGTGGCCTTCTACGAAGGGTTGATTCGCGTACTGGACGCAACGGGCCGGGTGATCCCGGCGCGGGAGTTCGTATCCGAGGTCGAAAACTGCGAACTGGGCCGCGAGCTGGACGTGCTGACACTGCGCATGGGCTTGCAGGCTCTCAGGCACAATCCGGGTCTGCGGCTGTCGCTGAACATGTCGGCACGGTCAATCGGCTATCAAAGCTGGCACAAGACGCTCATGCGCGTGCTCAAGCAGGACGACACCGTCGGGGAGCGGCTGATCCTCGAGATCACGGAAGATTCGGCCATGCTGGTGCCCGAGCTTGTGGTCGGTCTGATGGATGAATTGCAGCCGTTGGGCATCTGTTTCGCCCTCGACAACTACGGTGCCGGGCATACAGCGATCCGGTATTTCAAGGATTTCTTCTTTGATATTCTGAAGGTCGACGGTCAGTTCGTCAGCGGCATCGCGCAGAACCCGGACAACCGCGCGATCACCGCCGCGCTTCTCTCGGTCGCGGGGCATTTCGACATGCTCACGGTCGCACAGGGTGTCGCGCAGGCCAAGGATGCCGCGCTCTTGTCAGAGATGGGCGTGGATTGCTTGCAGGGATATTTCTTCGGCGCACCGACGGTACAGCCGGCCTGGCTGCGCAGTGCAAAATCCAAGACGGCCTAGCGGAGATTTCCAGGGCGCAAGCATGCATAGCCGTCATTCCCCAACGTCAGTTGCCGCGATGCAGCGCATCATGTAAGACCCACCGCAGAAGGCGGGGGAGTCGCGTCGTGCGGGAGCGTACGGGCGTCACCTGATCCCCGGCCATATGGAAGAGGAAGCCAGTCCTATGACCAATGTCGTCATCGCATCCGCCGCACGTACCGCAGTTGGCAGCTTTGGCGGTTCGTTCGCGAACACGCCCGCCCATGACCTGGGTGCCGCCGTTCTCAAGGAAATCGTCGCCCGCGCGGGTGTCGATGCCTCCGAGGTCTCCGAGACCATCCTCGGCCAGGTGCTGACCGCGGCCCAGGGCCAGAACCCTGCCCGCCAGGCGCATATCAACGCAGGCTTCCCAAAAGAAAGCGCAGCCTGGGGCATCAACCAGGTTTGTGGCTCGGGTCTGCGGGCCGTTGCATTGGGTGCCCAGCACATCCAGCTTGGCGATGCCGCCCTCGTGGCGGCTGGCGGTCAGGAGAACATGACCATGTCGCCCCACGCCCAGGCGATGCGCGCCGGTCAGAAGATGGGCGACATGAAGCTCATCGACACGATGATCAAGGACGGCCTGTGGGATGCGTTCAACGGCTATCACATGGGCCAGACCGCCGAGAACGTCGCGGAGAAGTGGCAGATCAGCCGCGACCAGCAGGACGAATTCGCCGTCGCCTCGCAGAACAAGGCCGAAGCCGCGCAGAAGGCCGGCAAGTTTAAGGACGAGATCGTCGCCTACACCGTGCCCGGCCGCAAGGGCGACACCATCGTCGACAGCGACGAATACATTCGCCACGGTGCGACCATCGAGGCCATGCAAAAGCTGCGTCCGGCCTTTACCAAGGATGGCTCCGTCACCGCCGCGAACGCCTCTGGCCTGAACGACGGCGCTGCCGCCGCCCTGCTGATGAGCGCCGATGAAGCCGAGAAGCGCGGCATCGAGCCGCTGGCACGGATCGCGTCCTATGCGACCGCCGGTCTTGATCCGTCGATCATGGGCGTGGGCCCGATCTATGCCTCGCGCAAGGCGCTGGAAAAAGCGGGCTGGAAGGCCGAGGACCTCGATCTGGTCGAAGCCAACGAAGCTTTTGCCGCACAGGCCTGTGCCGTGAACAAGGACATGGGCTGGGATCCGGCCATCGTTAACGTCAACGGCGGTGCCATCGCCATCGGTCACCCCATCGGTGCTTCTGGCGCGCGTATCCTGAACACGCTGCTGTTCGAGATGAAGCGCCGCAACGCCAAGAAAGGCCTCGCCACGCTGTGCATCGGGGGCGGTATGGGTGTTGCCATGTGCCTTGAGCGCCCCTAAAGAGATCGGGCGCGCAAGATAATTGCGCGCCCAGATTCGAATACGACAAAAAATTACCCGAAAGATAGGAGGATATCATGTCCCGCGTCGCACTTGTTACCGGAGGCAGCCGAGGCATCGGTGCCGCCATTTCCAAAGAGCTGAAAGAAGCAGGCTATACCGTTGCCGCCACCTATGCCGGCAATGACGAGGCAGCGGCCAAGTTCACCGAAGAGACCGGCATCAAGACCTACAAATGGAACGTGGCGGACTACGAATCGTCCAAGGAAGGCATCGCGAAGGTCGAAGCGGACCTGGGCCCCATCGAGATCGTCGTCGCCAATGCGGGCATCACCCGCGATGCCCCCTTCCACAAGATGACGCCCGAGCAGTGGCACGAAGTGATCGACACCAACCTGACCGGCGTCTTCAACACCATTCACCCGATCTGGCCGGGCATGCGCGAGCGCAAGTTCGGGCGCATCGTCGTCATCTCTTCGATCAACGGCCAGAAGGGCCAGTTCGCGCAGGTCAACTATGCCGCGACCAAGGCGGGCGATCTGGGCATCATCAAGAGCCTCGCGCAGGAAGGCGCGCGCGCGGGTATCACCGCGAACGCGATCTGCCCGGGCTATATCGCAACGGACATGGTGATGGCGGTACCGGAGAAGGTCCGCGAGAGCATCATCGCGCAGATCCCCGCAGGGCGTCTGGGCGAGCCCGAAGAGATTGCGCGCGCGGTCAAGTTCCTTGTCGCCGATGACGCGGGCTTTATCAACGGCTCGACGATTTCGGCCAACGGGGCGCAGTTCTTCGTCTGATCCGAAAGGATTGCGAGACTAAAAAGGGCGGCTCGATCGAGCCGCCCTTTCCTTATCCCGTAAGAAGTCTGCAGCCTTCAGCGGGAAGCCTTACCGCGCAGCCAGGCCCAGGCCGCCTGCATCGCGGCGGCGCGTTCCTGGTGGGCGTTTTGCATCGCATTGCGGGTGGTGCGGTTGGTTGTGGCTTCGGTCATTGGGAGGGTCCTTTCGGCTGGAATCTTTAGTGTTTCTGTCTTGAAACGAATATGAACCTTTGACCGGAAACCGACAAACGAGACTTTTCAACGCTTCGGTTAAGATGTACTTAATTGAACATGGCATTGAGTCCCCCCCCCCTGACAGCCCTGCGCGCCTTCGATGCGGCTGCACGGCACATGTCCTTTGCCAAGGCAGCGGAAGAACTGAACGTCACGCCCGCCGCGCTGAGCTTTCAGATCAAGTCGCTGGAGGAGCATCTAGGCGCCCCGCTCTTTCGCAGATTGAACCGGGCGGTGGAATTGACCGACGCAGGCCGGGCGCTGGCCCCGGATGCGAAAGCGGCGTTCGAAACACTGACGAATGGCTGGCGCGCGGCGCAACGGACGCAGGACCACCAATCCCTGACGGTAACCGCCGGTCCTGCCTTTACGGCCAAGTGGCTGGCCCCCCGGCTTTTCCAGTTCGCCCATGAACATCCCGAGATCGAATTACGCTTTTCCGCCTCGCTCAGGCTGATGGACTTCGCCCGCGACGATGTGGATGTAGCGATCCGCTTTGGCTATGGCCCGGACCCGGGTCTCTATTCCCTGCCGCTGGCCGAGGAATGGGTGACGCCGGTGATGCTTCCGGAAATGGCCGAGCGCTATCCGACGCCGGAAAGCCTGCGCGATGCCGTTCTGATCGTTGACGAGTCCATCGGTTTTCTGGACCCGCCCGCCGATTGGGCCACATGGTCCGCCGCCATGGGGATCGAGCCGCTGGTCCCAACCGGGCCCCGGTTTTCGCAAGCCGACCATGCGCTTGATGCCGTGATGTCCGGGATCGGCGTGGCGCTTGGGCGGCGCGCCCTGGTCATCAAGGACCTCGCGGAGGAGCGGCTGGTGGCACCTTATGGCAAGGCACTGCCGACCGGCGCGCGTTTTCGCTTTGTCTGTGCCAAGGGAGCCGAAACGCGACCCCAGATCGCAGCCTTCCAGAACTGGATCCTGCGCGAGATTGACAGGACCGCGCATATCGCCCATGGGTTCGACATGTTGGAAAGACCCGTCCTCGAATGACCCGGCCACAGGCGACCGCAACCGGCTTTGTCGCCGTGTTGCTTTGGGCCTTGCTTGCACTCTTTACCGTCGGGTCGGCACCGACACCGCCGCTTTTGCTGAACACGCTCTGTTTCACCCTTGGCGGCACCTTGGGCCTGATCTGGGGATGGTTGGCGGGTGGCCTCGGGGCGCTTAGGCAGGTCCCCTTTCGCGTCTACATCTTTGGGACACTGGGGCTATTTGGTTATCACGCGCTCTATTTCTCGGCGCTGCGCCTTGCGCCAGCGGCGGAAGCGGGCCTCATCGCCTATCTCTGGCCCCTGCTGATCGTGATCTTCTCGGGCTTCCTGCCTTCGGAAAAACTGCGCGCCGGGCATTTGGTCGGGGCGCTGATCGGCTTTTCCGGTGCTGCCGTGATCATACTGGGGGGCAGCGACGGATTTTCGCAGGAATACGCCGCGGGCTACGGGCTTGCCTTTCTCTGCGCGTTGAGTTGGTCGAGCTACTCGGTGCTGTCGCGCGTGGTCGGCAGCGCACCGACGGCGACGGTGGGTGTGTTCTGCGTGGCTTCGGCCGCGCTTTCACTGCCGCTGCACCTGCTCTTCGAAGAAACCGTTTGGCCGCAAACGCCCCTAGCCTGGGCATCCGTCGCGGGACTTGGGCTTGGCCCGGTCGGCCTTGCCTTCTTCGTCTGGGATATCGGGGTGAAACGCGGTGACATCCAGCTTTTGGGAACAAGTTCCTACGCTGCGCCTCTGCTGTCGACGCTGGTGCTGGTCATGGCCGGTGTGGCCGCCCCAAGCTATACGCTGCTTTGGGCGGCCCTGTTGATTACCGGCGGTGCCGTGGCTGCGGCCCGCGCAAGCTTTCAATCGTAAGAGCTGAGGCTAACTCGACAGCCGCGCGATCTCCTCTTTCAGGCGCAGCTTTTCCTTCTTCATCGTTGCAACTTCCAGATCGTCAATCCCGGGAGAGCGCTGGGCACGTTCGACAGCCTCGCTCATCTCCTGGTGCTTCCGCTTGAGAGTCTCCAGATGTGCATTGAGAGCCATGTATACCTCCTTGATGAATGTTCAGAATTCGAGTGGATCACAGATCGCGGCGCAAGTCACGCCGCCCCGCAGCATACCCCGAGCGGTGGTAAAGGATTGCCTAACGCCGCCTAGAATTGCAGCGGCGCCGCGTCGCGCAAGACAGCGGCGATTGCGGGGACGTAGCTGTCGCCGTCTTCGATATGGGCAGGACCTTCATGCAGTATCAGCGGCGCGTGCAGGCGAAAGGCGCCGCGCCCGTTCTTGCGGGCGCGCAGGATGATACGCTCGGGTGCGCGGCCTGGGCGGGCGGTCAGCGGCAACACCTCGATCGATCCCATCTCGTGCGGAAGGGCACGGATGATGTCAGGCAAGCGCTCGGTCAGATGGATGAAATGCGCCTGACCCTTTGGTGCAAGTCTGCGCGCCGCCGTCCTGACCCAGGTTTGTAGCGGCGTGTCCGCCCCATGCGCCGCCTCGCGCGAGGGTTCGCCTGACGCAACGGAAGCAGCGCGGTCATAAAACGGCGGATTGGCGAGCACGTGATCAAATTGTCGCTGGCGGAGATGCAGGGGCATGTCGGAAAGGTCGGCTTCGACCAGTTCTAGCGCCTCGCCCCCGTTGCGTCGCGCGAGTGCCGCAAAGGCGGCATCGCGCTCCACGCCGGTGAGCGTCAGCCCCGGCAAGCGCGTCCCGAGACAGAGGATCGCGGTGCCCACACCGCAGCCCAGCTCCAGCACGCGTTGGCCTTTTTCCGCAGGAATGGAAGCACTTAACAGAACCGCGTCCATACCGGCACGGTAGCCTTGTCGGGGCTGCCACAGGTGCAGCCTGCCGCCGAGGAAGGCGTCATGCGTGAGGTCGCTGTCGGCGGACGCGCTCACATTCCCAGGTCGATGTTGTTTTCCAGAAGCACGCGTTCGGCCGCCGCATGATCGTCTGGGTGCACCATCAGGCGGCGCGGGAAAATACCGATACCGCCTTCGAGGGCGCTCATGTTTACGTCCATCGCGAAGCAGTCTATATCCTCACCGGCAAGAAGGGCCTGGGCAAAGGCGATGACCGTCATGTCCGTTGTGCGCAAGAGTTCCTTCATATCGGTGGTTTGAGCCAGAATGGCCAGATTGTCGAGCCTCATTGGATTTATGGGCTAAGGTCGTCCGGATGAACATCGAAACAAGCGTGAAACCCCATGACCGTCTGGCCGCCTACCTGCGCGGCGACATGGAGAAGGTCAGCGCGCTGATCGCCGAGCGCATGGCCTCGGAACATGCGCCGCGTATCCCGGAGGTGACGGCGCATCTGGTGGGCGCGGGCGGCAAGCGGCTGCGTCCGATGCTGGTCTTGGCGGCGGCGCGGATGCTGGGCTATGCGGGGCCCTATCACGTGCATCTGGCGGCGACGGTGGAGTTCATTCACACCGCGACGCTTTTGCATGACGATGTCGTCGACGAAAGCAAGCAACGGCGAGGGCGGCCCACGGCGAACCTGCTGTGGGACAACCAGTCGAGCGTGCTGGTGGGCGACTATCTTTTCGCGCGGTCTTTCCAGTTGATGACCGAACCTGGGTCAATGCGGGTGATGAGGATCCTGTCGAACGCGGCGGCGACAATTGCCGAAGGCGAAGTGCTGCAACTGACGGCGGCGCAGAACCTGGCGACGGATGAGGGCGTCTATCTGCAGGTGGTGCGGGGCAAGACGGCGGCGTTGTTCTCGGCTGCGACGGAAGTGGGCGGCGTGATCGCCGGGGCGGATGACGCGACGGTGCAGGCGCTCTTTGACTATGGCGATGCGCTGGGGATCGCGTTCCAGATCGTGGATGATCTTCTGGATTACCAGGGCGAAAGCGGGGCCACGGGCAAGAATGTCGGTGACGATTTCCGCGAACGCAAGCTGACGCTGCCGGTGATCAAGGCGGTGGCCAAGGCGGATGCCGAAGAGCGGGCCTTCTGGGTGCGCACCATCGAGAAGGGTCGTCAGGAAGAGGGCGATCTTGAGCACGCGCTGGGATTGCTGGACAAGCATCGGACCTTGGCGGCCACGCAGCAGGATGCGCTGGGGTGGGCTGCGAAGGCGAAGGCCGCTCTGGCGCCGTTGCCCGATCACGAGGTGAAGGGCATGCTTCTCGATATCGCCGATTACGTGGTGAGCCGGATCAGCTGAGGCGGCAGGCGCGGACCCACCAGTCAGGGTGCGCGTCAGCAAGTGCGGTTGCAGCGGTTTCGGCTGCCGAGCGATCTTCAAAAAGACCATAAACTGTGGCACCGGAGCCGGACATGCGGGCCAATTTCAGGCCCCGGCATGCGTTCAGAGCCTTCAGAACATCGTCGATCTGGGGCGCCTGCGCAGCCGCTGCCGTTTGCAGGTCGTTGCGCTGGCCAGCGAGCCAGGCGGTGAAATCCCCTGCACTCTGGAACTCGGGCAGGTGATCCGGCATCGGCGGGTTGTTCCGGCGGTCGAGCGCCTTGAACACCTCGGGTGTCGGGACGTGAACGCCCGGGTTGACGAGAACCGCTTCCAGCGTCGGCAGGTTCGGCACAGGCTCCAGCACATCGCCGATCCCACGCATCCGCTGGGCCGATGGGATGAGACAGACGGGGACGTCTGCGCCCAGCGCCCCTTGCCCGTCGCTCACCCCGAAATGGCGCAGGACGGCAGCAGCATCCGACGATCCGCCACCGATGCCCGCGCCGTGGGGCAGGTTCTTTTCAAGCGTAATGGCCGCTGTCTGACCCGCTTTCTCCGCAGCCTGCCAGACGAGGTTGCGGTCGTCGGTGGGCACGCCACCGGAAAAGGGACCCGTCACGGTGAGCGACAGGGTTTCGGAGGGCGCGAACCAGAGCCGGTCGCCAATGTCCGCAAAGACAACAAGCGAATCGAGCAGATGGTATCCATCCGCCCGTTGGCCCGTCACATGCAGGGTGAGGTTGATCTTTGCCGGGGCAAAGACCTCAGATGTCATTGGCGATCTTCAAGGGCGGCGCGCCTTCTTCCTCGAGCACCTTGTCGAGACCCACTTCCAGCTTGCGCCGGATGCGGGCCGGGTCTGCCTCGCTGTCGTTGTCCTCTTCATCAATGAAGGACAGCGCGCGGCTCCACTGGAACTCCGCCTCTCGCTTGCGGCCCACGGCCCAGTAGACGTCACCCAGGTGATCGTTGATCACAGGATCGACAGCGAGGAGTTCGACCGCGCGCTCCATCTGCACCACGGCTTCCTCGTAGCGGCCAAGGCGGTAGAGCACCCAGCCCAGAGAATCCACGATGTAGCCGCTGTTGGGGCTGGCCGCGACCGCGCGTTCGATCATCTCGAGCGCCTCGTCGAGATTGCGCTTCTGCTCGACCATGGAGTAGCCCAGATAGTTGAGCACCTGCGGCTGTTCGGGGTTCAGCTCGAGCGCGGCGCGGAAATCTGCTTCCATCGCCTCCTCGTTGCCCGAACGTTCGTGGGCGATACCGCGCGAGTAGAAAAGCACCCAGCGGGCGGGCGTCGTCTCTGAAGACAATTCGATGGCACGGTCGTAGGCGGCGATGGCGCGGGTGTAGTCTTCCTGTTTGCGCAAAACATCGCCCAAGGTGGAATGCACCGCAGCAAGATCGCCATGGGTGCGGGTCAGATGCTCCAGGACCTCGACGGCCTGCGCCTCCTTGCCAGAAAGGCGTAGCGCCTCGGCGCGGCCCAGTTCGGCCACGTGGAACGCCGGATCGTCCGCCGGAACGGCCTTGTACTCCTCTATCGCCAGGTCGTATTGGCCGAGGCTTTCCAGCAGGTCCGCTGTCAGCAGCAATGCGTCGATGTGATCAGGGCGCAGGAACCGGGCAATGCGGGAATACAGAAGGACATAGTAATCACCCGCCGCCTCGGATTTGAGCACGGCGGCGAAGGTGAAGAAGACCTCGGCAATTCCGGCAGTGGCATCGCGTACGTGTGAGAACTTGATGGCTTCCTTCGCCTCCAGCGCGGCGATCAGGCGATCCAGTTCAGGATCAGTTGCCTCACCGAAGCTGGCGCGCAGCACGGTCAGCGCCTCGTCGTGCCGGCCGAGTTGTCCGAGGATCTCCGCATGGGCCATAACGGCGCGCCGGGTCTGGCCGATGGCACCGGCCTGTGCTCCGCCAAAGATCGCTTCGGCCCCTTCGAAATCCCCCACGCTCGCCAGCGCGAGGGCCTTGTGGTACATCACGAAGCCCTGCATCCCCGCCTCTCGTGACAGCCCGTCGAAGGCAGCCATGGCCGAGGTCACATCACCTGCGCCCATGTGCGCCCATGCCTTGACGAGGCCATCCACCCAGGGGCCAATGCCGCTGGTATCGGGCGCGCGGTCAAGAAGCGGCGGGAATTCGCCCCGCTGGGCAAGATCGGCGGTGATAACCATCCGGGCTACCTGCGAGTTCTGGTTCTTTTCCTCCAACTGACGCGCCAGCGGTATGGCCCTGTCAACATCGCCAAAGGACAGCTGGGCGAGCACCGTGCTTTCGATCAGCTCAACATTGCCGGGATCCCGCGCCAGCGCTTCGGCGTAGTAGCGGGCGGCTTCGGCATAATCGCTGTTCACCGCAGCATTGCGCGCGGCAAGGTAGGCACCGGCCACGGATTGGGCGCTTGCCTGGGGGACGAAAGCGCCGCTCAGCAGCAGCGCGGCCACACCGGTAAGGACATTTCTGAACATCTTGGACTGCCTCGATTGCTTTGGCGCAAGGCTAACAGGTCCTATTGCGAGTGCAATGGGAGCGCATGTCGCATGACGAAGCTGTGAGCCACCCGCGCAAGAAAAAAGGCGGGGACAAGCCCCGCCTTTGCCGTTTTCCCGATGATACGGGTCACATGTTCGGATAGTTCGGCCCGTCCCCGCCCTGCGGCGTGGTCCAGGTGATGTTCTGGCTGGGGTCCTTGATGTCGCATGTCTTGCAGTGCACGCAGTTCTGGAAGTTGATGACAAAGCGCGGGTCCTTGCCGTCTTCCTGAACGAATTCGTAGACGCCCGCCGGGCAATAGCGCGCCGAGGGGCCCGCGTATTTCGGCAGGTTCACTTTCACCGGGATATCCGGGTCCGTCAGCTTTAGATGCGCAGGCTGGCTTTCCTCGTGGTTGGTGAAGGAGAAGGACACGTTGGTCAGGCGGTCGAAGCTGAGCTTACCGTCGGGCTTGGGATAGGCGATTTCCTTGTGCTTGGAAGCGGGCTCCGTCGCCTCGGCATCGGACTTGCCGTGGCCCATGGTGCCCAGCAGGGACGCGCCGAAGATCGAGGTGCACCACATGTCGAAGCCACCAATGGCGAGCGACGCGGTGAGGCCGTACTTGGACCACAGCGGCTTGACGTTGCGCACCTTCTTGAGGTCGCGGCCGATGGCCCCTTCGCGAACCTCCTTTTCGTAGTCGGGCAGTTCATCGCCGGAACGGCCGTCCTTGATCGCAGCATGTGCCGCTTCGGCGGCTGCGATGCCCGAGAGCATGGCGTTGTGATTGCCCTTGATGCGCGGCACGTTCACCATGCCGACGGAACAGCCGAGCAGCGCCACGCCCGGCGCGGTCATCTTGGGCATGGACTGATAACCGCCTTCGGTAATCGCCCGCGCGCCATAGGCCACCCGCTTGCCGCCTTCGAGCAGGTCGGCGACGATCGGGTGATGCTTGAAGCGCTGGAATTCCATGTAGGGGAAGACATGTGGGTTCTTGTAGCCAAGGTGGACAACGAAGCCCACGTAGACCTGGTTGTTGTCGAGGTGGTAGATGAAGGAACCGCCGCCTGCGTTCTTTTCCAGCGGCCAGCCCATGGTGTGGGTGACGGAGCCTTCCTTGTGCTTGGCCGGGTCGATCTCCCAGATTTCCTTCATGCCGATGCCGTATTTCTGCGGCTCCTTGCCCTTGTCGAGTTCGTATTTCGCGATCACCTGCTTAGAGAGCGACCCGCGCACGCCCTCGCAGAGGAAGACGTATTTGCTGTGCAGTTCCATGCCGGGCTCATAGCCGTCGCCCTTGGTGCCGTCTGGGCTGATGCCGAATTCGCCCGCCACAACGCCCTTCACCTCGCCGTTCTCGCCGTAGACGAGTTCCGAGCAGGCCATGCCGGGGAAGATTTCGACGCCAAGCGCTTCGGCCTGTTCGGCCATCCAGCGGCAGACGTTGCCCATCGACACGATGTAGTTGCCGTGGTTGTTCATCAGCGGCGGCATGGGAAAGTTTGGCACGCGCAGTTGGCCGTTTTCGCCCAGCATGTAGAATTTGTCCTCTTTCACCGGGACAGTGATCGGCGCGCCGTTTTCCTTCCAGTCGGGGATCAGGCGGTCGATGCCGATGGGGTCCAGCACGGCGCCCGAGAGGATATGCGCGCCCACTTCGGAGCCTTTTTCCAGCACCACGACGTTGCAATCGGGATCGAGTTGTTTGAGGCGAATGGCGGCAGACAGACCGGCGGGGCCCGCCCCCACGATCACCACATCGTATTCCATTGCTTCGCGTTCGATATCGGCCATGGCTGGGATTCCCTCCGGGCAAAAATACGTTTCACGTTGGCTAAACGAGCGATTGCCGTAATGCAATCGGGACGTAGGGTGAAAATTAGCGCGTTTCGTCCCGATGCTCTTGGGCGAATTGACGCAAGGCAATGGCATAGCCGAGCGTCCAGACAACCGTGATGATGCCAAGGCCGCGTTCCCAGATGCCGTCCCATTCCGTCGGCAGGATGAAGAAGATCGGCGCTGCGATCGCCCAAAGGGCGAGACATATCCAGGAGAGCGGTCTCATGAAGGACGCGATCCGCCCACCCTCCATCGCCATCAGTGCAAAGACGGCTGTGAACAGGATGCCGAGGACGTAGACGATGTAGATATGGATGACGATGCCCTCGTTGTCCCCATCGCCGTATTCGTTACGCGCGCCGATGATGACGACGCATAGCGCAAGCAGCACGAGGCAGAAGGTCAGGAGGCTCCAGCGGGTCACGCCGTTGTGGACATGTGCGGAGGCAAGGCCGAGCGCGACAAGCGAGATGGCGAAACCATAGAGCGAGACGTCCTGGATGATCTCGTATCGTCCGGCAGCAAGATCGCTGACCGTGTCGGCGACAAAGTCGTGGTTGGGGACCACGATTGAACCGACGATATTCCCGCCGACAAGACCGATGGCGCCCAAAACAGTCAGCCAGACGAGGGTCGCCATGAACCCGGGGGCGAGATATTGATGATCGGCATGCGGCATGGGCTTTCCTTTCGTCGGTTGAAAGCCCAACCTTGCAACCATTGGTGTTGTTCCCAGCGCGGATTGGCCAGATCGAAACCTCTATACCTCAGGCAAACGCGCGCTGCGGGACCGGGATGCGTCAGCTCTCGGGGCTGTCCCCCATCAGGTAGCGTGGCCCCTGCCCCTTTTGCGCGGCGCGGTCGGTCGGGTTGTAAAGCGCGCAGGCCTCGAGGCTGAGGCAGCCGCAGCCGATGCAGCCGTCGAGATTGTCGCGCAGCCTGGTCAGGGTCTCGATCCGCTGATCCAACGCCTCGCGAAAACCCTCACTGATGCTGGCCCAGTCCGACTTGGTTGGCGTACGCCCTCCCGGCAATTGATCGAGAAGCGCCTTGATCTGCGGCAGGGTAAAGCCGAACTGCTGGGCGATCATGACAAAGCTCAGCCGCCGCAGGTCGGCGCGTTCGAACCGGCGCTGGCCGCCGGCGTTCCGCCATGGCCTGATCAGCCCTTGGGCCTCGTAATAGCGGATGGCCGAAACGGCGAGACCGGTGCGATCCGCCAGCGCTCCGATGGAAAGACCTTCTGAAACTGCCATGAAAAATACCTTGACCTAAAGTTAGGTTTAGAAATTACGCTGCCTTCATCGAACATGCAATACAGGAGATTTGTCATGGCCGCGCAACTGGAACACGCCAATTACACCGTCTCGGACCCGGCCAAGACGGCCGCCTGGATGGAGACGCTTTTCGGGTGGCATATCCGCTGGCAGGGCGATGCCATTGCAGGCGGGCACACGGTGCACGTCGGGACCGATGACGCCTACGTGGCGCTGTACACACCGGGCAAGCCCGATGCGAATAGCGGCGGGAATTACACCACGGTGGGCGGATTGAACCATATCGCGGTGACGGTCGACGACCTTGACGCCGCCGAGACCGCGATCAAGGCGCACGGTTTCAAGACCGGCAACCACGCAGACTACGAACCCGGACGGCGCTTCTATTTCCATGACCACGACGGCATCGAATACGAGGTTGTCCAATACGGCTGACGGCCGGGGTTTGCCGGGTGCCCGAAGGCCCCTTGCAATTCCACCCCGGATTGGGTCAGGTATCCTTTGACCTGAGAAGAGAAACGGCTGCGCACCGGAGTGTCAGTGCGCGGCCAAGATGACGTGGACAAAGGCCCATGGAAAAGCTCCCGATGACCCGCGCAGGGCACGCCGCCCTCGAGGCGGAACTCAAGCAACTCAAGACCGAGGATCGCCCGGCGATCATCAAGGCGATTGCCGAGGCGCGCGAGCACGGGGATCTGTCCGAGAACGCCGAATATCACTCCGCCAAGGAAAAACAGTCTTTCATCGAGGGCCGGATCAAGGAGCTGGAGGGCGTGATTTCGCTTGCCGAGGTGATTGATCCCTCCAAGCTGTCGGGTCCGATCAAGTTCGGCGCAACCGTCACGCTGGTGGATGAGGATACGGACGAGGAGAAGACCTACCAGATCGTCGGCGAATACGAAGCCAGGATCGAGAACGGTTTACTCAACATCAAGTCACCCATTGCACGTGCTCTCATCGGCAAGGAAGAGGGTGATTCCGTCGAAGTGCGTACGCCGGGGGGCGACAAAGCCTATGAGGTTCTCAAGATCGTTTACGCCTGAGCGGGAGTGCCTAGATGGCTGAGACGACACAGTCCCCGCAAGACGTCACCGAAAGCCGCTCCAAGGGGGCAGCCACACCCGCGCGTCCGACGTCGCTTGGCATCTACGACCGGCCCAAGCAGGAGACGATCACAAGCATCGAGGTTATCGCGATCGTCCTCAGCGCGATCTGGCTTCTGGGTGCGATCTTTTTCTTCCTGATCCTGCGCGATGACAGCCCGGCGGGCGACGGCGCGGAAAGCCTACGATTCCTGATGACCATGCTTGCCGTTTTCATGCCCGTGGCGATGATCTGGGTGGCGGCGACGGCGGCCAAGGCCAGCCGGGTCATGCGCGAGGAAAGCCAACGCCTGCAGTCGGCGATCGACGCGATGCGCCAGTCCTACCTCAACCAGCAGCAAAGCCAAAACCTGCGGCCCGAAACCTCGGTCACCCGCAAGCTTGACGAGATCGCGGCAACAGCGCGCAAAACCGAGACGGCGCTTGCCACCTTCCAGTCGCGCCGGGAGGAAAATGCGCGCCAGCGCCTCGCGCCAGTGCAGCAGCCCGTCGACAATCAGCCCGCGCTGGCGCTTGGCACGCAGGCCAGCGACATGGCCCCGCAGTTGTCGAACGAGGATTTCATCCGCGCCCTGAACTTCCCCGAAACGGCGGAGGACGAGGTGGGGTTCGCCGCGCTGCGCCGTGCTTTGAAGGACCGCAACACCTCGCAACTGGTGCAGGCCGCGCAAGATGTGCTGACGCTGATGAGCCAGGATGGCATCTACATGGACGACCTGCGTCCCGACCGGGCGCGGCCCGAAGTTTGGCGACACTTCGCACAGGGCGCGCGCGGCCGGGCCATCGCGCCCCTTGGCGGCATCCGCGACCGCTCCTCCCTGGCGCTGACCAACGCCCGGATGAAGCAGGATCCGATCTTTCGCGATGCCGCGCATCATTTCCTGCGCCGCTTCGACAAGACATTCGCCGAGTTCGAGAAGAACGCGAGCGACAGCGAGATTTCCGCGATGGCGGATACGCGCACCTCGCGGGCCTTCATGTTGCTGGGGCGCTGTGCGGGGACGTTCGATTAGTTTTCAAACGTCGATCGCGCGGAGCTATTCATTCGATAGAACAGAGAGATAGCCTCGATAGAATTGCGCTACAATTGACGCAATCTGTGTGACTCCGTAATGCCTGCCCTCAATAGTCACATAGACATCCGGTCGGGTACTAGTGAAGAAATATTGATAGGCATCGGTGATGGATGGGTCTTGGGAGACTGATTGAACATCTTTATGCCAATAATAGTGCTTACTTGCGTTAGCTATCGCCCGAGCTAAATTCAGGCAATCAGAAAGGCAAATTGCAATCTGTTCTTCGGGTGTTCCTTGTCCTAGGTCCGCTGCCTCTAAATCGCTTATCCAAGACACACAATTCGGAGGGAGCCTTACTTCTTCGGCGATTTCGAGCAGGTCGACACTTGGCTTATTTTTGTAGTGAGTCTTGGTCCAATCCCTCAGGCAATGTGCCGTTACCATGCTATTGAAGATTTCATCAGGAAGGGGTGGCGCGCTGAACTGCTCAATTTCACGTTCCAGCTTTAGAAGAAGGTCCATCGGAGTTTTGAAGCCGTAGGAAGGGCTGTGGTTGTTAGTTCCATTGCTCATGTCAAACCCCGAAACTGCCGAAAGGAATGAAGCGCACCATGTCTCCGGGCGTCACCTCCATCCCCTGATCCGGCAATTCCACAAGCCCTTCCGCCCAGCTTAACCCGCTGATCCGCCCAGACCCTTCCGAGGCAAAGACCTCTGCCCGTCCGTCCCGCATCCGCGCGCGCAGGTATTCGCGGCGGCCCGCCTTCTTGCGTTTGGAAAAACCCGCGGGCACTTCGAAGCCCTGGGGCACGGACCAGTCGGCACCGGCAAGCAGGTCCATCGCCGGCCGCGCAAAGATCAGGGTGCAGACCATGGCCGCGACCGGGTTGCCCGGCAGGCCGAAGACCGGCTTGCCCCGCCACAGACCCAGCGCCAGCGGACGCCCGGGCTTGATCGCGATACGCCAGAGCGACATCGCCCCCGCCTCCTGCAGAAGCGCCGAAACGTGGTCTTCGTCCCCTGCCGATGCGCCGCCGCTGGTCAGGATCACATCGCAGGCAAGGGCGCCCTCGTTCAGCCGCAGTTCAATCGCCTCGCGGTGATCGGGCAGACGGCCCAGGTCGACGCCCTCGTGCCCGAAGCGCGAGATCATCCCCAGCAGCATCGGGCGGTTCGCGTCGTAGACCTGACCGTCAGCCGCCACCGCGCCCACCTCGACCAGCTCACTGCCGGTGGAGAGCACCCCGACCTTCAGCGGTCGCCGCACATCGAGGTCGGCGCTGCCTGTGGCGGACAACAGCGCCAGATCGGCGGGCGTGATACGGCGGCCTGCCGCCACCACCGTTTCCCCGACGGCCACATCCTCGCCCGCCTTGCGGGTGTTGGCAGCCTGCCTGACGGGGCCCGAAAAGCGGATGCGCTCGCCGTCGCGCACGACATCCTCCTGCAGCACGACCGTATCGACCCCTGCGGGCAGCGCCGCGCCGGTCAGAATGCGGATGGCATGGCCCTGGGGCACCTCGCCGGGCGCATCTCCCGCTGCGGCGCGTCCCGGCATGAGCGGCAATTCATGGACGCCCTCGCCCCGCGCCCCGGCAAAGCCGTAGCCGTCCACGGCGGTATTGGGCAGCGCGGGATTGGACCGGCGCGCCCGGACATCGGCGGCGGCGATCCGGCCCAACGCCGCGCCCAGCCGCACCGTTTCAAAGCCCGTCACCGGCGACAGCCTGTCGCGCAGCATGGTCAAAGCCTCGTCCACGAGCGTCCAATGGACACCGGGCGGCAGGGCAAAGCAATCGTTCCGCAGGGGCGGCGCGGCAAGCTCCTGCTCGAACCCGAGACCGAAAATCCAGCCTTCCTCTGGGGCCGTCACGTCCAGCATCGCGGCCAGCCGCTCGGGCGACAGGGCCGCGACCTGCCGGGCAACCTCTGTCACCTGCCAGGCGTCTTTGATCATCCCGTCAGGAGCGGTCCCGACGGTAAGCGATGGCCAAATCTCGACAAAGGCCACTTCCCGGTCGAGCGCATCGAAGGGCCAGATCGCCGCGTGGAACTGCCGCCTGAGCCGCGCGAGCACCGGCAGGCCGGTAAAGACCTGACCGCCCACGGCCCCTGCCCCGCCCATCTGCCAGCATGTGAAAGCCCCCTTGGCCCGCGCTTCGCTTTGCCGTCTCTCGGGGAAAGGGTTCCGGTAGCCGTTCTTGGTCGCAGGCAAGCCTTCGATCTCTTGGCCCGGTGGGCAGAACCAGAAGGGACCATGGCCGTGGCTGAGCGCACGGTTGATCTGGCCTGCCAGCTCGAAGCGGTTGTTGCGGTCCGGTGCATCCTCGATCCGTTCCTCGAACCAGTGCCAGAGGTCGATGGGATTGTTCGACCCGGTGAGCGCGTGGGCAAATCCGGCCGGGTATCCGAAGGGGAAGTCAAAACCAACCATCACCCTCCGCTTGCGCGCGGTTTCCTGTTCGAGAAGGTTGCTCAGCCACTCTTCGGCAACCTGCCTGTTGCGCAGATAGGCAGGCTCTTCGGCAACACCGTCGTGGTTCACAGCGGCCCAGATCGCATCCTTCTTAGGCGTCGGCCCACGGTCGTTCCCGCCTGCCCAGTCGACCATGACGATCGTATCGAAAACGCTCACAGACCCACCTCCGCCAGGATGAAATCGGCTATCGCTCGCGTGTCGTTCAGATCGAAAACCGGGCGGTCGAGGTCGAGCGGCACGTCGCTTGCCACCGCGCGCACCGTCGGATCGCCCGGCGCGATCAGCGGATTGCGGGTTTCTGCCCGGTGCGCCTCGACCTTGGGATGCCCGTCGCGCTTGTAGCCTTCGACCAGCACCAGATCGACGGGTTTGAGGCGGGCGAGCAGTGTGGCGAGGTCCGGTTCATCCGCGCCGCGCAACTCCTGCATCAGTGCGACCCGGCTGCGCGAGGCGAGGATCACCTCGGACGCTCCTGCCGCGCGGTGGCGATAGCTGTCCTTGCCGGGATGATCGACGTCAAAGCTGTGGTGCGCATGCTTCACAGTGGAGACGGTGATGCCGCGTCCGGTGATCTCGGATACCAGCCTTTCCATGAGCCCTGTCTTTCCCGCGTTCTTCCAGCCGACGACACCGTAGATCCTCACAGCATCGCCTCCGCCTGCGCGAGGTCTTCGGGGGTGTTCACGTTGAAAAAGGCCGCCTCCTGCGGAAAGAGCGCCTCGCGCCCGCCGTGCCTGTCGGTCCAGAGGATCACCTTGCGCAGGCCTTCCTTAAGCGCCTGCCGCAGGTCATCGCGCAGGGCCACGGGCCAGAGGCCAAAGGTCGGGTGCCGCGCGGTGCCGCGCTTGGCATCTGGGGTCGCCGCCAGAACAAGGGGGTGTTCCATGCCCTCACTCGCCAGCAAAAGCTGCGGGACGAGGTCGCGGGGGAAGAAAGGTGTATCGGCGGCGGCGGTCACAAGGGTCTCGCCCCCCTGCTCGGCCACCCAGTCGAGCCCGGCAAGAACGCCTGCGAGGGGTCCGGCGAAACCGTCGATGCTATCGGGGATCACCGGCAGCCCGACATCGGCAAAGCGCTCCGGATCGCCATTAGCGTTGAGCGCCAGACCCGCGACCTGCGGCTCCAGCCGGTCGATCACGCGCGAAAGGAGCGTGCGGCCCCCAAGCGACAGAAGCCCCTTGTCGCCACCGCCCATCCGCGTTGCCTGCCCTCCGGCAAGGATGACACCGTAGGGCTGTTTCACGCCACACCCCCCTTGCGGCCTATACGCGCGGGCTCATCGGCGACAGCCGCCGGATCGGCATCGCGAATGAGCCGTTCCTCTCCGCTCAGGCAGACGAAGCGCCTGCCCTTCATCCGCCCGATCAGCGTCAGCCCCACCTGCTGCGCGATCTCCACCCCCCAGGCGGTAAAGCCGGAGCGCGAGGCAAGGACCGGAATGCCCATCATCGCCGTCTTGATCACCATCTCCGACGTGAGCCGTCCGGTCGTGTAGAGGATCTTATCATCGGCCAGGACCTCTTCCGACAGCATCCAGCCCGCGATCTTGTCCACCGCGTTATGGCGGCCCACGTCCTCCATGTAGACGAGCGGGCGGTCGCCCTGGCACAGCACCGTGCCGTGGATCGCCCCCGCCTCGAGATAAAGCGACGGCGTGCGATTGATCTTGGCCGACAGCGCATAGAGCGACGAGGTGCGCACCGGGGTGTGCGGCAGGATGACGTCCGACAGCCCCTCCATCATGTCGCCAAAGACAGTGCCCACGGCACAGCCGCTGGTGCGGGTCTTGCGGCTCAGCTTGTCCTCATAATCGGTCTGCCGCGCGGTCCGCACGACGACGACCTCAAGCTCCTCGTCGTAATCGACCCCGGTGATCTCATCGTCAGCCCGCAGCATGTGCTGGTTCCGCAGGAAGCCGAGCGCAAGAAACTCCGGATAATCTCCGATGGTCATCGCGGTGACGATTTCCTGGCTGTTGAGGTAGATCGTGAGGGGCCGTTCCTCGACCACGCGGATGGTGGTCCGCTGCCCGTCGTGGTCGACACCTTCGACCGCTCGGGTCAGCCGCGGCGCGGCAGGATCGGGCGCGATCAGATAGTCGCTGATATCCGGGTTCTGGGCCAATTGTATCCCTCAGCCGATGCCGTTACGAGTGTCCTCGCAGTCTAAGGATTTCCCATGCGCACCTCCACACCGAAATCCGCCTACGTGCGGGGCGTTCTTGACGGTTTGCCGTTTATCCTGGTGATCATTCCATTCGCCGCGCTCTTCGGGCTTCTGGCGGTCGAGGCGGGGCTCAACGTGGTCGAAGCGCTGGTGTTCTCGCTGGTGGTCATCGCGGGGGCCGCACAATTCACCGCCCTGCAACTGATGCAGGATGAGGCACCGACGATCATCGTGCTGGCCTCGGCGCTGGCGGTGAATTTGCGCATGGCGATGTATTCCGCCTCGCTCACGCCTTACATCGGTTCCGCACCGCTCTGGCAGCGGGCGCTGGCGGCCTACCTGACCGTCGATCAGTCCTACATCGTGGCGGTCAGCAAGTTCGAGCGGGAACCGGCGATGACCGTACCCCAGCGGGTCGCCTATTTCCTTGGTGCGGTCACGCCTGTGGCGCCGCTCTGGTATGTCTTTACGGTCGTGGGCGCGGTTCTCGGCGCACAAGTCCCCGAAAGCTGGGCGCTCGATTTCGCGATCCCGATCACCTTTCTGGCCATGATCGGGCCGATGTTCCGTACCCTCGCCCATGTGGCCGCGGCCTTTGTCGCGGTGGTGGTCAGCCTGCTGGCCGCGGGCGTGCCCTATTCCCTCGGCATCATCATCGCGGGGGCGGCGGGCATGATCGCGGGTGCGCAGGTCGAACTATGGTTGGAGCGCCGCAAGGGGGCCGAGACATGATCGACAAGACCACCCTCTGGAGCGTGATCATCGGGCTGGGATTGGGCAGCTTCCTGTTGCGCTTTGCCTTCACAGGGTTCGTGGGCGACCGGCCGATGCCTGCATGGCTGCTGCGCCATCTGCGCTACACGGCGGTTGCGGTCCTGCCAGCGCTGGTGGCGCCGCAGGTGCTCTGGCCCGCAGCGACGGACGGCGTGCCAGACCCTGCACGGATGGCCGCGGCGGCGGTGACGCTGGCGGTGGGCCTCATCTCGAAAAACGTGCTGGCGGCGATGCTGGCTGGCGGTGCGACGCTTTACGGGATGCTACTGCTGCTGGGCTAGACGCACGGCGCGGACCGCGTCGATGATGTGGCCCTCGTCATCCTCGAAAAGCTTCGTCGTCTTTACATCCGGACGCTCCGCGATCTGCTCCATCAACTTGACGGGGTAGAAGGTGCTTTTGATGTTCTCGAAGCCCGGCACGTTCTGCAAGACGCCCGTGGTCGCGTTGGTGCAGAAGGCACCGGGCACCGGGCCGTTCTTCTGGACGAGACGCAACGCGATCTCGGCTTGTTCCGCCGTGACCGGGATTTCCTGCGAAACGACGTGGAATGTCGCCCGCGCATGGGCGGACTTGTAGGCCTGCAACCAGCCGGGCGTGATGCCGTAAAGAACGTCGCCGCGTTCGATCACGGGACTCAGACGGAAGGAGCCTGCCGGATCGAAGATAACCCGCTGCGAGCCGTTGATCATCAGTGAGGAATGGCCGCCCGCGCCGGTGCGGTTGTTCACCATCGTAAATACGGTGATGCTGGGCGGTTCGGACGAGCGATAGGCCGCGGCGGCAACCGCCTGCGGCGGGCTGTCGGGACTGTTGTCGACGGAGCAACCCGCGATCAGGGCGACACCGACAAGCGCAGCAAAGAGCTTTCTCACGATGATCGCCCCCGTCGCGGAACCAAAGCTGTTCAGCGGATGAAGATCGCCATCAGGACCAGCAGGACGAGGATGATGATCGTCGTCTTGGTGACAAAGCTCATGAACCCCGCAAAGGTCTTTTCCTGCGTCTTGATGTCCATGGTGCCATGTTCGTGTTCGGCCATTTTGATGTCCCTCAGAGTCTTGGTTTCGGGCTAACTACCCTATTTGCACAATGCTGTCACGCGGTCAAAGCACATCCGCAGGCAGCGGTCAGGATGTCGCGGCCTGTGCCTTTTCAAGATCTTCGACAAGCCGGAAGCCGATGCGGTTCGGGGCCTTGCCCGGCCTGGCCTTGGGCAACGCACGGAAGATAACGCTCAGCTGGCTGACGTGCTGGACCAACTGCGTACGCCCGCCCTCGGCGTCTGTGCCATAGAACGTGACGATGTCAGGGTCGAAATAGCCCATCCCCTCGATCCGCAGCACGCCCGCATTGCCACCGACAAAACCCATGGCGACCTCGTGTTCGTTGTCGAGCTGTTCCTCGAAGTTCCTGAGGTAAAGCACCGTCCGCTCGTAGGCCCATTGCGCGGGGCTTTTCTGGGTGACGGGTTTCCGGGCGATACAGTCGGGCACGTTCGGGCCTTTGTTGCTGGACTCATCGGGGCTGCAATGGGCCTCGTAAAGGCGCGGAAGGGCGTCGGCCTCGATGGCTTCCGCAGCGGTGCTGATCGTGTCGTCCATGGGCCCTTACCCCTTGCGCTGGTAAATCCATGCGCCATCCGCCTCACGCAAGCTGCGCGTGGCATGGCCTGTCTGGTAAAGGTGGCTCAGATGCGCCACCGCTTCAACCAGAGCCAGTCCGTATTCCGCTTCTCCTATCGTTCTTTTGAACAAGGGGGCGAAGCATTCCGAGGCAGCCTTGGGCGTTTCGATGAAATCCAGAAGCCGTTTCAAGGCTCCATGGTGATTATCGATCAACTGCTCCATCCGCTTGGGCAGGCCGGTGAAGGGCAGTTTGTGCCCGCCCAAGACAAGGTGGTCGACGCGCGCGAGGGGGGCGAGGCGTTCGCAGGCCTCCAGCCATTCGCCTATGGGATCGGCCATGGGTTCGGTCGGATAGACACCGACGTTGGGACTGATCGAGGGCAGGATCTGATCGCCCGCGATGACGAGGTTGTCATCCCGGCTCCAGAAGGTGGCGTGTTCGGGCGCATGGCCGTTGCCGATGTGGATGTCCCAGGTGCGCCCGCCCATAGTGATCGTGTCGCCCTGCTTGATCCGGGTGTAGCCCAGCGGCAACGGGGCGACGATATCTGCGAAATTGAAGGGCCGGTCCTGCTTGCGTTTCTCAAGGATATGGGTGTCCATCCCCGACTGGCGATAGAAACTGAGGGTCTCGGCGGGCGCGACCTCTTGTTCATCCAGCGTCAGCATCCGCGCGGTCAGCCAGGCGGTGCGCGTGGTGACCAGTTCCGCCCCGTGCTCGGTCTGGAACCAGCCTGCGAGGCCGACGTGATCGGGGTGGTGGTGTGTCACCACAACACGGCTCACCGGCTTGCCGCCCAGCGGCCCCGCCAGCGCCTCCGTCCACAGCGCCTTGGACTTCTTCGACGCAAAACCGGTGTCGACGATCGTCCAGCTGTCGCCCTCGTCGAGCGCGTAGATGTTCACATGGTCTAGCTTCATGGGCAGCGGCATGCGCAGCCAAAGCACGCCATCGGCCACTTCGATAACCTCGCTGCCATGGGCAGGCGGCGTGTCCCACGGATAGCGCAAACCGGCTGGTGCTTGCGTGTTCATCAGGCGGACAACTCGTCGAGGTCCATGGCATAAAGGTCGTCCTGACCGATCCGCACTGTCTCAAGAAGCGACGCGTGCTCGGGGAGCAGCCGGTTCATGTAGAACCGCGCCAGCTTTTCGCGCGGGCCACCCCGGTCGGCCATCGCCGCATGCAAATGGAAATGCGCGCCCAGCACGCGGGCAAAGGCGTGCAGATAAGGCACAGCACCCGCGAAACGGTCGGTCAGATCCTCCTTCGACGTGAGCCAGTCGGTCGTCTCGCGCAGGGTCTCGCTTGCCTGCCAGACGGCCTCGGCCATGTCGGGCAGATCGGCGCGGGCGGCTTCGGCGCCTTCCTCGATCTCGTCCAGCATGCGGCCCGCCATTTCGCCGCCGTCCATCATCTTGCGCGCAACAAGGTCCATCGCCTGAATGCCATTGGTGCCCTCGTAGATCGCCGTCACGCGGACGTCGCGCAGGAATTGCGCGGCCCCCGTCTCCTCGACGAACCCCATGCCGCCGTGAACCTGGATGCCGATATCGGCGACGCGTATGCCAACCTCGGTACCGAAGGCCTTGGCGATGGGTGTCAGAAACGCCGCGCGCGCGGCCCATCCGGCATCGCCCGTCGCCTCCGCCATGTCGATGGCCATTGCACAGCTGAGCGCGATGGCGCGTGCGGCGAAGACATCCGCTTTCATCGCCATCAGCATCCGCCGGACGTCCGCATGGGCCGCGATGGTGAACCCGTGGATCGACTTCCCCTGCTTGCGTTCAAGCGCGTAGGCCATCGCGTGCTGAAAGGCGGCCTCGGCCACGCCGATGCCCTGGCAGCCGACGCCAAGACGGGCGTTGTTCATCATGGTGAACATTGCCGCCATGCCACCCTGTTCGGGGCCCACCATCCAGCCTCTGGCGTTCTCGTACTGCAGCACCGCCGTAGGGGAGCCATGGATCCCCATCTTG
This sequence comes from Sulfitobacter sediminis, assembly GCF_040811725.1. Taxonomy (NCBI): domain Bacteria; kingdom Pseudomonadati; phylum Pseudomonadota; class Alphaproteobacteria; order Rhodobacterales; family Roseobacteraceae; genus Sulfitobacter; species Sulfitobacter sediminis. The sequence goes on from NZ_JBFNXX010000005.1 coordinate 202,806, forward strand.
TGCTCAAGGCTCACGGTGGTGACGCCGTTGCGCGGGCCGACCGAGCCGTCCTCTTTGGGCAGGAACTTCGGCACCAGAAAGAGGCTGATGCCCTTCGTCCCCTCGGGCGCACCGGGAAGCCGGGCCAGCACGAGGTGGCAGACGTTCTCCGCCATGTCGTGATCGCCCCAGGTGATATAGATCTTCTGCCCCGTGATGCTGTAGGTGCCGTCGCCGTTGGGCTCCGCCTTGGTCTTGAGGGCACCCACGTCTGAACCCGCCTGCGGCTCGGTCAGGTTCATGGTGCCGGTCCATTCGCCGGAAATCAGCTTGGGGAGATAAAGTGCCTTGATTTCCTCGCTGGCATGATGCTCAAGCGCCTCGATCTGGCCCTGCCCCATCAGGGGTGCGAGCTGCAGCGACAGGCAGGCACCCGACATCATCTCGTTCACGGCACTCGTCAGAAGCATCGGCAGGCCCATGCCGCCGTACTCAGGGTCGGCCGAAATGCCGATCCAGCCGCCTTCAGCGATGGCCTTCCAGCCCTCGTCGAAACCGGGCGAAGTGCGCACGACACCGTTTTCAAGCCGGGCCGGGTGCAGATCACCGGCACGCTGCAGAGGCGCCAGCACCTCATCGCACATCTTGCCCGCCTCGGAGAGAATCGCCTGGGTCAGATCGCTGGTCGCTTCGGCGAACTTGTCTGTCTGTCGCAGTGCCTCGGCATCCAGGATGTGTTCGATCAGAAAAGTGTACTCGTCAACGGCAGCGTGAAAGGGCATGTGTGGTTCCTCTGGTATTCACAGATTGGCTTGGCAACCCGGACGGGGCCCTGATAAGGGCACGCGCGGATTACCATGAAATGCGGGCTTTGCCACCTGCAACCCTAACGCAGCGTCACGAGAGTCCCGGACCATGCGCACGAAAAGACTTAGGCCCGAAACAGGCGGTCTCAACGAGGCGGCGACGCTTTTGGCCGAGGGTGCACTGGTCGCTTTCCCGACAGAAACAGTCTATGGCCTCGGCGCGGACGCGCGGAACGGCGCGGCGGTGGCCCGCGTCTACGAAGCCAAGGGCAGGCCAAGCTTCAATCCGCTGATCGTCCATGTCGCCGACCGCGCAGCGGCGCAAGCCTTCGTGGTGTGGTCCGATTCGGCCGAAATACTCGCCTCGGCCTTCTGGCCCGGTCCGCTCACGCTGGTGCTGCCGCTGAAGGAAGGGCATGGCCTGTCCTCGCTTGTCACCGCCGGGCTGGACACCGCGGCGATCCGGGTGCCCGCCCATGATACGGCACGGGCGCTTTTGCGGCAGTTCGGCGGCCCGGTGGCTGCACCTTCGGCCAATCCCTCGGGCCGGATCAGCCCGACGACCGCCGACCACGTTCTTGCGGGGCTTGATGGCAGGATCGCGGCGGTGCTCGACGATGGCCCCTGTTCGGTCGGGCTGGAAAGCACCATCGTCGGCCTTGCCGGTCCCGCACCCGTCCTGCTTCGGGCGGGCGGCCTGCCGCAAGAAGCGATCGAGACCGCCCTTGGCGCGCCGCTGGCCGCACCCGAGACAGAGGAGATCTCAGCGCCGGGGCAACTCTCGTCCCATTACGCACCCGACGCGCGGGTCCGCCTGAATGCCGATCATGCAAAACCGGGCGAGGTGATGCTGGGTTTCGGCGCCATCCCGGGCGATCTGAACCTCTCGCCTTCTGGTGATCTCGTCGAGGCGGCAGCGCATCTCTTCGACTATCTGCACCGGCTCGATGCCATGAGAAAACCCATTGCCGTGGCCCCCGTCCCCATGACCGGCCTTGGCCGCGCGATCAACGACCGGCTGCGCCGCGCCGCCGCCCCGCGCTAAGGCTCAGGCTCGGCCCGCCGCTGCCGAGAGCACCAGCGGGTCGATCCCGAGCGAGCGGAGCGCGGCTTCCCATTTCTCGGCATCGGGCAGATCAAAGACCAGCTCCTGCGCCGCATCCGCCGTCAGCCAGCCATTCTGGGCGATCTCGCCCTCGAGCTGTCCCGGTCCCCAGCCCGCATAGCCCAGCATCAAAAGCGCCCGCTCCGGCCCCCGATCCTCGGCAATGTCTTCAAGCACATCGAGTGTCGCCGTAAGGGCAAAGCCACCCTCGATTGGCAGGGTCTGCATCGCAGAGCGGTATTCGTCGGAATGCAGCACGAAACCCCGCCCGGTCTCCACAGGCCCCCCGAAATGAACACCAAGCTGCCGCTTGGCCGGACCGGACTCTTCCGAAAGCTGATCGAGAACATCAGAGAGGCTGACGCCTACCGCCGGCTTGTTGACGACGAGCCCCATCGTCCCTTCCTCGGAATGCGAGGTGAGAAAGACGACCGAATGCGCAAACCGCGGATCGCCCATGCCGGGCATCGCAATGAGCAGCTTGCCGGTCAGCGAAAGCGTATCGGTGCTCATGGGACCGCCTGTCAGTGAGGTCAGCTGGGTCAAGGATGCCCGCCCGCGCCGCCCCATGCAAGGTTCTTGCCCTTGCCCCGCCCTTCGAAACAAAGTTTGAAGCAAACGTGATTTGGAAGTGCGGGTGAAATCGACCATCTAGGTACCATGATCAGAAGTATGCTCTCTGCTTTGGCCCTTGGGTGGATCGGCGCGCTGCCGCTGGCTGCCGGTGATGCCTTCGAGACCCCCGTCAGAGGTGAGATCCTGACCGGCTGGACGCAGCCGGATGGCACACGGATCGCCGCCCTTCGGCTGCAGCTGTCGCCGGGTTGGAAGACCTACTGGCGCACGCCGGGCGACGCGGGCATCCCGCCCGAGTTCGACTGGTCGGGGTCCCAAAACCTTGGCGGCGTCGGGATCACCTGGCCCGCGCCCGAGGTCTTTCTGGCCGCAGGAATGCGGACCATCGGCTATTCCGGCGATCTGATCCTGCCGATCGCCCTTGCCCCCCGTGTGCCCGGTCAGCCGATCTCGCTCAGGGCGCATCTCGATATCGGCGTATGCAGCGACATCTGCGTGCCACACCAGATGACGCTGGACGCGGTCCTGTCGGACACCAACACAAAGCCCACGGCCCAGATCGCCGCTGCACTCGCTGCGCAGCCCTTCAGCGAACGAGAGGCGGGCGTCACCTCGGCGCGCTGCGCGCTCACGCCCACGGTGGATGGGCTGGAAATCACGGCAACGCTTGCCCTGCCGTCTGCGGGCGGTGACGAGGTGGTGATCATTGAGCCCGGTCAGCCCGGCCTCTGGATGAGCGAGACAGAAACCGTGCGCAACGGCAGCACGCTGGTGGCGACGGGCGAGATGATGGGCAGCGGAGACGCCCCCGTGGTGCTTGACCGTTCGGATATCCGCATCACCGTGCTGGGCAGCAAACATGCCGTCGACATCCGCGGCTGCGCCAGCGACTGACGCGCCTTAGCCCGCCCGGCGGCGGCGCGCGAAAGCAAAGCCCAAGGCGGCGAAGATATAACCGACAAGTGCAACCGTCCCGGCCCCTGCGACGAACAGCAGCAGCCCTGCCGTCAGCGCGGGCACGGACCCGGCAGCGGGCAGAGCGGCCAGGAGCGCAGGGTGCAGCGCATCGTGCCATGCCGCCCACCCGAGGGTGACGCCTCCCCACGCCAAGATGGCGGCCCAGAGCAGGAAGAGGCCCAACCGCACCGTACTGACGGGCGCACGCAGCCCCCGGCGCATTGCAGCCACCTGGCGCGCGATGTCGTGCTGCATGGCAATCAGTGCCGGTACGACCAGCAAGACCAGCACCATGCCGAAACCAAGACCGTAGACCAGCGTGATCACCGTGGGTTTCAGGAATTGCGCCTGCTGGCTTTGTTCGTAAAGCAGCGGGGCCATGCCCAGTACGGTCGTCATCGTGGTCAGCATCACGGGCCGCAGCCGGTCCGCCGCCCCGTCGATGATCGACGGGATCAGGCCCCGCGTTTCGGCGTATTCATCGATGGTCGTCACCAACACGATGGAATCGTTGATGATGATGCCCGTCATCCCCAATAACCCCACCACGGTGAACATGCTCAGCGGCACGTCCCATAGCGCATGACCGTATATCGTGCCGACCAGCCCGAAGGGGATGATCGCCATGACCACCGCGGGCCGCGTCCAGCTGCCAAAGACCCAGGCCAGCGTGAAGTAGATCCCCGTCAGGCACAGGATCAGCCCCGTCATCGCATCGTTGAGGAACTCGTCCTCCTGCTCGCTCAGCCCAGCGAGGCGGAATTCCACCTGCTGCTCGGAGGCGATGCGCGGAAGGATATCGTTCTGCAGCGCATCCTGTATCTCGGTCGCGCGGGCCGGATCGTCCTCAGAGATGTCGCTGGTGACCGAGATCAGGCGAATGCCGTTCTCCCGCCGCACGGTGCTGAACCCGGTGCGCCGTTCGACGCTCACGATGTCGGCCAGCGGCACGTAGAGCCCACTGGGCGAGCGCATCTGCGTCCTGTCAAGGAAATCCGCCGTCAGCTCGCCCTCGGGCAGCTCCACCCGGATCGCGGCCGAGCGCGGTCCCTCGGGGTAGGTCGCAGCCTCGATCCCGCCCAGGCGATGCCGCAGGGCGCGGCCCAGCGTATCGATGGTAAAGCCAAGCGCCTGCCCCTGCGGCGTCAGATCGAGGATCAGCTCTTCCTTGTCGTAGGCAAGGTTATCCTGCACCGCGCTGACCTCGGGGTACTGGCGCAAGGCATTCTGCAAGTCCTCCGACGCCGCCTTGAGTATTTCGGTATCCGCGCCGAAGAACTGCACGTCGAGCGCATCGCCGCCGGGACCTGAACGCCAGCCGCGGAAGCTGACGGTCTCCGCCAGCGGATGCTGCACCACGCGGTCCTGCAATTCCCCGACAAAGGTAAAGCTGGAATAGGGCCGCAGGTCCGCGTCGATCAGCTCGATCGATATCCCGCCCAGCAGATCGGCATCCTTGTTGTCCGCCCCGGCCAGCCCCCAGCCCGCGTTGCCGCCGATCTGCGCAATCACGTAGTCGATAGGGTTCGTGCCATAGCGCTCTGCGTATTCCGCCCCCAGCGCCTCTGTCGCGCGCTGCATCTCGCGCATCATCTCGAGTGTGTCTTCACGCGTGGCGCCTTCGGCCATGATGAAATTGCCCGTAACCGACCCGCGCTCGGGCGCGTTGAAAAACCGCCACTGCACGTCGCCGCGCACAAAGAGCGCGACCTGCGTGGCAAGGATCGCGACCGTTCCGGCCAGCACCACGTATCGCGCCTTGATCACCCCCGCCATGAGGGGCCGGAAAGCCCGCTCGCGCAGCCAGACGAATCCGGCGTTCACGACGCGGCTCGGCAGGTCGTACCAATGCTGCTTGTCCGCGGCCTTCATCGCGTGAGCCATATGGTTGGGCAGGATCAGGAAACACTCGACCAGCGAGGCGGCCAGCACTGCAATCACAGTGAAGGGAATGTCGCGGATCAGGTCGCCAAAGCGTCCACCGACGGCCAGCAGGCCGAAAAAGGCAATAATCGTAGTCATGGTCGCGGCAAAGACCGGCATCGCCATCCGCCTTGCCGCGTTCTCGGCCGCCTGCATCGCGGTCTCGCCCATGCGGAAGCGATGATCGGTGTGTTCGCCCACGACAATGGCGTCATCCACCACGATGCCGAGCGTGATGATCAGACCAAAGAGCGAGACCATGTTGATCGTCAGCCCGCCAAGATACATCAGCGCGATGGCCGCGCCCATGGCCACGGGGATACCCGCCGCGACCCAGAAGGCGGTGCGCGCGTTGAGGAACAGGAAAAGCAGGCAGATCACCAGCCCCAGGCCCATCAGGCCGTTGTCGATCAGGATATCGAGACGCCCGGTTATCGCCTCGGCCCGCGTCCGGATCAGTTCAACCGTGACCGAGGCGGGCAGGCTTGCCTGAAGCTCGGCGGCAACGCGCTCAACCGTTTCCTGGATACCGATGGCGTCCCCCCGATCAGACCGATCCACACGGACCGAAATCGCGGGGTCTGCGCCTACGAAAAAGCCGCGCTCGCGGTCGGCACCCTCCTGCCGGACGGTGGCAATATCGCCAATCGTCAGCTTCGAGCCGTCGGGGTTCGAGCGCAGGACGATGCCCGCGATCTCGCTTGCAGAGCGCTTCGCCGTGCCCGTGCGCACCCGCGCGTTGGCCCCTGTCACATCGCCGGCCGGGTCGGCATCGACCTCTTCGGCGATGGCTGCGGCGATATCCTCCATCGTCACGTCGTAGGCGATGAGTTGGGCCGAGGGCACCTCGACCAGCGTCTGCGGGGCGGCGATCCCCTCGATCGTGGTGCGCGTCACCCCCGCGGCGAACAATCGCGTGACGAATTCATCGGCAAAGCGGCCCAGTTGCTCGGGCGAAAGCGGGCCGGTGATCACCACGTCGGTGACCCTGTCGCGCCACGCGCCACGTCTGACCGTGGGTTCCTCGGCCTCCTCGGGCAGGGTGGTGATGGCATCGACCGCCGTCTGCACGTCAGTCGCCGCGCGCGCCATGTCCCAGCCCGGCTCGAAATCCAGCGTTACGATGGCGCGGCCCTCGCGTGAGGTACTTACCGACCCTTCGACACCTTCGATCGAGAGCAGCGCAGGCTCCAAGACCTGGACGATGGCCGTATCCACGTCCTCGGCCCCAGCCCCTTCCCAGAAGGTCGTGACGGTCACGTTGTCTATGATCACATCAGGAAAGAATTGCGCCCGCATGTTCGGTGCAGAAGCGAAACCGGCAACCAGCAGCACCAGCAAGAGCAGGTTCGCCGCCGTCCTGTGACGCACGAAATAGGAAAGAAGCCCTCCGGCGGCCCTGGGCATGGGGCGGGCCATGGCTTAGCCCCCCATCCGGCTCTCGATGCGGGCGACCATGTTCGCGGGCACCATCGGTTCGGCAAGCCGCGCCAGCACCCGTGCCTTGGCCTCGGCCGGCATCCGGTCGTTCGCCTCGACAAAGGCCATCAGCCGCGCCCGGCGTTCGTCTGTCAGTTCCAGCATCTCGGGTTCGGTCGCGGCGGGCGCCGCATCGCGCTGGAGCGGCTTGACGGCAATGCCCGCGCCCAGCAACGGCGAGCGCGCCTCGACCACCTGCCGGCCCGTGATCGGACCGCGCACCAGCACGTCATCCCCTTGCCGACGCAGCAACTGCACCGGAATTGCCTCAAGCCGGTTCTCGGCGTCCAGCACCAGCAATGCTCCATCGGCACCAAGCGCCGAGGCAGGCAGGCGCACCACATCCCGCAAGAGCGGTTCTTTCACCCGGACGGTAACGAAATCCCCCTGCTTGAACCCCGCCGCATCTTCCAGCAGCGCAAAGATCAACCGTCCCGTTGCGCCCTCACCCGCGGCTGCACTGGCGCGGCTGATGCGACCCTCGGCGCTCAGATCCACACCCGCCACGTCCAGCGTCGCGGTCAGATCGGCCCTGATCAGGTCGCCGTTATCGTCGAGGAGCCGCGCATATTGCGCGGTCGACAGGCGGAAGGACACTTCAAGGTCATCCGGATCGATCAACTCGGCCAGCCGCTCGTTGGGCGAGACCAGCCGCCCGACAAGCACGTCAGTCGCCGACAGCACCCCGTCGAAGGGCGCGCGCAGCACCGTGTCCTCCAACCGTCGTTCGGCCTCGGCAAGCGCGATCTCGGCGCGGGCAAGACGCGTGGCAGCCTGATCGACGCGGGCCTCGGCCTGCGCGACGGCCTGACGGCGCGACACCACGGCCTGCCGCGCGGCAGAAGCCGCAAGCTCGGCGGTTTCCGTCAGGCTCGCCGTTCCGACACCCCGTTCGGCCAGATCGCGCTGCCGCTCGAAAGCGCGTTCGCGCAACGCCGCCTGTTCTTCCGAGGCCGCCAGTTCAGCGCGCGCCAGATCAAGGCTCCGGGCCGCATCGCGACCCTCTGCCTCGACGTCGGCCACATCGCTGGCCGCGCGGTCCACGGCAGCCTGTGCATCCGCCGGATCGAGCCGGACAAGCACTTGCCCCGCCGTGACCAGCCCGCCGTCCTCGAACCCCTCGGCCAATTCGATCACCCGGCCTCCGTCGGCCGCGCGCAATTCAAGCTGGCGGCGGCTGTGTAGCTCCCCAAAGGTCTCGAGCACCGGAATGACATCCGTCGGTGTCGCCGTGATCACGTTGACAGCGAAGACACGCTCCCGCGCGGGCGGGCCGTTTGGCTTGTCCGCCAGCCGCTCGCGTACCGCGTCTCCGACAAGCGTCGCGGCATAGACCAGGAGCCCCAGCGTCACCGAAGCCAGGAAAAGGCCGATCATGCTTTGGCGAAGAAACCGCATTTCCGTCCGATCTTTGCAAGATTTCTCAGAGGCATAACTTAAACGCCCCTGCCGAAATACCAAGCCACAAGTCCTATACGATTATGTCAGAAATTTCCGTCGCAGTGGCAGAATTTTCCTACTTGCGGCGCTGATGCTCATCAAGGCGCGGCATGATTTCCACGAAATTGCAGGGCCGGTGGCGGTAATCGAGCTGTTTTTGCAGGATTTCGTCCCAGGCGTCCTTGCAGGCGCCGGGCGATCCGGGCAGAGCGAAAAGGTAGGTGCCGTTCGCGACGCCCCCCGTGGCGCGACTTTGTACCGCGGAGGTGCCGATCTTCTGCATCGACACGATGGTGAAAATCGTGCCGAAAGCCTCGATCTCCTTTTCATAGACATCTCGGTGCGCCTCGACGGTCACATCGCGGCCCGTCAGTCCCGTGCCGCCGGTGGTGATCACCACGTCGATGCCATCGTCCGCGCACCACAGGCGCAACTGTTCGGCGATCTGGTCCCGCTCGTCAGGGAGGATGTGCCGTTCGACCAGCGTATGGCCCGCTGCCTCGATCCGGCCCTGCAGGACATCGCCGGACTTGTCCTGCGACAGGTCGCGGGTGTCCGACACGGTCAGCACGGCGATGCGGACCGGAATGAATTCCTTGCTTTCGTCGATGCGGCTCATGCCCGTCCTCCTGTCAATGCGACGCGCGCGGCCAGTGCGCCAAAGATGCTCGCGGTCGTCCAGCGCAGTGCCCGCTCGATGCGTGGATTGCGCGCCAGCCTGCGGCCCAATCCGCCCGCGCTGATACCAACGAGGGATTTCACGACAAAGCCCAGCGCGGCGATGGTCCCGCCGTAGATCAGGAACTGCGGCAGAATCGGCTGCGCGGGGTCCACGAACTGCGGGATGAAGGCGAGGATAAACAGGATCACCGAAGGGTTGGAGAGATTCACAACCAGGCCGTCCCGAAACGCGCGCGAGGGGCGCACAGAGCGGCCATGTTCCCCGATCAGCGGATTGCGCAGGGTCTTTATCGCCAGCCAGACCAAGTAGGCGACCCCGACCCAACGGATTACCCCGAAAAGCCAGGGGGCCGCCGCGACGAGCGCGCCCATGCCCAGACCTGCCAGCGCCGCGTTGGTGAAGGCGCCCACCGAAATCCCTGCGGCCGCCGCGATGGCGGGCATGCGCCCGCCGCGCAACCCCTGCGCCATGGCGAAAAGCATATCGGGCCCCGGTGTCAGCACCAGCGCCAGCGCCGCGGGCAAAAACGCGAGATAGAGCAGCGGGTCGATCATGATTCGGCTTTCAATCTCGCCTTCAGACTCAGAAGGTCCGCCCAGGCCTCGCGCTTGAACTCGGGCGAGCGCAGAAGGTAGGCGGGGTGAAAGATCGGCAGCGCCGGACGCCCCGCCGCCTCGGTCCAGGTGCCGCGCAGGCGGGTGATGCCGCGCTTGCCCAGAAGCGCCTGGCAGGACCAGTTGCCGACGATCACCAGCAGCTCCGGCTTGGCCAGTTCGATATGGCGCAGCAGGAAGGGCTTTATCATCGCGATCTCCTCGGGCTTCGGATCACGGTTCTGAGGCGGACGCCAGGGCAGGACGTTGGTGATGTAGACAGGCCGTTCCGCATGCGCCCGACCCATGTCGATCGCCGCCAGCATCCGGTCCAAAAGCTGCCCGGCCCGCCCGACAAAAGGACGCCCCTCGCGGTCCTCGTCGCGCCCAGGGGCCTCGCCCACCAGCATCACGCGCGCACCCGGCACCCCGTCCGAAAAGACGAGGTTGCGCGCGCCCTTCTTCAGATCGCAGAGTTCATAAGCCGCCATCGCCGCGCGCAATTCGTCCAGCGTCTGCGCGCCGCGCGCCGCCTGCTCGGCCACCGCCACGGGATCGACCGCAGTCGTCGCCGCCTGCGCGACCGGTGCTTCACGCGGAGCCGCCGGTTTTTCCGCCGCCGCTGGTACCTCGTAGCGATTGACCGGCGCATCCCCGATCGCCTCGGTCGCGCCAAGTTCGATCTGCCAGTCGAGCAGCGCGAGGTCGTGATGAAACTGCGATGATTCCATAAACGCAGCGTACTCCTCCGGCTGGCTGACCTAAATCCCCCCTGTTGCTTCCGGACCTATTCCGCCGCATCGCCTTGCCGCGCGGGCAAGCCGCCCTCTATAAGACCATGAAAGAGAAAGAGGTCGCCCGCCCATGTCCTTCGCGCACCGCCACCTGCTTGGCATCGAACATCTGTCGCAAAGCGATATCGTCACGATTCTCGATCTGGCGGACACATATGCCGACCTCAACCGCCGCCCGGACAAGCATGCCGATGCGCTGGCCGGGCTCACCCAGATCAACATGTTCTTCGAAAACTCCACCCGCACACAGGCCAGTTTCGAGATCGCGGGCAAGCGGCTCGGGGCCGACGTGATGAACATGGCAATGCAGGCGTCCTCGATCAAAAAGGGTGAGACGCTGATCGACACGGCGCTGACGCTCAATGCCATGCACCCCGACCTCTTGGTCGTGCGCCATCCGCAGTCGGGTGCCGTGGACCTGCTGGCGCAGAAGGTGAACTGCGCCGTCCTGAACGCGGGCGACGGGCGGCATGAGCACCCGACGCAGGCCCTGCTCGATGCGCTGACGATCCGGCGCGCCAAGGGGCGGCTGCACCGGCTTTCAATCGCGATCTGCGGCGACATCGCGCATTCCCGCGTGGCCCGGTCGAACATCATCCTGCTGGGCAAGATGGAGAACCGCATCCGCCTGATCGGTCCGCCCACGCTGATGCCTGCGGGCATCGCCGATTTCGGCGTCGAGGTCTTTGACAACATGGAAAAGGGCCTGAAGGACGTCGATGTGGTGATGATGCTGCGGCTTCAGAAAGAGCGGATGGACGGGGGCTTCATCCCCTCCGAGCGGGAGTATTTCCACCGTTTCGGGCTGGACGCCGAGAAACTCGCACATGCCAAGGATGACGCCATCGTGATGCACCCCGGCCCGATGAACCGAGGGGTCGAGATCGACGGGACGCTTGCCGACGACATCAACCGCAGCGTCATTCAGGACCAGGTGGAGATGGGCGTGGCCGTCCGAATGGCGGCGATGGACCTGCTGGCCCGAAACCTGCGCCAGCGCGCGCTTGAGGCGGTATAGGTGGCAACATGAGCAAGATCGACATTCCCCGGGGCGAACAGGGTACGACGCGCATCTTTTCGCTGTCGATGTCTGGCCCCGACGCGCGGGCGCTGCGCGATGATGCAGAACAACAAAAGGCCAGCCTGGGCACCGATGTGCTCAATACGGACGGGGTCGAGGTCTTTGCGGTCTCCGATCTCGACGAGGTCGGATTGATGGGCTATCTGCGCGAAGGGATCGACGCGCGCGAGGAAGATCTGCGCCGGGATCGTGCGAAACTGGCCGCCCTCGACGGATGGGTGATGCTGGTCCATTCCTCGGCCTTCGGCGGCGCACCCGTAACCCTGAGCCCCGACCCCAGCCTCACGCTGATCGGGACATACGCGCAAACCCGGCCCGAAACCCCGACCGAAAAGCTCGAGGCCGAGGCCGCCTTGCCCTACAGCGGTACGCCCGACAACGCGCCCCTGCCCGCCGCCAGACGGCGAAACAGCGGATCAATCGTGGTGGTCATCCTTGGCCTCATCGTTCTTGGTGTGCTGTGGTGGGCGCTTCGCTGAAAGACCTGAGTTGAAAGGATACCCCCGGATGCAGGAGCCAAAGCCAGATCCGAAAATATCAGGCCGCCTTGCCATGATCGCCCTCCTGGTGGCTTTCGGCATCGTGGGCATCATGCTGTGGATCGCATAGAGCCCGACGAGCTCAGCTGGGCCCCGGTGCGACGGGTGTTCCTGCGCCGTGTGCTGATCCGCTCTGCAATGACCTTTGCCGCACTTCTGGCTGTGGTGCTGCTCTTCGCCATCTTCGCAACACTGCCCGCGGGCTGGGGCCTGCTGGGGGCCGCGATCCTGACCGCCGGTTTTGCGATCGAGGATTTGCTGCGCTGGCGCAACGCGCGGGCCGATCTGTGGCAGATCAGCGACGGCCATTTCCTGCACGACGATATCGACGGCCGTTTGCAGGTGCCGCTTTCCGAGATCGCCGATGCGCGCCACCAGTTCGGCGGGCGGGTCACCGTACGCCTGCACTCGGGCCAGCGCATCGTGATGCGCTATCTGCCCTTCCCCGCCGAGACCGCTGCCCAACTGCGTGCCGCCGCCGCCCCGCCGCCGAAAAGGGATCCCCAGTGATGACTCCCCTTGGTTCGCAACAACTTTTCGGGCAAGAGGACATGACCGCGAGAGAGGCTTTCAAGACCCCATGACGTTGCACTTCACCAACGCCAAGCTCATCGACCCGGAGGCGGGCACGATCACCGAGGGATCGCTTTCCGTTTCGGATGGCAGGATCACGCAGATCGGTGCCGCGCCCGATCCCCTGCCAGCGGGCGCGGAGGTAATTGATTGCAAGGGGAAATACCTAGCCCCCGGTATCGTCGATCTGGGCGTCAAGGTCTGCGAACCGGGCGAGCGGCATAAGGAAAGCTATCGCTCCGCCGGGCTGGCGGCAGCAGCGGGTGGCGTGACCACGATGATCGTCCGACCCGACACGGATCCGGCGATCGACAACCCCGAAACGCTCGAATTCGTCACCCGCCGCGCCAAGGAGGTCTCGCCCGTCAATGTCGTCCCCATGGCGGCACTGACCAAGGGGCGTGCCGGGCGCGAGATGACCGAGATCGGCTTTCTGATGGACGCAGGCGCTGCCGCTTTCACCGATTGCGACCGCGTGGTCAGCGACACCAAGGTTTTCTCCCGCGCGCTGACCTACGCCCGTAGCCTCGGCGCGCTGGTCATCGCCCACCCGCAGGAACCGATCCTCAGCGCCGGTGCCGCCGCCACGTCGGGCAAGTTCGCCTCGCTCCGTGGCCTGCCCGCCGTCTCGCCGATGGCCGAGCGCATGGGCCTCGACCGCGACATCGCGCTGATCGAAATGACAGGGGCGAGATACCACGCCGACCAGATCACCACTGCGCGCGCCCTGCCCGCACTGGCGCGGGCCAAGAAGAACGGTCTCGACATTACCGCAGGTGTCGGCATCCATCACCTCACTCTGAACGCGCTCGACGTGGCCGACTACAGGACCTTTTTTAAACTCAAGCCCCCCCTCCGTGACGAGGACGACCGCCTTGCCGTTGCCGAGGCGGTGGCGAGCGGCCTGATCGACGTGGTCTGCTCCATGCACACGCCGCAGGACGAGGAATCAAAGCGTCTGCCCTTCGAGGAAGCCGCCTCCGGTGCTGTCGGCTTGCAGACGCTGCTTCCCGCCGCCCTGAGGCTTGTCCACGCCGAGCTGATGGACCTGCCCACGCTCTGGCGCGCGATGTCGCTGAACCCCGCAAAACGCCTCGGCCTGCCGGGCGGCAGGCTCAGCGCGGGGGCCCCCGCCGACCTTGTGCTTTTCGATGCTGATGCGCCTTTTGTCCTCGACCGGTTCAACCTGCGGTCGAAGTCGCTCAACACGCCGTTTGACGGGATGCGCATGCAGGGTAAGGTGCTGCAAACATTTGTCGCCGGAATAAGCGTGTATGAGATGCCCTGATGCCGCCCCTTGATAGTTCCATCACCGTTCTGATCGTCTGGGCCGTTGTCGGCTACCTCTTGGGCTCGATCCCCTACGGCATCGTGCTGACGCGGATGATGGGGCTGGGCGATCTGCGCAACATCGGGTCGGGCAACATCGGCGCGACGAACGTGCTGCGCACCGGCAGCAAGAAAGCTGCCGCGCTGACGCTGATCCTAGATGCTGCGAAGGGTGCCGTGGCGCTGCTGCTGGCGCGGTTCATCTCGGGTGAGGATGCGGTGCAGGTTGCGGCGCTCTTTGCGATGCTCGGCCATTGCTATCCCGTCTGGCTGAGATTCAGTGGCGGCAAGGGCGTGGCGACCTTTCTTGGCATCATGCTGGCACTGGCCTGGCCCGTGGGCATCGGCTGCTGCCTCGTCTGGCTCTTTGCTGCGGCTGTCACGCGGACATCGTCCATGGGCGGTCTTGCCGCCGCCTCCTCCTCCACCTTCCTGCTGGTCGGACTGGGCTACGGCTATGCCCTGCTGCTCGGGATCGCGCTGACGATCCTTCTCTATGTGCGGCACCGTTCGAATATCATTCGCATCCGTGAAGGCACCGAACCCCGGATCGGCCAGAAGGGGTGACACCGCCCGGGGACATCGTCGCACGTATCAAGAAGCTGCCTTTGGGCGCGCTGACCGGCAGCGCTCACGGCAAACGCTACCTGCTGACGCGCGACGCCTTCAGCGCGGGCCGGTCGATAAAAGTGGTCGCCAGGGAATTGGGCGGTGCCGACTACATCAGCCTCAACCTCTATGACCTTGAAAGCGGTCCCAGGCTCTATCCCTGCGAGATGCCCGCCGAAAAGGTGATCGCCTTCCTGCGCTCCTTCGCCCCGGATGAAAGCGCCGCCGCATGACCGACATCAACCTGCCCGTGATCCTGTTCGCCGCCCTTCTGGCCGTCGGCAGCCCCGGTCCCGCCACGCTGGCCATCGCGGGCACCTCCATGGCTTCCGGCAGACGCGCGGGGCTGGCGCTGGCCTCGGGTGTGACGACGGGGTCCTTCATCTGGTCGATCTCTGCCGCATTCGGCCTTGGCGCGGTCATGGCCGCTCATGCCTGGGTGTTCGAGATCGTCCGCCTGATGGGCGCGGGATATCTCATCTGGCTGGCGATCAAGGCGGCGCGCTCTGCCTGGGTGGGCAACAGGGTTCAGGCCAGGGCGCTCCCGGCAACGTCGCCCCGGCGCGCCTATGGCAAGGGGCTGGCGCTGCACCTGACGAATCCCAAGGCGATCCTGTTCTTCGGCGCGCTTTATGCAATCGGCGTGCCGCCCGACGCACCGGTCAGCGCGCTGGTTCTCGTGATTCTCGCGGTTGGACTGCAAAGCACGGTGATGTTCCATCTTTACGCGGTGATCTTCTCGTCACCGCCCATGGCCCGCGCCTATCTCGGCGCAAAGCGCTGGTTCGAAGCTTTCTTCGCGCTGGCCTTCGGTGCAATTGCCTTCAAGGTGCTGACGGCCCGCATAGGCTGAGCTGTTCACCGCAGATCAGTAGCTGTAGTCCGCGTAGATGCGCGACAGATCGCCATTCCAGTTGCCATGGTAGTCGGCAAGGAGATCGTCGGCGGGCACACGCCCTGTCTCGATGCTTTCCTTGAGCGCGCTCAGGAAATGCGTCTCGTCCGGGACCATGCCGCCCGCACCCGTGCGCGCACGGGCCCTGAGCCCCGCCTCTGACAGGGCGACCGCCTCGCGTGCAATCTCATGCATGTCGATGCCCGTGACTTTCGCCTGCAGCCCGTCAATGGAGGCTGCCACCCGCAGCGCGTCATGCTGCGAGGGCGTCCAGTTCTTCACAAGGTCCCATGCCCCGTCCAGCGCGCCTTGATCGTACATCAGTCCGACCCAGAACGCAGGCAGCGCACAAAGCCTGCGCCACGGACCGCCATCCGCCCCACGCATCTCGATGAACTTCTTCATCCGCGCCTCGGGGAAGGCAGTGGTCAGGTGATCCGCCCAGTCGCTCAGCGTGGGCGTCTCGCCCGGCAGCGCGGGCAGCTTGCCCTTCAGGAAGTCGCGGAACGACATTCCCAGCGCGTCGATATACTCACCGTCCCGGTAGACGAAATACATGGGCACATCGAGCGCGTATTCCACCCAGCGCTCGAACCCGAAGCCCTCGTCAAAGACAAATGGCAAGGTCCCTGTCCGCGCCGCATCCAGATTGCGCCAGACCATCGACCGGAGCGACTTGTAGCTGTTCGGCTTGCCCTCAAAGAACGGCGAATTGGCGAAAAGCGCCGTCGCCACAGGCTGCAACGCCAGTGCGACACGCATCTTCTGCACCATGTCCGCCTCCGACCCGAAGTCGAGGTTCACCTGCACCGTGCAGGTCCGCCGCATCATCACCCGCCCCATGGAACCCACACGGGTCATGTAGTCGTTCATGAGCCGGTAGCGGCCCTTGGGCATGAGATCCATCTGCTCATGGGTCCAGACCGGTGCGGCCCCGAGGCCGATCCAGCCCGCCCCGATGTCATCCGCCACGTCCTTGACCTCGCGCAGGTGCTGGTTCACCTCGTCACATGTCTCGTGAATGTTCTCCAGCGGCGCACCCGACAGCTCCAGCTGCCCGCCCGGCTCCAGCGAGACATTGGCACCGTCCTTGACCAGCCCGATCAGCTTGCCCTTTTCCTCGACCGGCGCCCAGCCGTGGCGGTCGCGCAGCCCTTCCAGCATCGCCCGGATCGACCGCTCGCCCTCGTAGGGCAAGGGCTTCAGCGTGTCCTTGCAATAGCCGAACTTCTCGTGCTCGGTCCCGATGCGCCAATCCTCGCGCGGCTTGCACCCGGCTTCGAGGTATTCGGCAAGCTGTTCATACCGCTCGATGGGGCCGCCGCCGGACTGGGGAATGGACATGAGGAACGCTCCGGGATCGCTTTGGTTGAAGGTTCAGGGATGAGCGGAATCCGCCGGGGTGTCAATGCAGCAAAGTCCCCTCCGGGCGCAAGGGCCCGCGCTGCCAGATGAGCACCGCCTGACGCGGGTTGGCGCTGAGTGTCGCCAGCATCCGCTCGGTCTTGAGACCCGGCAAAGCCGCGAAGGCATCGAAAAGCGCCTCCGCCCCCGCCGCGTTCACGGGGATCAGCAGGGGCGGCTGCCCGCGCTGGCTCAGCCGCCAGTGGGCGGGGTACATGTTACCCTCCAGCGTCAGGCTGTCGAGGTCACGCAGCGCCACGGTGCCGCCCGTCAGCGGGCCGAAGTATGTCACCTGCCCCTCGTCCACCTGCACGGCACCCGCACCGTCGCCCGGGGCACGAAAGCGTCCCCGCTGAATCCCCAGCCAGACCAGCGCCGATCCCACGACGATCGCGGCATACCCCGGCACCGCCAGGAGAAACCCGGGAGAGGTGACCAACCAAAACCCGAAAAGCGCGACAGCGCCCCCGGCAAGCGCCTCGCGCCAGCGCCAGATCGCCGCTTTCGCCTCGGGGCGGAGAAACCCGCTCACGCCCAGTCCCCCAGTGCCTGCTGCCAGAGCGTCATCGCCGCCACCGCCGCCGTATCCGCGCGCAGGATGCGTGGCCCAAGCGACACCACATGCGCACAATCCATCCGCTCCAGCCGCGCCCGCTCGCTTTCCGAAAACCCGCCCTCCGGCCCGATCAGGATTGCCCAGGGACCAGCATCCCCCGAAATATGCGGCAACCCATGTGTCTCCCCCACCCGCGCCTCGTCGCAGAACATGATCCGCCGCGCGCCGTCCCACCGGTCAAGCAGCCGGTCCAGCCGCACCGCTTCCGCCACCTCGGGTACAAACGTCCCGCCGCATTGCTCGGCCGCCTCGACCGCATGTGCCTGTAACCGCTCCCGCTGCACCCTACCCGAATTGGTGAACTCGGTCATCACCGGCACGATCCGCCGTGCACCCATCTCGGCGGCCTTCTCGACAATGAAATCGGTGCGGGCCTTCTTGATCGGCGCGAACATCAGCCACAGGTCCGGCGGCATCTGCAGGGCGCGCGTCCGTTCGACACAACGCAGGAGCCCCCCGCGCTTGCCCGCCTCCTCGATCGTCGCCAGCCACTCCCCATCGCGCCCGTTGAAGACCAGTAACGCGCCACCTGCGCTCTGCCGCATGACCCCGAAAAGGTAATGCACCTGCGCCTTGTCCAAAGGAACCGGTTGTCCCTCGCCCAAGGGCTGCTCTACATACAATCTGATCTTCGCACTCATGAGCCCCGATATATGCAAGACAGTTCCCCATCACCAGACGCTCCGGTCGCCGATGCGCCCGCCGACAACTGGGTCGACGTCTATGCCCCCGCCTTCGCGCGCCCCTATCTGAGGCTCAGCCGCGCGGATCGGCCCATCGGCACCTGGCTCTTGCTGCTGCCCTGCTGGTGGGGGCTGGCGCTGGCGATTCTCTACGACCAAAGCCCCCGTTGGGAGGACCTGTGGCTTTTCGTCGGCTCCGGCATCGGCGCCTTCCTGATGCGCGGCGCAGGCTGTACGTGGAACGACATTACAGACCGCGACTTCGACGCGCAGGTCGCGCGCACCCGGTCGCGGCCCATTCCTTCCGGTCAGGTCAGCGTCAACGGCGCCGTTGCGTGGATGGTGATCCAGGCGCTGCTTGCTGCCTGCATCCTCTTCACCTTCAACATCGCCGCGATCTCGCTGGGTTTCCTCTCGCTCCTGTTCGTCACGATCTACCCCTTCGCCAAGCGCTTCACCTGGTGGCCGCAGGTCTTCCTTGGCCTCGCCTTCAACTGGGGTGCACTGCTTCTCTGGACAGCCCACACCGGCAGCCTTGGCGCGCCCGCCGTCCTGCTTTATGCCGCTGGCATCGCCTGGACGCTCTTCTACGACACGATCTACGCCCATCAGGACACCGAGGACGACGCGCTCATCGGCGTGAAGTCCACCGCGCGGCTTTTTGGCGAAAGCTCCCCGCAATGGCTGCGCCGCTTCCTGATGGCCACCGTGGGCCTGATGGGGCTGGCGGTGATCTTTGCGGGCATGCCCAATGCCTCGGCACTGGCCCTCGTGGTGGCGCTGGCGGGTCCATGGGCCATGGGCTGGCACATGGCCTGGCAGCTGCGTGGCCTCGACATCAATGATCCGGCCAAGATGCTGCAATTGTTTCGCGCCAACCGCGATACCGGCATAATCCCGCTTCTGTTTTTCGGAGCGGCCCTGCTGGTATGATTGCGCCCCGCCGCCCCCGCGCGTACAACCAGCGCAAAACAGCCGAGACCTGACCGACACATGCGCCTGTCCTCCATCCTGATCATTGCGATGACCTTCTTCGCGGCGGCGGTCGTGTCCCTCGTGGCCGCCAATTTCAGCGTCAAGCTGATCGAGGAAACCTCCGAGATCGGGGTGCGCGATGCGCTGGATGACGCTGGCCTGACCTGGGCCGAGGTTCAGGCCGACGGGCTTCAGGTGACGCTGGCCGGGATCGCGCCGACTGAGGCGCTACGCTTTCAGGCACTCAGCACCGCAGGCTCCATCGTCGACGCCGCCCGCGTCATTGACGAGATGGAGGTCGAGGCCCAGGCAGCCATCGCGCCGCCGAAGTTCTCCGTCGAAATCCTGCGCAACGACAGCGGCATCTCGGTCATTGGCCTCATCCCCCGCAGCACCGACCGCGAGGGTGTGATCGACGGCTTCAAGAAAACCGCCCGGACGCCCGACGTCGCCGACCTTCTGGAACAGGCGAACTACCCCGCACCCGACGGCTGGGAGGATGCGCTGGCCGTGGCGATCTCCGCCATCGGACTTCTTCCCCGCGCCAAAGCCTCGGTCGAGGCCGGACGCGTCACCGTCACCGCCATCGCGGACAGCACCGAGGAAAAAGCCCGGATGGAAGCTGCCCTGCGGCGCGGCACACCGCCGGGCGTTGCACTGACGCTCGATATCGCGGCCCCGCGCCCGGTGATCACCCCCTTCACGCTCCGCTTCGAGATCGACGCGGGCGGCCCGCGCTTCGACAGTTGCTCGGCCGACACCGAGGAGGCCCGGATCCGCATCCTTGCCGCCGCGACCCGCGCGGGCGTGACAGGTACACCACGCTGCACACTGGGTCTTGGCGCACCGAGCCCTTCGTGGTCGGAAGCGGTGGCGCAAAGCATCGACGCCGTGCACCGGCTGGGTGGCGGTTCGGTCACCTTCGCGGATGCCGATATCACCCTCGTGGCCGAACCCGGCAGCGACCAGGACACCTTTGACCGCGTGGTCGGAGAGCTCGAGACCAGCCTGCCGGAAGTCTTTGCCCTGCGCGCCAAACTGCCCAAACTGCCCGACCCCAACCAGGGTCCCCCGGAATTCGTCGCCACCCTCAGCCCCGAAGGACAGGTGCAGCTGCGCGGCCGTGTCAGCGATGCCGCATTGCGCCAACTCGCTGACAGCTACGCGAAGGCCCGTTTCGGCACGGACCGCGTCTACACCGCCGCACGGATCGCCGAAGACCTGCCGTCAAACTGGGCCCAGCGCGTACTGACCGGGCTCGAGGCGCTGTCAGTGCTCAGCAACGGACGGGTGCTCGTCACGCCTGACAGCCTGTCCGTGACCGGCAATACTGGTAACCCCGAGGCCAGCAACGAGATCGCCTCGCTGCTCTCGGCCAAGCTGGGCGAAGGGGCGGAATACGATATCGACGTGACCTACCTTGAAAAGCTGGACCCGGTCCTCGGCCTGCCCACGCCGGACGAATGCGAGGCCCAGATCAGCGACGTGCTGAAGGGCGGCAAGATCAACTTCGAGCCAGGTTCGGCCACAATCGACGCCTCGGCGCTCAGCATCATGGACGACATCGCGGAAATCCTGAAGCAATGCGGCGACCTGCCGCTCGAAATCCAGGGCTACACCGACAGCCAGGGCCGCGAGAGCATGAACCTCGCCCTCAGCCAGAGCCGTGCGGAATCGGTGCTGAACGAGTTGCGCGCGCGTCGCGTGCTGACCGGCTCCTTCACGGCGAAAGGCTACGGCGAGGAAAACCCCATCGCCGACAACGGAACCGAGGAAGGCCGCGAGGCCAACCGCCGGATCGAATTCAAGCTGATCCGCCCCGATACCGTCGCGACACCGGAGCAAACAACGCTGGAAAGTAATGCGCAATCCGGCGATACAGTGGAAAACCCGTCCGAAGAAGGCACCACCGATGAGCAGAACTGAATTCGTCCTCGCCACCGCGATCATCCTCTTCGTGGCCTTCTGCCTTGGCTGGTTCGCGAACTGGCTGCTGCACCGCTTCACGCGGGTAGCCCCGGACGATGTGGCCCAGCTTGACCGGATGAGCCAGGAGTTGCACGAGGCCGAAGAGACGCGCGACCAAGCGATCACCTACCTGCAGCAGCGCGAGGCGGAACTGACCAACCAGCTTGCCCAGACCGAAGCGGAACTTTCCGCGGCCATGGAAGGCCTGCGCGACGCGCGGCACGAGGCCGAGGAAATGCGCGCCTATATCGAGAGCCAGTCGACATCCCCCGAGGGTGCCGGCGCGATCTTTGCCAGCAAGCGCTGAACGCTACCAGCGCTTCAGCGCGTCCTCGTCCTCGTCCTTCGCCGCGACCCATTCCGCGCCATCAGCCGTCACTTCCCGTTTCCAGAAGGGCGCGCGGGACTTGAGGTAATCCATCAGGAATTCCGCCCCCTTGAAGGCATCCGCCCGATGCGGCGCGGCGGTCAGCACCATCATGATCACCTCATTGGGCGCCACGCGCCCGTAACGGTGGATGATCCGCGCCCCGGTCAGGCCGAACCGCGTGATCGCCTCCAGCCGGATATCGCCCAGCGCCCGTTCGGTCATGCCGGGATAATGCTCGATCTCCATGTGCCGCAGACCGCCCGCGATATCGCGCGTGATCCCCGTGAAGCTGACCACGGCCCCGCTGCCCTCGGCCCCCGCAGTGAAGGCGGTCAGTTCCTGACCCACATCAAAGCTGGCTTCCTGAACAGAAACCTCCACGTCAGCCCCCGGTCATCGGCGGGAAGAACGCGACCTCGCGCGCACCCGCGATGGAGGCGTCGAAGTCCGTGAGCTTCTGATCGACCGCCACCCGTAGCGCCGACAGGTCCGAGAAGGCCAGATCATAGCGGTCCTCGCGCGCGCGCAGTTCCTCGACAAGCGCGCGCACGGTCTGCGCCTCGGTCTCCACCCGCTCGCGCGGCAGACCGATCCGCTCGCGCACCCAGGCGAAATAGAGAACATCCATCAGTGCCCCTCCCTCAGATGCGGCATGGCCTTGGCGAGGTAATCAAAACCGGTGATCGCCGTCAGCGACGCCGCCAGCCACAACAGCCACAATCCGATCAGCCCCGCCCATTCCATCCCCGCCAGCTTCCACCACAGCCCCAGCGTATCCTCCTCGTCCCCGTTCAGAATGGCAGAGATCATCCGCTCATCCATGCCAAAGACCGACATGCCCAGGTAGTGCTCGAACACCCCCTGGCTGAAGAGTACCGCGATGGCCGTCATCTGGAACGTGGTCTTCCACTTGGCCAGCTTCGTCACCTTCAGCGTGCCCGCCACATCGCCGAGAAACTCGCGCAGCCCCGAAACGAAGACTTCCCGGAACAGGATCACGGTCGCAGGCAACACCAGCCAGGGCGACCAGCTGGAAAACCCGATGATCACCATCAGCGCGATCACCACCATCGCCTTGTCGGCAATCGGGTCGAGCATCGCCCCCAGCTTGGTCTCCTGTTTCCAGGCGCGCGCGAGGTAGCCATCAAACCAATCGGTGATCGCGGCGGACAAAAACAGCAGCAGTGCAAACCAATCCGCATAGGGCCGCGTGAAATAGAGAAACATCACCGCCACCATCGGTGCCGCGAGCAACCGCAAAAGCGTCAGGATATTCGGCAGATTCCACTTCATGGCCGCACCCTACTCCGCACCGTCCCAAGGGAAAAGCGCCAACCTCCCAGCTTCATCTTTCCACTACAACTCCGGGGGTTTGGGGGCAGAGCCCCCAACCAAAAATGTCGTGCGCGCTTGCGCGCTCCTTTGAATCAACCCCGCTCATGAAAGAACGCATAGATCGTCTCGGCCAGCGCATCCGACACGCCCTCGACCGCCTTGAGATCGCTCAGGTTCGCGCGGCTCACCGCCTTGGCCGACCCGAAATGTGCCAGAAGCGCCCGCTTGCGTGCCGCGCCCACGCCCGGCACATCGTCCAGCGGCGTGGCGCCGACCGCCTTGGCGCGCTTGGCGCGGTGCGTCCCGATCGCAAACCGGTGCGCCTCGTCCCGCAGGCGCTGCACGAAGTAAAGCACCGGATCGTTGTGCCGCAGCGCCATGGGCATCTTGCCCACGCGGTGAAATTCCTCCTTGCCCGCGTCCCGGTCGATCCCCTTGGCGACGCCCACCATCGGGATGTCCTCGACCCCGTATTCCCGCATGATCTCGGCCACCGCACTCACCTGCCCCGCGCCGCCGTCGATCAGCAACAGATCCGGCCAATGTCCTTCGCTGCGGTCCGGGTCCTCCTTGATCAGCCGCTTGAACCGCCGGGTCAGCACTTCCTTCATCATCCCGAAGTCATCGCCGGGCGTCAGTTCCTCACCCTTGATGTTGAACTTGCGATACTGGTTCTTCATCAGCCCGTCGGGCCCCGCGACGATCATCGCCCCCACGGCGTTCGTTCCCTGGATATGGCTGTTGTCGTACACCTCGATCCGCTCCGGCACCTCCGCCAGATCGAAAGCCTCCGCCAGCCCGCGCAAGAGCTTCGCCTGCGTCGCCGTCTCGGCCATCTTCCGCGCGAGGCTCTCGCGCGCATTGCGCAGCGCCCCGTCGACCAGCTCCGCCTTCTCGCCCCGCTGCGGCACCAGTAGTTCGACCTTGCGGCCCAGCTTGCCCGACAGCGCCTCGGCCATCAGGTCGGGGTTCTCGATCTCGTTCGACAGGATCAGCTGCCGGGGCGGCTCGCGCGTGTCGTAGAACTGGCCGATGAAGGCCTCCAGCACCTCGGCCGCATCCACATCAGCCCCGACGCGCGGATAATAATCCCGGTTCCCCCAGTTCTGGTTGGCGCGGATAAAGAACACCTGCACGCAGGCCTGCCCGCTGTCCATGTGCAGCGCGATGATATCTGCCTCGGCCACGCCCTTGGGGTTGATCCCCTGCGCCGTCTGCACCTGCGTAAGCGCCTTGATCCGGTCTCGCAGCGCTGCGGCCCGTTCGAACTCCATCGCCTCCGACGCCTCTGTCATCTGCTTGGCCAACCGCCCCTGAATGTCCGTCGTCTTGCCGCACAGAAAGCGCTCGGCATCCTTCACGCTTTCACGGTACTCCTCTGGGCTGATCTTGCCCACGCAGGGAGCCGAGCAACGCTTGATCTGGTACTGCAGGCAGGGCCGCGTGCGGCTCTCGAACATCGAATTCGAACAATCGCGCAGCAGAAACACCCGCTGCAGCTGGTTCAGCGTCCGGTTCACCGCCCCCGCGCTGGCGAAGGGTCCATAGTATGCCCCCTTCTCCTTTTTCGCCCCGCGATGCTTCTTGATCTGCGGATAATCGTGATCGGCGGTCACGAGGATGTTCGGAAACGACTTGTCGTCGCGCAGCAGCACGTTGAACTTGGGCTTGAGCTGCTTGATCAGGTTCTGCTCGAGGAGCAGCGCCTCGGTTTCCGTCTTGGTGGTCAGAAACATCATCGAGGCGGTCAGATCGATCATCCGCGCGATGCGTGGGGAATGCCCCGCCGGCCGCGCGTAATTGCTAACCCGCGCACGCAGGTTTCGTGCCTTGCCCACATAAAGCACGCGGCTTTCGGCATCGAGCATACGGTAGACGCCCGGCGAGGTGTCTATCGTCTTGAGATAACTCTGGATCACCTCGTGACTCGATAGCTCTTTCTGCGCCTTATCGCTCATGCCTGCCTGTGATTCTCTCGTTGCGCTGCAATATGCCGCCTTCGGCCTCAAGTGTTAACATGTCCACGAATGCTGTGGATAACTCTTGGGACAAGGTCGGGCACGTCCGAAATTCTCTTTGTTTTCGGCTAGCTTCCCAAATCTGCTCAAAATTTAGGCAGTTCTCTAGGCGCTTGATTTCATTGATAATTTTTTTCACATTCGCATAAGTGCATGAAATGAATAGCCTTTTGTGACAGGAATGTGACGGCTCCCGCCTGCAGTGCAGAACTATGAACGGGCCGCACCCTATTCAACACCCAGAACGTCCGGTGTCTGCCATCCCAGGTGCTGCCCGCCATCCACACACAGAAGCTGCCCCGTCACCCCGGGCGCATCCAGGAAATAGCCAAGCGCCGCTTTGATGTCCGCGGGGTTGGCCCCCCGCTTTAGCACCGTGGCCGCCCGCTGCTGCGCGAAATGCGTCTCGGTCTGGCGGCTCCCCTGCAGGGTCGGTCCCGGGCCGATGGCATTGACCCGGATCGCCGGGGCCAGCGCCTGCGCGCTGGTCTGGGTCAGGGCCCAGAGCCCCATCTTGGCCAGCGTGTAGGTCATGAACTCCGGCGTCAGCTTGCGCACCCGCTGGTCGATCATGTTGACGATCAGCCCCTGCGCCATAGGCTCCCCCCGATCGTCCTGCAAATGCGGCAGATCCTGCGCCGCCATCGCTTGGGTCAACAAAAAGGGCGCACGCAGGTTGCTCCCCATGTGACGGTCCCAGCTTTCGCGGGTGGCGCTGCGGATCGTGTCGTATTCAAAGATCGAGGCATTGTTAATCAGGCAGGTGATCGGCCCGCCCAGCGCCTCTGCCGCCGCCGCGAACAGCCCGGTCGTCGCAGCGTCGTCGAGCAGGTCGGCCTGCAATGTCACCGCGCGGCAGCCCTTCTCGCGCACCTCAGCCGCCGTCGCCTCGGCACCCTTGGCGGACGAGGCGTAGTGCACCGCCACGTCATAGCCCCGCCCGGCCAGATAGACTGCCATCGCCGCGCCAAGCCTGTGGCCCGCGCCCGTCACAAGTGCCCGCCGCATGGCGTCTCTCCTAAATCAGCACCAAGAAGATATAGACAGCATATAGGGCGCTCAGCGCGATCCCCCAGAGCCGCGTGATGTCCATCTTGAGGAACACAAAGGGGATCAGCAGCAATGATGCGCCCAGCATGACCCAAAGATCGAAGGTCAGGAAGGCGGGGTCCACCCCGATGGGACCCACAAGGCTGGCGATGCCGATGATCGCCAGCAGGTTGAACATGTTCGACCCGATCACATTGCCCAGTGCCACATCCGCCTGGCGGCGCAAAGCCGCCATGACCGTGGTCGCAAGCTCGGGCAGCGAGGTGCCGACGGCGACCAGCGTCAGGC
Source organism: Sulfitobacter sediminis (assembly GCF_040811725.1). Classification (NCBI taxonomy): domain Bacteria; kingdom Pseudomonadati; phylum Pseudomonadota; class Alphaproteobacteria; order Rhodobacterales; family Roseobacteraceae; genus Sulfitobacter; species Sulfitobacter sediminis. Next base: position 228,873 of record NZ_JBFNXX010000005.1, read on the forward strand.
CGATCACCGTGTCGCTCACCCCGTAGGTCTGCGCGATGATCGTCGCGTTCTCGACCAGCAGCGTGGCGCCGAGTGGCAGGCCGATCAGGCCAAGAAGGAGGAAAACCGCGATCTGCCAGCCGGGCATGTTGGGATCCGCGCCCTCGGGCTCTTCCTCGTCCGCCTCGGCCTTCCGATGCGCATGAGCGTCGCGGAAAGCGTCGAACAGCACATAGGCCAGCCCGCCCAACAGCACGAGGCCAGCCAGCCAGTCGAACACGCCACGAAACGCCAAGGCAATAAACAACAGCGAGGCCGCGATCATAAAATTGTAGGTCTTTCGGGTCTCGCACTCCGACGTGTGCATCGTCGCCAGAAGCGCCGGTATCCCCAGCACCAGAAGGATATTCGCGGTGTTCGAACCCACGACGTTGCCCAGCGCGATCCCCGGCGCATCGTCCAGCACTGCCTGGATCGAGATCAGAAGCTCCGGTGCCGAGGTGCCGAAGGCCACAATCGTCAGGCTCACGATCAGCGCAGGAACACCCAAGCGCAACGACAGGTTCACCGCCCCTTTTACCAGCGCGTCACCGGCCAGCAGCAGGATCACCAGACCCAGCAGCGACATCAGCCACGGCATCAGCATCAGCCCTCACCTCCGCAGGCGCAGGGACCCTTGCCGATACGGTAGCGTCCGCAGGCCGCACATTTCGTCTGCTTCAGACGCTTCGAGCCAAGCCAGTGCATCTTGCCGAACCACGCAAGCAAACCCATGAACACGAGGAAAAGAAGGACGATCTTGGCAATCATGGACTACAGACCAAAGCGCGCGTAGGCCGCGCGTTCCTCGATACCCTGCACCGCGTCCTGCACCAGTTGCGTGCCAAAACGCGCCAGCAGGCCGCGCTTGGCGTTGTACTCACGGAAACGCACCTTCTTGCCGAAACGCTCTTTCATCATCGGGCGCAGGTGGCCGATCCCGTCGATCAGGCCCAGCTCATGCGCGCGGGGGGCCAGCCAGACCTCGCCGGTAAAAAGGTCGCGATCCTGAGGCAGTTTGCCCGCACGCCGCGTCGAGATGTGGTCCTTGAAATTGGCATGGACATCCTCCAGCAGCGTATTCAGCCGCGCGACATCCTCGGGGTCTTCGGGGCGGAAGGGGTCCAGCATGCTCTTGGACTTGCCTGCCGTATGCACGCGGCGCTCGATCCCGTAGGTCTCGATGAACCTGTCGAGGCCGAAACTGGCCGAGATCACACCAATGGACCCGATCACCGAAGAGCGGTCGGCGTAGATCTCGTCCGCCGCCACCGCCAACCAGTATCCGCCCGACGCAGCCACGTCCTCGACAAAGGCGATCACGGGGATGTCCTTTTCCTCCGCCAGCCGCCGGATGCGCGCCGCGACCAGGGAGGATTGCACCGGGCTGCCGCCGGGCGAGTTGATCTCGAGCGCCACCGCATCGGGCTTGCCACGGGTGAAGGCCTTTTCAATGACCGATCCGAGGCTCGTATCATTCAGCGTCGCGCGTCCCGCACCACCGATCATGCCCGCAAGGCGGATCACGGCGACGGTCGGATCGGATTTCAGGAAAGGCAGCCAGTTTTTCATGAGACCCCATGTAGAGTGGACCCGCCCGGCAAACAAGGCGCGCTCACCCTTTATTCCCGGATGCGCCAGCCTGTCCGGAATATCCACCAGATCACCGTCAGACAGATGCCGGTGAAGAGGCAGATCGCCAGCAGGCTGGTGAGGATTGGCACATCCGCGCTGTCATAGAACGCCCAGCGGAACCCCGAGATCAGGTAGACCACCGGGTTGAACAGCGAGATCGTCTGCCAGACCGGCGGCAGCATGGAAATCGAGTAGAACGACCCGCCCAGAAAGACCAACGGCGTGACGATCAGCAGCGGCACGATCTGCAACTGCTCGAAACTCCCCGCCCAGATACCGAGGATGAAACCGAAGAGCGCAAAGCTTATCGTCGTGAGCAGCAGGAAGGCCAGCATCGCAAGCGGATGCGCAATGGTGAAATCGACGAAGAAAAAGGCCGTCACGAGGATGATCAACCCGATGATCAACGCCTTGGTCGCTGCCGCACCCACGTAGCCGATCACGATCTCGATAAAGCTGATCGGGGCCGAGAGCAGCTCGAAGAAAGTGCCGATGAACTTCGGGAAATAGATGCCGAAGGACGCGTTCGAGATCGACTGCGTGATCACCGTCAGCATGATCAGACCCGGCACGATGAAGGCGCCGTAACTCACGCCTTCCACCTCGTCGATACGGCTGCCGATGGCAGCGCCGAAGACGACAAAATAAAGCGAGGTCGAAATGACGGGTGCAAGAAAGCTCTGCGCGATGGTCCGGAAAAACCGGAACATCTCGAACACATAGATGGCGCGGATCGCGGTCCAGTTCATGCTGCGTCCTCCTTGCCGTCGCCGTTCTTGACCAGGTTGACGAAAATCTCCTCAAGGCTCGACTGCCGTGTGACGACGTCCCTGAGCACGAGACCAGCATCGGCAACGTCGCTCAAAAGTTTGGTGATCCCCGTCCGATCCGCCCTTGTGTCGTAGGCATAGATCAGCGCCGCGCCGTCCTCGGACAGCCGCAGCCGGTCGGACCGCAGGCTTTCCGGGATTGCGTCGATCCGCTCGGTCAGTTGCACCTGGAGCTCCTTCTGGCCCATCCGGGCCATCAGCTTGTCCTTGTCCTCCACCAGCATCAACTCGCCCTTTGCGATCACGCCCACCCGGTCGGCAATCGCCTCGGCCTCTTCGATGTAATGGGTGGTCAGGATGATCGTCACGCCCGCCGCCTTCAGGCCGGCAACGACCTCCCACATGTCCTTGCGCAGTTCCACATCCACCCCGGCGGTTGGCTCGTCAAGAAACAGCACCCTTGGGTCATGGCTCAGCGCCTTGGCGATCAGTACCCGGCGCTTCATCCCGCCCGACAACTCGCGTATCTGGTTGTCCCGCTTGTCCCAAAGCGACAGCTGCTTGAGCACTTTCTCGATGGCTGCATCATCGCGGCTCTTGCCGAAAAGACCGCGCGAAAACTTGACGGTATTGCGCACCCGCTCGAAGGGTTCCAGATTGATCTCCTGAGGCACCAGCCCGATCATCGACCGTGCCGCGCGGTAGTCTCGCCCGATGTCGTGACCGCCCACCGTAACCGATCCTGACGTCGCCGTCGTGATTCCGCAAACCGTCGAAATCAGTGTCGTCTTGCCCGCCCCGTTCGGACCCAGCAGAGCGAGGATCTCGCCCTCGCGAATGTCGAGGGTCACGCCTTTCAGCGCCTCAAAGCCGTCTTTGTATGACTTCCTGAGGTCCCTGATTTCTACGATATTTCCCATTGGTCTCGCCCTTGTTTCGCCGCGTACCTAGGGCACGTAAGGAGATATGACAGGGCCCTATCAGTCTTTCGAGCGTTTGAACCAGCCCTTCTTGGCAGGTTTCTCACCCTCCGCCTCCGCAGCCTCGGGTTCCGCGGGGCCTTCCAGCGCCGTCTGCAGGTTTTCAAAGAACTGGTCCGCCATCTTCTTGGCAAAGCCGTCGATGATCCGGCTGCCCAATTGCGCCAGCTTCCCGCCCACCTTGGCCTCCACGTCATAGGACAGTTCCGTTCCGCCGTCCTTCTCGGTCAGCGTCACTTCCGCCCCGCCCTTGGCAAAGCCCGCCGCACCGCCCTTGCCCGACCCGTCGATCTTGAGCGAGCGGTTCTCGACCATGTCCGAGATCGTAACCTCGCCCTTGAAGGTCGCCTTCACCGGCCCGACCTTCTGCACCACCGTCGCCTCGAAACCGTTTTCGACAGACCCCGTGACCTCTTGCGCCCCCGGCACGCATTTCTGCAGCATCTCGGGGTTCAGCAATGCCGCATAGACCTCCGCCGGAGGGACAGAGATCGTTCGGGTATCGGACATTTGCATGGGAAGGCTCCTTGATTACGTGGCGGCAAGATAGCAGCTTGCACCGCCGCGCCAAGGGGCTGTCGCAATTGCCCTCGACAGGGGCGGCATAGCTGATAGGTCAGAACGATGACCCAGGACGCCCAGAACCGCGCCGGGCTCGCCATCCTGTCGATCATGGTGGCGATGCTGGCGATTTCGCTCAACGACATGCTGATCAAGCAGCTCTCGGGCGGCTACGCGCTCCACCAGATCGTCTTTGCGCGGTCGGCCATCGGCATCGGGCTCAGCCTCGTGCTGGTGCATTTCGAAGGCGGCTTTCACATGCTCAAGACCCGCCAGCCTGGCCTGCATCTGCTGCGCGGCGTGCTTATCGTGGTGTCGAACATGACCTTCTTCGTGGCCCTCGCCGCCCTGCCTTTGGCCGAGGCGACGGCGCTTTTCTTCGTGGCCCCGCTCTTTATCACGCTCCTCTCGATCCCGCTTCTTGGCGAAAAGGTTGGGCCGATGCGCCTCGGGGCGGTGGCCGTGGGGTTTGTCGGGGTGGTGATCATGCAGCGGCCGTGGGCGTCCTCCGAGACGCTCGAGGTCTCGCGGCTGGTCTTGCTGCTGCCCGTCGTGGCCGCCGTGACCTACGCCCTGAATCAGATCGTCACCCGCAGGCTGGGTCTCACGGCCAAGGCATCGGTTCTGTCGGTCTATATCCAGGCGATGTTCGTCGTGGTTTCCCTGGGCTTTTTCGCCGTGGCAGGCGACGGACGCTTTGTCGGTCCTGACACGAGCACGTCGCTTACCTTCCTGCTGCGCGCCTGGGTCTGGCCCGCGCCGGGCGACGAATGGGTGTTCATCGCCCTCGGCCTGAATTCAGCCGTGATCGGCTATTGCCTCAGCCAGGCCTACCGGTTGGGCGATGCCGCCACGGTGGCGCCCTTCGAGTATGTACTTTTGCCCATGGCGGTCTTCTGGGGCGTCGTAATCTTCGGCGAACTGCCCGCGTGGGAAGTCTGGCTCGGCATCGCGCTGATCCTCGCGGCCGGACTCTTCGTCTTCCTGCGCGAACAGCAGAAGGCGCGGGCGGTCAGGAAAGGCTACGGCCTGCGGCGGTAGAGCCGCTTACTTCTGCACCTCGACCACCACTTTGCCCGTCGCCTGGCGCGTGCGCAGAAGGTCCAGCGCATCGTTCGCCTGCGCCAAGGGCAACACGTTGCTTACATGCGGCTTCAATTTCCCCTCGACGTACCAGTCAAAGAGCACCCGGAAACTGTCGGTCAGCACCTTCGGATCAAGCTTGGCATAGGCTCCCCAGTAAAGTCCCATCACGGTGAGGTTCTTGACCAACAGGATGTTCGCCGGGATCTGCGGCACCTCGCCACTGGCGAACCCCAGCGGCAGCAGCCGCGCCTCCGGGTTGCAGGCGCGCAGCGCCGCCTTGAACTGATCGCCGCCTACCGGGTCATAGACCACGTCAGCCCCGCCCAGCGCCTTGACGATCTCGCGAATGTCGTCGGTCTCTGAATCGATCAGGTGGTCCGCCCCGGCCACACGACAGATCTCCAGCTTGTCCTTGCCGCGCGCACAGGCAATGACCTCCGCCCCCATGACCTTGCCCAGTTCCACCGCCGTCAGCCCCACACCGCCCGAGGCCCCCAGCACCAGCAACCGCTCACCCGGTTGCATCCGCGCCTTGTAATCAAGCGCCACATGGCTGGTACCATAGGCAATCAGGAAAGCCGCCGCGTCGATCGCGCTCATCTCGTCGGGGATCGGCACGCAGATATCCGCCGGGATCGCCGCATATTCCGCCAGTCCGCCCACACCCGCATAGGCCGCGACGCGCTGGCCCTTGGTTAGCCCCGTCACGCCTTCGCCCAGCCCCTCGACCATACCCGCCAGTTCCATGCCCACGGTAAAGGGCAAGGGTGGCTTTTCCTGATAGGTCCCCTTGATCATCAGCGTATCGCCGAAGTTCATCCCGCAGGTTTCGACCCTGACCAACACCTCGCCGGGGCCGGGGATCGGCAATTCCACCTCACGCATCTCAAGCGGGGTGTCATAGGCGGTGACTTGCATGGCGCGCATCGGGCGATCCTCCGTCTCGGTTCTGCGCCAGATGCCCCGATGTGGCCGACGATGACAAGCCGTCGCTCCCAGAAAACCTGTCCATCAGTCCGGGAACGTCACGACAGCGCGCAATCCGGGGGCATTGTCTTCCAATACGACCGAGGCCCCGTGCAGCCCCGCTACCGCCTCCACGAGGCTCAGCCCCAGTCCATGCCCCGGCGTATGCCTGCTCCGGTCCAGCCGATACAGCCGCTGCACTACTTTGCCCCTTTCTTCCGCCGGAACACCGGGCCCGTTATCCGCGACGATCAGCTTCAGCTGACCGTTCTCAGCGATGAGCTTCACCTCGACACCGCAGCCCTTCGGCGTATGCCGCAGCGCATTCTCGATCAGGTTCGACAGAAGCTGGCCAAGCAGCGCCCGGTCCCCCTGTACAAAGGCTTTCTCCAGATCAGCAACGAGGTTCAGCCCATGGCCGCTTTCGGCCGCCGCAGGTTCGAAAACCTCGACCACGGTGCGCGCAACTTCGGCCAGATCGACGGGCTCGAAACGCGACCGGGGCGATCCCGCCTCCACCTGCGCAAGCTGGAGCAGCGATTGGAAGACCCGGTTCATGCCCTCCACTTCGTGCTTTGTCTTGCCCAAAAGCGCCGCCGCCGCACCCCGCTCACCGATTTCGCGCTCGAGCTCTTCGAGGAAAACGGCCACCCGCTGCAACGGCGTCTTGAGGTCATGCGCGATGTCCGAAGACACTCCCTTGAGCGCCTTCATCTGCGCCTCCTGCGCCCCCGCCATCTGGTTCAGCTTGCCACCAATCTGCACCAGATCATCAGACCAGCGCGGCCCGATCGTCACCCGCGCGCCCAAATCACCGCTGGTCATCCGGTCCAGCGCGCGGCTCACGACCTCCACATGCCGCTTCGACCGCCGGGCAAGGATCAGGCCACCCGACAGCGCAATCAGCACCGTTGGCAACAGGCTGATCAGCAAAATGTTCACAAAGATACCCCGCAGCGCCACGATCTCGGCCCGGCTCCGCGCAATGGTGATCAACCCGCCGTGCAGCTTGTCAGTGAGCGAGATGTACTCCCCGCGGAATTGCGTCCGCTCCGGGTCTAGCGAGAAGATGTGAAACCCTGCGTCGTCCCGGGCAATCGCCCCGTTGCCGTAGATGCGGCCCGAGGGTGCGACATAGCTGATGATCAGCCGGTTCGGATCGGCCTCGCGCGATTCCGCCTCGACCAGCAGCGCCACCGCCCGCGCGTTGGGTGCCGCCCGGAACCCCGCAAGATCCTGCCGCAGATCGGCGCGGATCGATTCCTCGAATGACGACTGCGTGACAGCGTAGCTGGCCGCAAGGCTCAGCAGCGACACCGCGGCGAAAAGCAGAACCAGCAAGATCGCCAACCGGATCGGCATCGACCGCCAAAGCTGTTGCAGCCGCCCCATCACCCGGCGATCCGGTAGCCCGCGCCGCGCACGGTTTCGATCAGGTCACGGTCAAAGGGCTTGTCGACCTTGGCGCGCAGCCGGCTGATGTGGGTCTCGACCACGTTGGTGCCGGGGTCGAACCCGATGTCCCAGACGTTTTCCAGCAGCATCGTACGTGTCTGCACCCGGCCCTTGCGGCGCAAGAGATGCTCCAAAAGGGCGAATTCGCGCGGCAACAGGTCGATCTCGACACCGCCGCGCGTGACCTTGCGCGAGATCAGGTTCATCTCCAGATCGCCGGCCCGCAACACCACCTCGGCCTCCAGCGCCTGCGGTCGCCGCGCCAGGGCCGCGACACGCGCGGACAGCTCGCCAAAGACAAAGGGCTTGGCCAGGTAGTCGTCAGCCCCCGCGTGCAACCCCTCGATCCGGTCGCCGACCTCGCCAAGCGCGGTGAGCAACAGCACCGGGGTCTTGTTACCCGCGCCCCGCATCGTCTTGAGCACGGTCAGCCCGTCCACACCGGGCAGCATCCGGTCAAGGATCACGACGTCATAGCTGTTCGACGTTGCCGCGATCAGCCCGTCCTTGCCGTCCCCGACCAGATCGACGACATGCCCTTCCTCGCGCAATCCGCGCGCGATGTAGGCCCCTGTCGTGGCGTCGTCTTCGATGATCAACAGCTTCATGGCGTTCCGTCGTTCCCGCACCGTCGTGCCGTTATATAGCGACATCCGCCCCGGCAGGAGCCTTCGTTACAAATTTGTATAGGGTGCCACACGCGCGTGTAAGGCAGCGGCAGCATATCCGTCCCATCACGGTAATCCAAAAGAGGCACTTCTCATGCGTTCACTTCTTCCCCTAACCTCCCGTACGGCAATCGCCGCGCTGACAGCGGCGATGCTTTCTGCCTCCGCGCTGACCCTCGCGCCCTCTGCCGCGTTCGCCGTGCCGCCGGGCGGCTACGCCGATCTTGTCGAAGAGGTCTCACCGGCCGTCGTCTTCATCGAAGTGACCGGCAAGGCGCGGATGGCCTCCGCTGACATGCCCGAAAACATCCCGCCGCAGCTGCGCGAATTCTTCGGCAACCGCACGCCCGAACGGGGCGCACCTGCACAGGGGCTTGGCTCGGGCTTCATCATCTCCGCGGATGGTCAGATCGTCACCAACCATCACGTTGTCGCAGGCGCCGAGACTGTCACGGTCAAGCTTGCCGATGGCCGCAGCTTCGACGCGGAAGTCGTGGGCAGCGATCCGCTGACCGACATCGCCCTACTCAAGATCGAGGCGGACGCCGCGTTCCCGACCGTATCTTTCGGCATCTCAGCCAACCTGCGCGTCGGCGACGAGGTGGTCGCGGTGGGCAATCCCTTTGGCCTTGGCGGCACGGTGACCTCCGGGATCGTATCGGCCCTGTCGCGCGACATCCGCTCCGGCCCATTCGACGATTTCATTCAGACCGACGCCGCGATCAACCGGGGCAACTCGGGCGGCCCGCTCTTCAACAACGCGGGCGAAGTCATCGGCGTGAACACCGCGATCATCTCTCCGGGCGGCGGCTCGGTCGGTATCGGTTTCGCCGTGCCTGCCGACCTTGTGCAGACCATCGTGGCCGACCTTGCGGACGACGGGGAACTGGCACGCGGCTGGCTTGGCGTGAACATTCGCCCGATGACGGACGAGGTTGCCTCCGTGCTGGGGTATGACGCGCCGAAAGGGGCGGTGATCGAGGCCGTGGCCGAGGACAGCCCCGCCGACAAGGCCGGGCTCAGGAAGGGTGACATCATCCTGTCCTTCGGCGGCACCGAAGTGAACGAACTGCGCGACCTGACCCGGGCCGTGGCGACGACCACGCCCGAGGAGACGACCGAGGTCACGGTGCTTCGCAAAGGCAAAGAAGTCACGCTCGACGTGACCGTGGGTACGTTGAAGCCAAAAGAAGCCTGACGTAACCCGCCCGGGCCAAGCCCCCTCTGAAGGTCCGAGGTACCTGCCCCGCGTGCGCGCCACGCGGGGCTTTTTTATGGCCTCCGGTCACGCCTTACAGCCACCGACAGGCCGCAAGAATTCTTTCCTCCCTTCAGCACAAGGTCGAGAAACCTCGAAAAAGCGAGCTTGGAGGCTGGCTTTCTCGCTGGAGATGTTGTAGACAAAATCCAGTACTTCCCAAAACAACACTCTCCTGGCCCGAGGAATTGACCGGATGTTTAAAGACCACCGATCAATATCGCCGTTTGCTATTCTGCTTGCCGCAGGAACGGTACTCTACGCCTTTCTGGCGCTGCTCATCGGCTGGGGGATCGGAATCGACGGCCTGATCCGGCACGCATCGACACAAACCCCGATGGTCCCGGCAACAGCCCTGGGGTTCTTTGCCACCGGCCTTGGCCTGCTTGCCGCCGTCTCGGGTGCGCGCAGGCTGGCTCATGCGCTTTGCGGTACCGTGCTGGCGCTGATCTGCATAACGGCATTCGGCCAGTGGGTCGGCTGGGCTGCGCCGACCAGCCTTTTCTTTGCGGACCTGCAGGAAGCCGAGCGAATGGCACCGGTGACCGAGTTCGGGTTCGTCCTTGCCGTCTTCGCCTTGAACCGCCTGCTGGCCGGTTCCCTTGTCGCGGTAGAGAGCATCGGTATCTTCGGCGTATCCGGTGCGCCCGTGGTCGCGATGCTCAACGTGACGGGCGCGATCAAGATGCTTGGGCTCGGCTTTCTTGCGGGGGCCTCGCTGCAAACCTCGATTCTTTTTGCTCTTCTTTTCACCGCGCTGTGTCTGGTCTCAGCCGAGAACAAACCGGACTGAAGGCACTCTTTTCACGCAGGAGCATGACGCAGGAAAACGGCTTTGCCGTCGGCCTTTTGCGCTCGGCCGGGCGTTATTCGTGACAATTTTTGTCGGTTTCCCTTGAGAAACCCGGCCAAATGTCACAGATATGCCCGAACCTTTCAGGCCGAGATCAGGAGTTCGCGTGTCCCTCTTCCTTGTCGTTGCCTTGCCTTTCCTGGGTGCTTTGCTGCCCGGCATCATGAACAATGCGGGCAGACAGGCCTGCGCCGGGGTTACATTCACCGTCACGCTCGCCGCCTTCATCGGCCTGCTGACCAACCTGCCCGCCGTCCTCGCGGGCGAGGTGGTGACCACGGGTATCGACTGGATGCCGTCGCTGGGGCTGAATGTGAACCTGATGCTCGACGGTCTGGGTTTCTTCTTTGCGCTGCTGATCCTCGGCATCGGCCTGCTGATCATCACCTACGGCCGCTTCTACCTGTCGCGCGACGACAACATGGGCGAGTTTTTCACCTACCTGCTCTTGTTCCAGGGCGCGATGGTGGGGATCGTCCTGTCGGACAACATCCTGCTTTTGCTGATTTTCTGGGAGCTGACGTCGCTGTCGTCCTTCCTCTTGATCGGCTATTGGAAGCACCTGCCCGAAGGCCGACAAGGCGCGCGTATGGCGCTTGCCGTGACCGGCATGGGCGGACTTGCCCTGATCGGTGGCATGCTGATCCTCGGGAATATCGTGGGCAGTTACGACCTCAGCGTCATCCTCCAGAACCGTGAACTCATCCAGGAAAGCCCGCTTTACCTGCCCGCGCTCCTGCTGATCCTGCTCGGCTGCTTTACCAAGTCGGCGCAATTCCCCTTCCATTTCTGGCTGCCCCACGCCATGGCCGCGCCCACGCCGGTCTCGGCCTACCTGCACTCCGCCACAATGGTGAAGGCTGGCATCTTCCTGATGGCCCGCCTCTGGCCCGTTCTTTCGGGCACGCCCGAATGGTTCGCCATCGTCACCACCGCCGGTCTTGTCACAATGGTGCTGGGCGCGGTGATCGCGCTCTTCAAGCATGACCTAAAAGCGCTCTTGGCCTTCTCCACCGTCAGCCATCTTGGCCTGATCACCATGCTTCTGGGCACCGGCACCGCCTTCGGTGCCATGGCGGCGGTCTTCCACATCATGAACCACGCCACCTTCAAGGCCGCCCTCTTCATGTCGGCGGGCATCGTCGATCACGAAGCGCACACCCGCGACATCCGCCGCCTCGGCGGGCTGCGCACACTCATGCCCTTCACCTTCGTGATCGCCACGCTGGCGGCCCTCTCGATGGCCGGCATCCCTTTCCTCAACGGCTTTCTCTCCAAGGAGATGATGCTGGAAGAGGCCAATCACACCGTGCTCTTCGGCATGCCCTGGCTGGTGCCCACCTTCGCGGTGATCGGCTCGCTCTTCTCTGCCGCCTACTGCTTCCGCTTCATCAGCCACACCTTCCTGGGCCCGGTGCGCAACGACTACCCGCACAAGCCGCACGATCCGGGCTTCGGCATGTGGGGCCCGCCCGCGCTGCTGGTGGTGCTGGTCGTGGTGATCGGCTGTGCCCCGTTCCTGGTGCAGAACTTCGTGTTCCTCGTGGCGGACGCAGTTATTGGCGGCACCGCGAAACTCGAGGTGAAGTACATCAAGATCTGGCACGGCCTCGTCCCCGCCCTCTACATGTCCATCGCGGCGGTTGTCGGCGGCCTGATCGTGCTGGCGATCTTCAATCCGCTCCTCAAGGCATGGGAGGCCGCGCCGCGGCCCGAGGCAAAGACCATCTTCGAGGCCATCATCGCAGGCGCAGTTGCCCTTGCCCGTGGCTTCAGCCATGGCCTGCACAACGGCTCCTTCTCGCGCTACGCGGCCATCGCGGGCGTGACGATTGTTGCAGCGGGGTACCACGCCTGGACCAGCGGTACCCTCGGTGCCGCGACCCGCGCGCCGCAACCTGCCGGTGCGGTCGAGATCGCGGCCTGGGTCATGCTTGTCGCCGCGACCGGCGGCCTCGTCTTCCTGCACCGCAACCGCCTGCTGTCGCTGATCCTGATCGGCATCGTCGGCCTCATGGTCTCCATCGGCTTTGTCTATTTCAGCGCACCCGACCTTGCCATGACCCAGATCACCGTCGAGGTTGTGACGATCATCCTGCTGCTGCTGGCGCTCAACTTCCTGCCCAACCGCACACCGGTGGAAAGCACGGTGCTCCGCCGCTTCCGCGACGTAGCGGTCGCCCTCGCCGCAGGTGCGGCCACTTTCGCGATGTCCTACTACTTCCTCCTGCGCGAGGCCGCCACGACGCCGATCTCGGAATTCCACCTTGCCAATTCCTACAAGGGCGGCGGCGGCACCAACGTCGTCAACGTGATCCTCGTGGACTTCCGCGGCTTCGATACCTTCGGCGAAATCATCGTGCTGGGTATCGCCGCCCTCCTGATCTACGCGCTGACCGAGACGTTGCTGAATGGCCCGGTGCGCGCGCGCCTTCTGAACCGCAAGCCCGACCAGCCCCGCGCGGGCGACATGCACCCGATGATGATGGTGGTCCTGACACGTGTCATCATGCCCGTGGTGCTGCTGGTGGGCTTCTACATCTTCCTGCGCGGCCACAACGAACCCGGCGGCGGCTTCATCGCGGGCCTCATCGTCTCCATCGCCGTGGTGATGCAGTACATGGCCAGCGGTTTCGCCTGGACCTCGGCAAGACTGCGCTACCCCTATCACGGGATCATCGGCGCGGGCGTGCTGGTGGCAGGCCTCACCGGAATCGGTTCGTGGTTCGTAGGCAAGCCCTTCCTGACCTCGGATTTCACCTACGTCCGCATCCCGCCCTTCGAGAAATTCGAACTGGCTACGGCGGCCCTTTTCGACCTTGGCGTCTTCCTTGCCGTCGTCGGTGCCGTGATGCTCTCGCTCGAAAGCTTCTCGCGCCTTGCCCGCCGCGCCCATGTGAAAGACAGCGAACACCCGATGGACATCGACCCTTCACGCGACCCCGCCGATCCGACAAACCCCAAAGCGGAGGGCGCATAAGATGGGACTTGAACTGCTCGTCGCTTCCGCCATCGGCATCCTGACCGCCGCAGGGATGTACCTGACCCTGCGCCTGCGCACCTTCCCGGTGATATTGGGCATGTCGCTCCTGACCTACGCGGTCAACGTCTTTCTCTTTGCCTCGGGTCGCCTCTCTGTCGGCGCGCCGCCCATCCTGACGGATGCCGCCCGCTACACCGACCCGCTGCCGCAGGCACTGGTGCTGACCGCCATCGTGATCTCTTTCGGCATGACTGCCGTGGTCGTGATGATCGCGCTGGGTGCCTACCTTGGTGCCGACGATGACACGGTGAACGATCCTGCCGCCGAAGAGGCTGCGCGCGCGGAGGACCAGGCATGACACACTGGATCATCGCCCCCATCGTCCTGCCCGCCCTGCTTGCCCCGTTCATCGTGCTCGCGGCACGCTATCACATCGGCATCCAGCGCATCTTCTCCGTCGCCGGTGTCGTGGCCCTGATCGCCATCGCCGCCGGCCTAGCCTGGCGCGCCGCGGCAGGCGAGATCATGCTCTACCAGCTTTCCGACTGGGCCGCGCCTTTCGGCATCATGGTGGTCGGAGACCGGCTCAGTACCATGATGGTGCTGCTGACCTCGGTCCTCGCCCTCTTCGTACTGCTCTACGCCATCGGCTCGGGCTGGGACAATCGCGGCAGGCACTTCCACGCGCTCTTCCAGTTCCAGCTGATGGGGATCCTCGGCGCCTTCCTGACAGGCGACCTCTTCAACCTCTTCGTCTTCTTCGAGGTGCTTCTCATCGCCTCCTACGGCCTGATGATCCACTCGGGCGGCAACCTGCGTCTGCGCGCGGGCGTGCAATACGTGCTCTTCAACCTCATCGGCTCGACGCTGTTCCTCTTCGCGCTCGGCGCGCTCTATGCCCAGACCGGCACGCTGAACATGGCCGACGTGGTCGAGCGCGTGGCGCTGATCGACCCGGAAGACACCGTGGGCATCCGCCTGACAGCCACGCTGCTGCTCCTTGTCTTCGCAATCAAGGCCGCCCTCGTGCCCCTGCATTTCTGGCTGCCCTCCAGCTACGCCGAGGCCCCCGCCCCCGTCGCGGCGCTCTTCGCGATCATGACCAAGGTCGGCGCCTACGCGATCATCCGGGTCTACACCATCGTCTTCCCGCCTGACCTCGAGATCACGGCAGAACTGCACGGCGCCTGGCTGATGGGTGCCGCACTCATCTCGCTCGCCATCGGCATGGTGGGCGTGCTGGGCGCGCGCAAGCTTGACAGGCTGATCGCCTTCTCCGTGATCGGCTCCATGGGCATGGTCATGGTCGCCATCTCGATGTTCACGCCGGCGGGCATCTCGGCGGCACTTTACTACATCATCCACTCGACACTGGCCGCCGCCGCCCTCTTCCTGATCTCGGACCTGGTGCGCACGGGCCGCGCCAACCTCCGGCTCGAGGCGATGCCGCCCATCTCCGGCGCCGTCCTCACCTCGGCGCTCTTCTTTACCGCCGCCATCGCTATGACCGGCCTGCCGCCGCTTTCCGGCTTCATCGGCAAGCTGCTGATCCTCGACGCGGGCTTCGAGACCTCTGCCGCCACCTGGATCTGGGCCGTCATCCTGATCTCGAGCCTGATCAGCATCGTCGGGTTCGCCCGCGCCGGCTCGGTCCTTTTCTGGAAGGCCAAGAGCCTCGCCGAGAACGAAGCCGCGACAACCACCCCGCCACCCTCGGTCCTGTCGTATACCGCTGTCGGGGGCCTGATCGCGCTGCTCGTCGCACATACGGTCTTTGCCGGCCCGGTCTATCGCTACGCCGAGAACACGGCTGCGTCGCTTTTTGCGCCCGAACCCTATATCTCGACTGTGCTCGACACCCCGGGCAAGCTGACCCGGCCGGGTGACGCCAAGGCCGAGAAGAAGAAGGAGGAGCACTGACATGATCGCACGCGCGTACCGCTGGCTCTTTCCGCATCCGCTGCTGACGCTGCTGCTGACGGTGGTCTGGGTCCTGCTGCAGAACCAGTTCTCATGGGGTATGGCCGTTTTCGGCCTCATCCTCGGCATCATCATCACCAAGATCACCGCGATCTGGTGGCCCGAACGTCCCGGGGGCATCTCGGTCTGGAAGTTTCTCAACTACGCGGTGATCGTGCTCTGGGACATCATGGTCGCCAACGTGCAAGTGGCCTGGATCGTGCTGACCAAACCCAACGCCAAGCTCAAGCCGGCATGGATCGTCGTGCCGCTCGAGTTGCGCCAGCCCGAGGCGATCACCATCCTCGCGGGCACCATCACGCTGACCCCCGGCACCGTCTCGGCCGACCTCTCGGACGAAGGCCACAGCCTGCTTGTCCACGTGCTGCACACCGATGACCCGGATGCCGAGCGCGACGGCATCAAGGACCGCTACGAACGTCGCCTGAAGGAGATTTTCGCATGAACATCGCCACCGATTTCCTGAGCCTCGCCCTGATCCTCGCCTTCGTCGCGGTGGCGCTGGCGCAGGTGATGTCGATGATCCGCCTGGTGATCGGCCCCTCGGTGGGCGACCGTATCCTGGCACTCGACACGATGGTGGTGAACGCCATCGGCCTCATCGTGCTTCTGGGCATCGCCCAGGGCAGCCGCATCTATTTCGAGGTCACGCTGATCATCGCCATGCTGGGCTTCGTCTCCACCGTCGCCTACGCGCGCTTCATTCTGCGGGGGGACATCATCGAATGAGCCTTGAGGTCATCGGCACTTACGCGGTCGGCATTTCGCTTCTCATCGGCGCGGGCTTCGCGCTGGTCGGCACCATCGGCCTGCTGAAATTCAACGATTCCATGACCCGCCTGCACGCGCCGACCAAGGTCGGCACGATCGGCATCGGCATGCTGCTGCTGGCCTCGATGATCCACGCCTTCGTCTTTGGCGACGGCTCGTTTCACGAGGTCCTGATCATGGCCTTCCTCTTCGTGACAGCACCCATCTCGGCAAATTTCATCGCCAAGGTGAACATCCACCGCCGGTCCTGCGAAACCCCGCCGCCGCCGCCGCAGGATGACACATGGTCGACGCTCAATGTGCCCGAGGCGGACCGCGAACTCGCAGCGCCGGAAAAGGGCTAGGCCGTGGAGAAGAGCGCGGGCAAAAGCGACCTGATCGTAGAAATCGACGGCGATATCGCCCTTCTGACCTTCAACCGCGCGCCCAAGCGCAACGCCATGAGCGATGCGCTCATCCACGCGATCGAGGCCTTCTTCGCCAACCCGCCCGAGGGCGTCGCCGCCGTGATCCTGCGCGGCGACGGCGGACACTTCAGCGCAGGCCTCGACCTCGACGAACACCAGCATCGCTCGCCCGAACAGACGGCGGCGCAATCGCGCAAATGGCACCGGATCACCGATCTCATCGAACACGGCGGCCTGCCTGTGGTGGCGGTGATGGAGGGCGCAGTCATCGGCGGCGGGCTCGAGGTCGCGACCGCCGCCCATGTACGCATCGCCGAACCCTCGGTGCGCTTCCAGCTCCCCGAAGGACGGCGCGGCATCTTCGTCGGCGGCGGCGCCACCGTGCGCGTCGGACGTCTCATCGGTCCGGACCGCATGCGCGAGATGATGCTCACCGGCCGCAGCTACGGCGCCGAGGAAGGGCTGGCCCTGGGCCTTGCCCATTACGCCGTAGGCGCGGGCGAAGGCCTGCCGCTCGCCCGGGACCTCGCCCGCAAGATCGCCGACAACGCGCCCTATTCCAACTACCTGATGATCAACGCCCTGGGCCGCATCGCCGACATGTCCCGCGACGACGGCTTCTTCATGGAAAGCCTCTCCGCCGCCGTCGCCCAAAGCACCGAGGGTGCCATGGAAGGCCTGCGCGCCTTCCTCGAAAAACGCGAACCCAACTTCCGCAAATAACACCCCGACCTGAACCCGCCGCTGGTTTCGGAGCCGCCCTTGCGTGGGGACAGGCGGACGCCCGGACGCACGGCGGTCAAGAGAAATCGCGGAGGGACCCGGCTTTGCCGGGATACCGCTATTTATCTTGATCGGCGGGTGGCCGGGTGTCAGGCAGGCTCCATGCAAGGGCGGATGCGAAACCAGTTGCTGGTTTTGGTGAGCCCGCAGCGCCGCTACCCCGAGCAACAACGCCCTCCGGATCTCTCCGCTCTAGGCGAGGAGCCCCCGCCAGGGGCGCGAGGAGCGCCGCCCTCAGCGCGGCGCCATCCGGATCGCCCCATCCAGCCGGATCACCTCGCCGTTCAGCATCGGATTGTCGAGGATATGGCACACCAACTTGCCGAACTCCGCCGGGTTCCCCAGCCGCGAGGGGAAGGGCACCTGCTTGCCCAGCGAATCCTGCACATCCTGCGGCAAGCCCTGCAATAGCGGTGTCAGAAAAAGCCCCGGCGCGATGGTACAGACCCGCACGCCCTTGTCCGCGAGATCCCGCGCCATGGGCAGCGTCATCCCGACGATCCCGCCTTTCGACGCCGCATAGGCCACCTGCCCCACTTGACCTTCGTAGGCGGCCACCGAGGCGGTGTTCACGATCACCCCCCGCGCCCCGTCCGGGGCCAGCGGCTCCGCGCCCACCATATGGGCCGCGGCCTGCGAGGCGCAGATGAAAGAACCGATCAGGTTGATGCCGATCACCTTGGAAAACATAGCAGGATCATGGGCTTCCCCGCGTGACACGGTCTTCGACGCCGGGCCTATCCCGGCGCAGTTCACCAGCACGCGCGGCGCGCCAATCTCCGAGACCACCGCGTCCATCGCCGACTTGACGCTGCCCGCGTCCGATACGTCGACGCTGTGGAAACTGCCGCCCAGCTCCGCCGCCAAGGCCTCTCCCGCCTCGGCGTTCAGATCAAAGATCGCCACCTTCAGCCCTGCCCCCGCCAGCGCCTCCGCCGTCGCAGCCCCCAGCCCCGACGCGCCCCCGGTGACGATTGCCACGCTTCCCGACCACATGTCCATGAATTGCACTCCCGTTCAGTTCCCTGCGCGTTTAGACACCGAAAGCCCCGCCCCGCGCAAGCTCAGTAGATGCCAAAGTACTCCCGCTGCTCCCATTCCGAGACGGCAAGGTGATACCGCTCCCACTCCGCCCGCCGGATGGTGCAGAGGTAGTCGACACAGGCATCCCCCAGCGCTTCCCGATACAACTCCGACGCTCCGAAAGCCTCCACCGCCGCTAGCAGGCTCTCCGGCAAAGCCTCGACCTCCGCATCATAGGGGTCTTCCACCGCCGCAGGTGCGGTCAGCCCCCGCGCCAGCCCGTCCATCCCTGCGATGATCTGCCCGGCGAAAAAGAGGTAAGGGTTCGCCGCAGGCTCCGCCACGCGGTTCTCGATGCGGCTGGCGGGATTGCCCGGCGCCACCAGCGCCCGGATCATCGCCCCGCGATTGTCCCGCCCCCAGGCGATCCGGTTCGGGGCCAGCTGATGCGGCAGGTAGCGTTTGTAGCCGTTCACCGTCGGCGTGCTCAGCAGGCATCCCGCCCGCGCATGCGCCAGCAGCCCCGCGATCCAGGCGCTGCAATCGGGCGTCAATTCACTGCCCAAAGGCACAAAAAGGTTCGCCCCGGTCGCCACATCCACCAAAGACTGATGCAGATGCCACCCGCTCGCCGCCGCGTTCTCCAGCTTCGGCTTGCACATGAAGGTCGCATGCAGCCCCTCCCGCGCGCAGACCTCCTTTATCGCCGTCCGCAACATCACCATGTTGTCGGCATGGGTCATCGGATCGGCGGGATCGAAGGTAAACTCGATCTGGCTCGGCCCCATCTCCACTTCCATCGACCGGATCGGCAGCCCCAGCCCCTCACAGACACGCCGCAGCCGGTCCATCACCGGCTCCATCGCGTCGTAGTGCCGCTCGGTCAGGAACTGGTAGCCCTGCGCGATGTTCTCGGTCTCAACGGGTGCCCCCGGCATGGTCGCCCCCGCGTGATCCATCCTAGCATCGGTCACGCGAAAGACATGGAACTCCACCTCCAGCCCCACCCGCAGCGCCTTGCCCTGATCCGCCAGCCGCGCCACCGCATCCCGCAGGATCGCCCGCGTGCAAAGCGGCATCGCCGCCCCGTCCGCATAGGCCAGATCGCAGAGCACCCAGGCCGAAGCCTCGGACCACGGCAGCCTGCGAAAGGTCGCAGGGTCCGGCACCATCAGGATATCCCCCGCCCCGCGCATATCCCCGGCAACCGCACCGTCCTTCGACCACACCGGAAACACCGTCCGGTGCGAGGTGTCCTTCAATAACAGCGTCGAGGGTGCCGCCATCCCGTTCACCAGCACCGAGGCAAAGGCCCCGGCCACGACCGTCTTGCCGCGCAATATCCCGTGCTGATCCGTGAACAGCACCCGCACGGTCTCGATCCCCGACCCCGCCACCTCCGCCGCCAAGGCCGCCGCACGGTCAATGCCCGCCTCATCCAGCAGCCCCGCCCGCGCCAGCGCGCCCGCCGCGATCTGCGCCCGCAGGTCAGTCATCGCTCAAACCGTCGCATCCCAACCGGCACAGGCCGCGCGCCGCTCGGCGTCGCTCTTGGCCGACACTTCGCGCCAGGCATCCTTGTCGCCAATCGTGTCATTGGAAATCGGCCCATAGAGCGTCGCCGGATCCACCCCGTTCCGCATCGGCAAAGCATCCTCCTTGCCGTCCTTCAGCGCCGCAATCGCCGCCCGCAGCATCCGGCGGTACTTGATGATGCCCACATCCGTCTTGCCAAGGTGTTCCTTCGTCCGGTCGAATATCGGCCCCGGACTTTCCACCGCCCATTGGTCATGCACGTTGATGTCCATCCCCATGCCTGTATAGGTCTCGATCCGCTGCTCCTCGGGGTCGAAGCCGTAATTGTTGCGCTTGTTCTTGATCGGCGCGTAATCGGGCAGGCGATGCTCTTTCAGCCGCTGCGCGCGCATCTTCTCCTTGTCGACAGGATCGGTGAAGCTGGTGAACATCGAGTACCAATAGCAATGTTCGTCATCGATCGGCACGTGCCACTGGGTGATGATCATCTCGCGGCTCATGGGGATGGAGATCGCCTCGGGGAAGATCTGGTTGGTGATCCGGATATGGCTCTGCCCGTTCTCCAGATGCCTGAGCGCGATCAGCCGCAGACCGTAGTCGGTCTCCTCCACCGTGATCTCCGGCCGGGTGTATTCCCGCAACAGCCGCGTCATCGGGATATTTGTATCGGCAGCGGCATCGCGAAACTGCTTTCCATAGCTGTCGGCAGGGTCCTCGTCCTTTAGGAACCGGTGCAGGAAGGAGGCGTGCGCCGGGTCGATCCCAACCTCCAGCGCCTGCAGCCAGTTGCACTCCCACAGCCCCTTGAAGGCAAAGACATGGCTCTCCGGCGCGCGGAAACAGTCGAAGTTCGGGAAAGGCGGCGGGTCGCCGGGACCGAGATAGGCAAAGACGATGCCGTTCTTTTCGACCACCGGATAGTTCTTCGTGCGAATGCTCTCGTGCATCCGGCTGCCCTCTGGCTCGCCGGGCTGTTCCACGCACTGCCCCGTCCGGTCAAAGTGCCAGCCGTGGAACGGACAGCGCAGTCCGTTGTCCTCGAGCCGCCCCAGGCACAGGTCAGCGCCCCGGTGCGGGCAATGCCGGTCGATCAAACCCAGTTCACCGTCGTTGTCGCGAAACAGCACCAGCCGTTCGCCCAGCAGGGTGACCGGCACGACGGGACGATTACTCGCGAGTTCATCCGTCAAAGCCGCAGGCTGCCAGTACCGCCGCAACACTTCGCCCGCTTCGGTCCCCGGCCCGGTGCGCGTGATGGTATCGTTAAGCTCCTGGCTGATCATGGCATATCCCCGCTTCGCGCACCCCACCCTTGGGGCCGCCTTTTCCTGACATCCTGCGCAGGTATGCCCCTGAAATCAATCGCCCTTGCGGGCCCCGGGGCTCAGACCATTTCAGCAATCCGGCGCATCGTCTCGCTTGCCGGGTCGTTCATCTCGTCGAGCACGTCGAAATGGTCGCGGCCCCGCGTGACCGACAGACTGAGCCGGTCGAGATGCGGCGCCCAGAGGCGATGCAACCCCTCGGACTGCAGCCTGAAAGCCTCGGGCTCGTCCGCACCGTAAAGGATATGCACCGGCACATGCGCCTGCGGTTCGCACCTTGCGGGCGACAGGCGCTGCACCTCCGCCGCGCTCAGCCGGGCCAGATCGTTGACATAGGATGCCGCCACCGGTGCCAGCTCGAACACGCCACTTACCAGCACCGCCCCGGCGATCTTGCGCGCGCTCCCTCTGTCAAGGACATCGGCCAGCGCGATCGCGGCCAGATGGCCGCCCGCGGAATGCCCTGCCAGCACGATCCTGTTGGCATCCAAGCCGAGTGCCGCCGCCCGTGCATGGAGAAAGTCCAGCGCATCGCAGATCTCACCGGTCAGCTCTGTCAGGCTCACATCCGGCGTCAGGGTGTAGCCGATCGAGGCCCAGGCCCAGCCCTGCGCCGCGAAACGCGCTGCCGCGAAACCCGATACGCTCTTGTCACCCTCCTGCCAGAAACCGCCATGGATGAAGGCGAGGCACGGCAGCGCCTCCGCACCGGCCTGCGACGGACGGAAGAGATCGAGCCGCGCGCGGGGCCGCGCACCATAGACCAGGTCGCGCTCTACCGTGATATCTGTGTCGCGCAGCGCCGCGTCGGTCCGCTCCACCATCCGCGCCAATGCGCCCGCGGCATCCTTGGCCGACCGGGAGGGCGAGAATTGCCTATCCCGCTCGGCCCGGTCCAGCGCCATGCTCGGCGCGAATATCTCGTGCATCCCGATCTCCCTTCTGGGTCCCATATACCTTTTCGCGAGGCGATTCACCCTTCGTTAACGCCTGAACAATAGTTTGCCTCCGGGTGCAGGAGATCACATGCAGCGTTCGCAAGTCATTCTTGAGGATTTGGCCGTTGCGGCGAAAGACGGCTGGGATGCGGAACCGTTCCTCAGAAAGGTGACGGACATCGCGCCCTGCGTCATCTACGTCTTCAACCATGAATCCCAGTCGAACGAATACACCAACCGCTCCATTGCCGAGGCGCTGGGGTACAGCGGCGAAGAGATCAAGCAGATGGGTGCGGAAATGCTGCCGCGCATCATCCACCCCGAGGATTTGTCAAGGATCGTCTCCCATTTCGCTGCCATCCTGTCGCTTCGGGACGGGGCCGTCACGCAGCTCGAATACCGTGTCCGTCACAAGAACGGCAACTGGGTCTGGCTGCTGTCGAACGATACGGTGTTCGAGCGTGACCCGGACGGAAAGGTGATCCGCCATATCGGCGCCGCCGCCGACATTACCGCCCAGAAATCAGCGGAAGAAAACGCACGCGCCGAACACCTTATCGCCACCACCACCAACGACGAACTCAAGGCGTTTTCCTACGCGATGTCCCATGACATGAAGGCGCCCTCGAACACGCTGAACCTGCTGCTGAACGAATTGCTCAGCGTGCATGGAAAAACCATGGAACCCGACGCGGTCGAACTCTGCAGCATGGCGCTCGCCACCGTCTCGCGCATGGGCAAGCTGGTCACCGACGTGATGAATTACACCCAGGTGATCAACCAGGACGTCGCCACGCAACCGACCGATCTCAATGCGGTGCTGGCCGACGTACTCGAGAACCTGGACAACGGGATCCGGCTGCACGGAGCCAGGGTAACGGTGAGCGATCTGCCTTGCGTTGCCGCCGACCCGGCGCAGATGCGCATTCTTTTCCAGAACCTTGTCGAGAACGCGATACATTTCCATAAACCCGGCAGGCCGCCGCGCATCAGGATCAAGGCAATCCGCGTGCCGTGTCAGAAGCACCACAAGATCACCGTGCAGGACAACTGCATCGGCATCGATGAATCACGGCACGATCAGATATTCCACGCCTTCAAGCGTCTGAACGAGAAACCAGAGTTGTCGGGGACGGGTCTCGGGCTTGCCATCTGCCGCCGCATCGCAGCCAACCACGGCTGCACGATCGAGCTCATCTCGGAAAAGGGGAACGGCGCCACCTTCGCGGTCACCCTGCCCGCTGTCTGAGGGGCAAGGCGCCCGGGCCCCGCCGGAGAACTCTTGCCGGCTCCCGCGATCTGATTTCAGGGTCCCCCGCTGCAAATCAGTTTCCGCAAGACCAGCCCTGTGCTAGCGGTGGGACATGGACTACTTCATCAAGACCCCCGCCCAGGCCGACACGCTTGCCGCGACGCTTCAGACCATCCCCGTTCCCAGTACCGATGTCGACCGACCGCAGGCACTGCTGGACCGATGCCCGGCCGCGGCGGAAACGCCTCTCGTTTCCGTACCGGGCTTCGCCGCCCGCGCCGCTGTCGCGGAGGTCCACGTCAAGGACGAGCGCGACCGGATGGGCCTTGGCAGTTTCAAGGCGCTCGGCGCAGCCTACGTGATCGCCCACGACGCCGAGGCGGGCAAGGCGCGGGGCCGGACCTACGTGACCGCAAGCGCCGGGAACCACGGGCTGTCGGTCGCAGCCGGTGCCAAGGCCTTCGGCGCGCAGGCGGTCATCTTCCTGGCGCAGACGGTGCCCGAAGGATTTGCCAATCGCCTTCGCGCGCTCGGGGCCGAGGTCCGCCGTCACGGCGCGATCTACGAGGAAAGCATGGCAGGAGCCGCAAAGGCCGCCGAGGAAAACGGCTGGACCCTGCTCTCCGACAGTTCATGGCCGGGCTATACCGAACGTCCGCACCGCCTGATGGAAGGCTACCTCGTGCTCATGCAAGAGGCCATCGACCAGATGCCGGAGCCACCCAGCCACATCTTCCTGCAGGCGGGCGTGGGCGGGCTTGCCGCCGCCTGCGCGGCGCTGGCACGCCAGGCCTGGGGCAACGCCCCCCGCATCATCGTGGTCGAACCCGAGGCCGCTCCCGCGCTCTTCGCCTCTGTCGCGGCGGGCACTCCGCAGATCACCTCCGGGCCGGAATCCGCCATGGGACGCCTTGATTGCAAGGAGCCCTCGCTCATCGCGCTCCGGGGCCTCGCACGCGACGCGGACATCTTCATGACCATCAGCGAAGCCGAAGGCGAGGCAGGCGCCGCCGCCTGCGCCGACGCGGGCCTCCCCTCGACGCCATCGGGTGCGGCAGGCGCAGCGGGACTTCTCGCCGCGAGGGGTGAACCCGCCTTCGGCCTCGCTGACACCTCGCGCGTGTTGGTCGTCCTCAGCGAAGCGACCGGTGAATGACACCGCCCCGCGGCTTCCCTCCGGAGGAATTTCGCGCCCGCACATCCCGCGCGCAGACCCTCATGCAAGAGGCAGGCCTCGCAGCACTCCTGCTGACGACCGAGCCGGAAGTCCGCTATTACACCGGCTACCTCACCCGTTTCTGGGAAAGCCCCACGCGCCCGTGGTTCCTCGTCCTGCCCGCCGCGGGCGGTCCCATCGCCGTCATCCCCTCCATCGGCGCGCACCTGATGCGCCAGACATGGATCACCGACATCCGCACCTGGCAGGCCCCCGACTATGCCGACGACGGCCTCACGCTGCTCGCCGACACCCTGCGCGAGGTCACACCGCCAGACGGACAGATCGGCGTCGCCGACCAGATGGAAAGCCACCTGCGCATGCCGCTTGCCGACTTCCGCAGGCTCGAAGCGGCTCTCGTCCCCCGCCGGATCGTCAGCGATGCACAGATCACCCGCCGCCTGCGGCTCGTGAAATCCGCCGCCGAGATCGCCAAGATCAGGACCGCCACCGCCATCGCCAACCGCGCCTTCGACCGCGTCCCCGAGATCGCCCGCCCCGGCATCCCGCTTGCCCAGGTCTTCCGCGACTTTCAGCGCCTCTGCCTTGAAGAAGGCGCCGACTGGGTCCCCTACCTCGCAGGAGGTGCCGGGCCGGGGGGCTACGGCGACGTCATCTCCCCCGCCACCGACGCGCCGCTTGCGGCCGGAGATGTCCTGATGCTCGACACCGGCCTCGTCTGGGACGGCTACTTCTGCGACTTCGACCGCAACTACAGCCTTGGCCCTCCATCGCAAGACGTCGCGGATGCCCATGCGCTCCTCATCGACGCCACCGCCGCCGCCTTCGCCCGCGCCCGCCCCGGTGCGCGGATCCATGACCTCTTCCACGCGATGAACGACATCACGAACCCCGGTGGCTCAGGCTCGGACGCGGGCCGCCTTGGCCACGGCCTCGGGATGCAGCTGACCGAATGGCCCTCGATCATCCCGCAGGACGACACGCTGCTGGAACCAGGCATGGTCCTCACGCTGGAGCCGGGCGTGACGCTGCCCGGCGGCCAGATCATGGTGCACGAAGAGGATATCCTGATCACCGAAGCCGGGGCCGAATACCTCTCCGCCCCGCAATCCCCTGACATCCGGGTGCTCTGATGGACCTGCCATACACGCTCACCCCGGACCGGCAAATCCAACTGGCGCTTATCGTCCTGCAATCCGATGAAACCCTCGAATACGACATGCGCCGCCTCTTGCCCGCCGACGTCGAAATGCTGGTCAGCCGCGTCGCCTCCGGTGCCGAACTCAGCACCGAGACGATCGCCGCGATGGAGAGCCGCCTGACCGAGGCCGCAAGCCTTTTGCCCCGCGCCGCCCGCATCGCGGCGGCGGGCTACGGCTGCACCTCCGCCTCGGCGCAATTCGGCTCGGCCCGCGTGGCCGACCTGATCCGGGAGGGCGTCGAAACACCCCATGCCACCGACCCAGCCGCCGCCCTCATCGCCGCCTGCCGCGCGCTCGGTGTGCAGAGGATCGCCCTTGTCAGCCCCTATGTCGCCAGCATCTCGGACCGCATGCGCGCCGTCCTGTCAGACGCAGGCATCGCAACACCGCGCTTCGGCAGCTTCAACGAACCTGTCGAAGGCAACGTGGTGCGGATCGCCCCCGCCTCCCTACGCGACGCCGCCCTCAAACTGGCCGGGGAAGGCACATGCGACGCGGTGTTCCTATCCTGCACGAACCTGCGCACGCTCGACGTGATCGGCGATATCGAAAAGGAAATCGGCATGCCCGTGATGTCCAGCAATCAGGTGCTGGCCTGGCACATGCTCAGGCTGGCCGGGATTGCCCCGGTACCCGATGCACCCGGCACGCTCTGGCGGCGCGCCGGATTATTCGAATAATCCGGTCCGGAGATTTGGAAATCTCCGATCCGTTTTCTTCCAAGAAAACGCCCCCAGCGGTCAGCTCGGCGACATCCCCCGCAGCCGCTCTGACCGGCGGCGCAGCAACTCCACCACGAAGAGCAGCGCAATCGAGATCGCGATCAGGATCGTGGCCACCGCCAGGATCGTCGGGCTGATCTGTTCGCGCAGACCGGTGAACATCTGCCACGGCAGCGTCTTCTGCCCGGCGGAACCGACAAACAGCACCACGACCACTTCGTCAAACGAGGTAATGAAGGCAAAAAGCCCCCCCGACACCACGCCCGGCAAAATCAGCGGCATCTGCACCCGGAAGAAGGTCGTCACCGGCCCCGCCCCCATATTCGCCGCCGCCCGTGTCAGCGACTGGTCAAAGCCCACCAGCGTCGCGGTGACGGTGATGATGACGAACGGAATGCCCAGCGCCGCATGGGCCAGCACCACCCCGATATACGTCCCCGTCAGCGTAAACGGCAGTTCGATCGCGCCAAAGGGCGTCGGGATGTATGGGTTGGAGTAAAAGAAATACATCCCCGTCGCCGAGATGATCAGCGGCACGATCATCGGCGAGATCAGCGTCGCCATGATCGCCCGCCGAAACGGCACGTGGCTCTGGCTCAACCCGATGGCGGCCAAGGTGCCCAGCGACACCGACAAAAGCGTCGCCACCGGCGCGATCTTGAGCGAGTTGGTCAGCGCCAACTGCCAGTCGGAGTTGGTAAAGAAGTCCTCGTAATGCTTCAGCGAATAGCCCTCGGGGCTGAGGCTCAGCATCTCGGGCGTGAAGGTAAAGAAATCCTCCGCGTTGAAGCTGAGGGGAATGATCACGAGGATGGGCGCGATCAGGAAGAAAAAGATCAGCCCGCAGATCACCCGGAACCCATAGTACCAGATACGCTGGCCGGTCGTCGCATATGGTGGCAATCCGCTCATGCTCAGCCCCCCAGTTTCACGTTATCGATGCCCACGATCTTGTCGTAGACCCAGTAGAGGATCAGCACGACCGCCAGCAGGATGGTGCCCAGTGCTGCCGCCAGACCCCAGTTGAGAGAGCTGGAGATGTGATAGGCGATCCGGTTCGAGATAAAGACACCCTTGGTCCCGCCCACCAGTTCCGGCGTGATGTAATAGCCGATGGCCAGAATGAAGACGAGGATGCATCCAGCGCCGATCCCCGGCACCGACTGAGGGAAATAGACCCGCCAGAAGGCTGTCCAGTTGGTCGCCCCCAGCGACTTGGCCGCGCGCAGGTATCTGGGCGGAATGGTCTTCATCACCGAGTAAAGCGGCAGGATCATGAAGGGCAAAAGGATATGCGTCATCGCGATGATCGTGCCGGTCTGGTTGTTGATCAGCTCCAGCCGGTTGCCGTCCGCGACGACGCCCAGCCAGACCAGCGTGTCGTTGATCACCCCCTGCTGTTGCAACAGCACCTTCCAGGCCGAGGTGCGCACCAGAAGCGACGTCCAGAAGGGCAAGAGCACGAGGATCATCAGCAGGTTTGCCGTGCGGTCCGGCAGGTTCGCCAGCAGCCAGGCGATGGGATAGCCCAAAAGGACACACATCCCCATGATCGCCAGCGACATGATCATCGTGCGGATGAACAGCGTGATATAGATCTGTTCGTTCTCGGGACGCGGCTCGATCCCGTCGGGCGATTTCATCAGGTCCACGGAATTCAGAAAATAGCCACTGGTATAGTCAGGCGCGTAAATCTTGATCGTCTGCCAGACCTCCGGGTCCAGCCAGTCGTCGTCGATATCCTCGAACTGCGCCTTTAGCGAAACAGGCTCGACCGCTGAAACGTCTACCGCGACGGGCAGCGCCGCACCGTTCGCCGCGTCCCGGTAAAGCGCGGCATAGACGAAATCCCATGGCTCTTCGGCGGCGGGATCGTCGTTCTCGACCTCGACCAGCACGCGCGCCCAGGCGTCATAGGCATCGGCGGTCAGCGGCAGCGCGTCGCGCACCGCGTCGTCGGCCATCCACGCGGCCCATTGCGCGGGATCTGCATAGGCCGGATCGGTCTTCTGGAAAAACTCGGTATAGGCATCGGTGTCGAAACGGCCCACACCCCGGCCCGACTTGCGGAAGAGCGAGGAAATGCCCGTCAGCTCGTAATTCAGGCGGCTGCCGAGGCGGGTATGCGTCTTGTATTCGTTGGCCAGCACTATGTCGGTGTAAAGGGCGGCGAAAACCGGTTCGTCCGGGATCGTGCCGTCTGCGGCATCCCAGTCTTCCAGCGCCTCGGTGGTGCGCGGCAGCGTTTCGCTGACGATCTGGTTCTCGACCGAGCGGAACAGCATGTCCGCGATCGGCATCACAAAGCTCAAAAGAATGAAAATCAGAAGCGGCGCGATCAGGGCCAGCGCCCGCAGCTTTTGCCGTCTCAGGGCGCGGTTCAGCGATGCCTTGAGCGGTCGGCCATCGGC
Source organism: Sulfitobacter sediminis (assembly GCF_040811725.1). Lineage (NCBI taxonomy): Bacteria > Pseudomonadati > Pseudomonadota > Alphaproteobacteria > Rhodobacterales > Roseobacteraceae > Sulfitobacter > Sulfitobacter sediminis. The sequence continues at coordinate 257,633 of NZ_JBFNXX010000005.1, forward strand.
GGCAAGCATCTTTTCGGCCATGTGTCGTCCCCGTTTCTTTCGTGTCGGTCCGCGGTTGATCCGCGATACCGGGTGAATTGGGGCGCGGCCCGTGCCGCGCCCCGCTTCAGGTTCTTACTGGCTCAGCCACGCCTGGAACTTGGCGTCCAGGTCGTCGCGGTAATCGGCCCACCACAGGTAGTTGTTGTAGAAGGTGTTTTCCGCGTTGGCCGGGTCGGTCGGCATATGCGGCGCCATCGGGATACCGAGGGTCGCATGCTCGCCCACCAGCGGCGCAGAAGAGGCACGTGCCGGACCGTAAGAGATGTACTTGGCCTGATCCGCAAGACGCTGGGTGTCGGTGGCGAACTTAACATAGTCCATCACGCGTGCCAGACGATCCTCGGGCAGACCGGCGGGAATGATCCAGCCGTCCAGGTCGAACATCTGCCAATCCCATGCCATGCCCACCGGCTGACCCTGCTCGGCGATCACGCTGAACAGACGGCCGTTGTAGGTGGAGCCCATGAAGATCTCGCCATCGGCCAGCAGCTGCGGGGTTTCCGCACCGGCGGTCCACCAGATCGTCTGATCCTTGATGGTGTCGAGCTTGGCAAAGGCGCGCGCCTGACCTTCCTCGGTTTCGAGGGTGTCATAGACGTCCTCGTAGGCCACGCCGTCACAGAGCAGCGCCCATTCCATGTTGGCGATGGGGTTGCGGTTCAGCGAACGCTTGCCCGGATACTTCTCCAGGTCGAACACGTCGCACGCACCGGTCGGCGGCTCGACACCGGCAGGCACCATGTCGGTGCGATAGCCGAAGGTGGTCGAGAAGACGATCTGCGGGATGAAGCAGTCGGACACCAGCGACTCGCCAAAGTCTTCCGAGGCCTTGGTGCCGTCGGGCGCGTCTGCCAGCACCTCGTCGGGGTCGATCTCCATCGCCAGACCTTCGTCGCAAAGACGGATCGCGTCAGCGGCTTCCACGTCCACGAGGTCCCAGGTGATGTTGCCCGCCTCGTTCATCGCGCGCAGCTTGGCCACCGCTTCGGACGAGGATTCGTCGTTGATGATGTTGATGCCCGTCATTTCCATGTAGGGGTTGTGATAGGCGTTCTGCTGGGATGCGGAATAGGCGCCGCCCCAGCTGACAATCGTCATTTCCTTGGCCATGTGCGCGTCCGACAGTGCCATCGTGGCAGTCAGCGTCAGGCACGAGGTGGCCAGAAGTTTCAGAGTGGTCTTCATTTGGTTCTCCCGTTTCTTTCTTACCCGGTTTGGTATTTCAAGGATGCGATCCGGGCGACCGCGCCCTCTTACTGTGCAGGCCCTCTCGCTTATGCGTCGAGTGCCCGACAATCCTTTGGCAGCCACCCGATCTCGATCATCTCGCCCGGTGTGAGGCGGCGTTGGTCGGGGGCATTGCGTGTCTTGATAACAAAGTCATCGGTGCCCGCAACCCGAAGACGCGTCCGGAAAATGTCACCCATGTAAATGAATTCAAGGACTTCCGCTTTCAGCGTATGGGTGCCCGCCTGCAAACGCTCGGGGTTGAACTCAACCCGTTCGGGGCGGATCGACACCTTGGTGCGTTCGCCCACCTTACTCACGTTCACCGGCAGCGCGTCGATGATGTCGCCGCTGTCCAGTTTGACGATACAGGTATCGCCCTTGATCTCCTGAACCACGCCTTCCAGCGTGTTGTTCTCGCCGATGAACTGCGCCACGAAACTGTTCTGCGGCTTTTCGTAAAGCTCATCCGGCGGGGCCAATTGCTGAATGCGCCCGTCATCGAATACCGCGACGCGGTCCGACATGGTCAGCGCCTCGGTCTGGTCGTGGGTCACGTAAACGGTGGTGATGCCCAGATCATGCGCCAGCTTGGTGATCTCGAACTGCAGCGACTCGCGCAACTGCTTGTCCAGCGCGCCCAGGGGCTCATCCATCAGCACCAGCTCGGGCTCGAACACCAGCGCCCGCGCCAGCGCGATGCGCTGCTGCTGGCCACCGGACAGTTGCGCCGGACGCCGCCCCGCGAACCGCTCCATCTGCACCATGCCCAGCGCGCGCTTGATCTTCTCCTCGCGCTCCGACTTGCCCATCTTGCGCACTTCCAGCGGGAATGACAGGTTCTCGGCCACCGTCATGTGCGGAAACAGCGCGTAGTTCTGGAACACCATGCCGATGCCGCGCTTGTGCGGCGGGATGTTGTTGATCGACACACCGTCCAGCAGAATATCGCCGTGGGTCGCCGTCTCGAAACCCGCCAGCATCATCAGGCAGGTCGTCTTGCCCGACCCCGAGGGCCCGAGCATAGTCAGGAACTCGCCTTTCGGCATGGAGAGGTTGAGGTCCTTAACGACGAGTGTTTCACCGTCGTAGCTTTTCTGGACACGCTCAAAGGCAACAAAGGCCCCGTCGGCTGATGTCATTCCGTTTCATCCCCGTTTTTTCCCGCCAGCGTTCTGTGCAACCGGTCAGGCTTCATTTTTTCCGCCCCGACTGTGAGACTTTGCGTTCCGATTTACAATCAGAAATTCCGGGTTGCTTCCCTGTCGGCCCACATTTCGAAACATCTTTCAAGGATTGCACCTACAGGAAGTCATTTTGCCCGTGCAATCGGTCTTTTTCCGTCCATTTGCCTTTCCAGGTGACAGGATCGGGGCAAGGATCGGCCCCAAAACACCCAGGCGTTTTCCCTTTTCTCTGACTCGACTGCGCGTGCGCAGCTTTGTCCTTCAACCTGCCTCCGTCCCGTCCAAGCGCTGCCAGGGAAATGATCCTCCGGCCCTTCTGTCGGCGCATGTCCCCGGGCGGCTTGCTGGCTGCAGGTGAAGCCGCGCGATTCTCCAGGGAACCATATTGCCAAGAGGTCGCCACCACGGGCGCCATTTTCGCCGCTTCAGAACGGTTCTGCGACCGGGTCTTTCCCGTAACAGACCCCCCGGCCAGGGCCTGCAGTATCCAGCCGCTGTGCTTACGAGGATGCAGCCCACCACCGCCACAGCCCCCTATGCCTTCGTATGAGGAACCTGAAACCAAAGGCGACGCCGCCCGATCAACCCCTTTCCGGTTTTCCCGGAGCCATTCCCCGCCACATTTCTCTTCGCATGGAATAGTCCCTCGCCAGCTTCGTTCAGGGCACCCAGGAATACGGCGGCCAAATCCGGTTCATGGCCGGGCACGGCCCCGAAAGCCTCGCCCGTCGCAGGGGCCCGGAACGGAAACGGGCGGGGCACTTCGGCCCCGCCCGCTTCGTTTCTGTGGTTCTCTGGCCGTTTAGAACTCAAAGAGCTCGTCATCGGCCATGCTGTCGTCCATCGAGGCCGGCATCCCGTCGTCCGCCATCGGCGTCATCAACGCCATGATGTCCTCGACCGTCGGCTCCGGATCGGCGACCGTGGGTGCCGGTGTCCAGTCCGGGGCGTTGCTGCTGGTCACGCCCAGCGCCGAGGGTGTCCCGGCCTCCGAGTTCACGATGACCTTCATGTTGTTCAGGTCGATGTCCTCGAAGCCCACCGGCGATCCATCCGCCGAACTTACGGTGAAGTTCGTCTGCGAGATGTTCCCCGTCACCTCGTCCGGGACGGTGCCGAACTGTAATCCGACGTCGTACGTCCCATCGGCACTCGCACCGTTGGAGAGACCCGTGACGCTGTCGGCGCCGATCTGAAGATCAGTGATGTCACCCTGAGACTGGTTGTTCTCGTCTGGATAGATCACCAACTCGTCCAGACTGCTCTGGTCGGCGACGTCGAACACGATCCCGTCGATATCCTGGTCGTTGCCGTCAAAGCCGTCCTGCCGGACCACGAAGAAAAGCGAGCCTTGTGGCGTCGTCGTGACGTCGACTGCAATATCCCCGGGCTCGCCCATGAGGTAGGTGTAGGTCGTCTTGTCGTCAGCACCCGGATCGACCGGACCCGTCCCCGGATCGCCACCATTGGTGCCACCCGAACCGGACCCCTTGGTCCCACCGGAGCCGCTGCCCATGGTACCGCCCGAGCCGGACCCCTTGGTGCCACCGGAACCGCTGCCCCTGGTGCCGCCAGAGCCGGAGCCCTTCGTCCCACCGGAGCCGCTGCCCATGGTACCGCCAGAGCCGGAGCCCTTCGTGCCACCGGAACCGCTGCCCATGGTACCGCCAGAGCCGGAACCCTTGGTCCCACCGGAGCCGCTGCCCTTGGTGCCGCCAGAGCCGCTGCCCTTCGTGCCACCGGAGCCGCTACCTTTCGTCCCGCCCGAGCCGGAACCCTTGGTCCCACCGGAACTGCTGCCCATGGTGCCGCCAGAGCCGGAACCCTTCGTGCCACCGGAGCCGCTGCCCTTGGTGCCGCCAGAGCCGGAGCCCTTCGTTCCACCGGAGCCGCTGCCCCTGGTGCCGCCAGAGCCGGAGCCCTTTGTGTCACCGGAGCCGCTGCCCTTGGTGCCGCCAGAGCCGGAGCCCTTGGTCCCACCGGAGCCGCTGCCCTTGGTGCCGCCCGAGCCGGAGCCCTTTGTGCCACCGGAACCGCTGCCCTTGGTGCCACCGGAGCCCGAGCCCTTCACATCATCATCGTCATTGTCGTCGCCAAAATGCTTCGACAGATGCTTGTCGTACCACTTGGAGAAGCTTTTCCCCTCCACGCCACCGTTGTGGTAGGATTTGCTGCTGCTCGCTTGCCAGCCACCGAAATTGAAATGCCGTCCCATGGGAATACCCTCCTTTGACAGGCCGCACTTTCCTGTCATCGGACTCAGGTGTCCGATGCCCTTGATGCAGATGCTTGAATTCCCTCCAAGCTGGCCAAAAGCGGCAAAACTAATCAAGAATTTCGCCAAAAGTGACCCAATTAAGGCAAATTGCGGCAGGAATGCGGAGACAAATCAACGACGGCGCTCCCATCGTCTCCATTCGCGGAACAGTTCCAGCGCGGCCGATCGCGATTTTCGGACAAATCGCCAAGCTTTTGACATGATTCTGCCGCATCGCCCGGGTATCGGTATTCCGGTCATTCAATCGAGACGGGCAGCGAACCGGTATGGGCAGTTCATCGAGAAACAAGGCACGCGAGACAATCCTCGCCGCCGCCGAGAAACACTTCGGCACCAAGGTCGACGACATCGCCGCCCCCGGTGGTGAAGGCCGTGCAAGCCTGCTGCTGACGCTCGCCGACGACCGCGAGGTCTTTGCCACCCTGCGCCCCAACTTCCGCCGCACCCATCTGGAAGCCTTTGTACTGACCGAACTCGGTCAGCACTGCGACGACCTTCCCCAATGCCTCGGCGTGGTGGGCGAGGTGATGTTTCAGTCCAACGTCGGCGACCGCCGGCTCAACGTCGAGATCGCCAAGGTCGGCGGCGCCAAGCGCATGGCGCTGGCCGAGGACGCGGTCGGCGCGATCTTCCGCATTCACGCCGCCGCGCGCCAGACCAAGCTGCACGAAATGCTGCCGCACCTCGGATCAACCGAGCTCTGGATGGACAATTTCGTCGGCGCGATCAGTTTCCTCAACGAGATGTCCGGCGGGATCTCCGACCGGTTCGATCCCGCCGCCGTCTCCGAGCTATTGTCGAACCGGGCGGACCAGTTCGTCAAATGGGACTGCCGCTCGGGCAATGCCGCCATCGACTCCGATGGCCGCCTGCGCTGGTTCGACTTCGAATACTGCGGGATGCGCCACGGTGCAGAAGACCTCGCCTGGCTGATCGGCGACGAGGCATGGCCGCTGCGCCCCGACCACATGGTCGACGTGATCATCGACGCCTACGACCCCAGCTGCGGCCACAAGATCGAGGATTACCTCGAATACCTCTCCGTCTACCTCACCTTCCACGTGGTCCAGCGCCTCAAGCTGATCACGAAGGAGGCCAAGAAACGCGGCTGGCTCAGCAAGACACGCATCCGCCGCTTCGACGACGCGGGCGTGCACCCCGACTTCGCCGCGCAAATCTGCCGCGTGGGGGCGTATTTCTCCGCCCAGTCGCCCCTGACCGAATGCCTGTCGCGCAACTTCGAAGCCGCCGAACGCGGTTTCACGGGTGTCTCCGCGACCCTCAAGTCAGCCTGACGTTCCGAAGCGCTTGTCGGATTGCTATGTAAGGAAAGTGGCGGACCGAGGAGGATTCGAACCCCCGACCCCTTGATTCGTAGTCAAGTACTCTATCCAGCTGAGCTATCGGTCCACTGACGGGCGGTTTAGTGGGCCTTGCCGGGGTTTGCAAGCCCAACTTTCCCTTCCCTCACCACAATCTCCCGACGTCAGACCGCCCCGTCCCCTTTCGGCAGGATCAGCCGGAATGTCGTCCCGTCCTCGTCGGTTTTCACCAGCTTCAGCTGCCCCCCATGCCCCCGCACCAGTTCCGCCGCAATGGCCAGCCCAAGGCCCGATCCCCCCTTGCGCGCCCCGCCCTGAAAGGGCTGGAACAGGTGATCCCGCGCTTTCATGGGCAGGCCCGGCCCGGTGTCCGATACCTCGATCACCCAGGTCGCGTCCCTGTCTTCGGCCCGCAGCCCGATCTCGCCGCCCTGCCCCCTGCTCATCAGCGCCTGGCGCGCGTTGCGCACAAGGTTCGACAGCACCCGGTAAAGCTGCTCGGGGTCCGCGCGCACCATCATGCCCAAAGGCACATCGGCACCAAAGCTGATGTCATGGCCCACCGTGGCCAGCCGCTCGCTCTCGACCACGTCTTCCAGCAGTTCCGCCAGCGACACCATGGTCAGCGTCGGCCCCGGCTCCTCGGCCTTGCCAAAGGCCAGCGTGCTTTCGCACAGATGCACAGCGCGGGTAATCGAGCCCACCAGCTTGGGTGCCATGCGCCGCACGATGGGGTCCTTCGACGCCTCGATCCGGTCGGTAAAGAGCTGCGCCGAGGTCAGGATGTTGCGCAGATCGTGGCTGATCTTGCTCACCGCCGAGCCCAGCTGCGCCAGCCGCTCTTTCTGCTTCAATGCTTGCGTAAGGTCCGTCTGCAGGGTCCGCAGCGCGTCCTCCGCCTCGCGTAACTCCGTCACGCTGGCCGAGGGCTTGATGATCCGCCGCGCGTCCTCGGGCGCTTCGGCATAGCGCTGCATATGCCCCACGACCCGCGCAATCGGCTTCAGCAGCAGCGCGCGCATGGCCAGAAACAGCAAAAAGGCGGTCACGATGGAAATCACCGCCGACAGGATCAGGATGCGGATGCCGTAGTCGATCATCGCCATCCGCATCGGCGCGGTTTCCATGGTGATCTCGATCTGCAACCCTGCCTCGCGCACCGGCGATCCGATCACACGGATCACCTCGTTCTCCGCCTTCACCATCCGCGCCAGCGCGTCCCGGATCAGCACCAGCGCCGAAGGGTCGCGCAAATCATAGGTCTGGGCGATGGTCTGCGGCATGTCCGAGGACAGCATCAGCTGCCGCACCTCGTCACGCCGCAGCACGACGTTGAACACCTGCGCGTTTTCCAGCAGTTCCGCTTCAAGCGCCGGATCAAGCATATCATCGGCCAAAAGCGCCAGCGACGCGATCTGCGCGCGCTCCAGCCGGTTCAACATGTAGTCTTCCCGGAAGCGCGCGATGGAGGGGACAAAGATCAGGACCTCCGCGATCATCACGAAGACCGTCGTCAGGATCAGCAGCCGCCCGGACAGGGAATTGAACATCGAAGACCTACCCGGCGAGACCCGACACCACAGCCCTCACGGCAGATACCGCTGAACGAAACCGACCACCCGCTTGACCATGTCGCTCTCGAACAGGCGCGGGCTGAAATAGGCGCCCGCCGCGCGCTTGTTGATCTCGCCGATGGTGGGATAGGGGGCTACCATGGCGGCAATCTGGCTCATTTTCAGGTTGTTTGCCAGTGCCAAGGCCCAAAGATTTATCAGCTCCCCCGCCTGGTATCCGACGATGGAGGCCCCTACGGGACGTCCCTTGACCACCATCACCTTGATGAACCCCGTCGTCTTGCGCTCGGCAATCGCCCGGTCGTTGTGGTGATAGGGAAAACGCACCACTTCCAGCCTGATCCCGTGCTTCTTCTTCGCCTCCGCCTCGGTCAGCCCCACCTGCGCCAGTTCCGGGTCGGTATAGGTGGCCCAGGGGATATGGCTGGTCTTGGCCTTCGACGGCAGCCCGAACAGCATCGACCGGATGATCACCCCCGCATGATACCCCGCCACATGGGTGAACTGCAGCCCGCCCGCCACGTCACCAATCGCGTAAACCTTGCGGTTCGTGGTCCGCATTCCGTCATCCACCCTGATCCCGTTCTTGGTGGGCTTGATCCCCGCTTTCTCCAGATCCAGCCGCTCGGTATTCGCCTTGCGCCCCACCGCCATCAGCAGATGCGTGCCCTTGAACACGCGCCCGTCCTTGGCCTCGACCTCAATGGCACCCGCCTTGCCGCGCACCTCCGCGGCCATGGCGTCTTCCTCGATCACGACACCTTCGCCCTTCAACGCCTCCAGAACCACCCCAGCAAGCTCCGGATCGTCCTTGCCCAGCGCCTTCGCGCCCTCGATGACCGTCACCTTGCAGCCCAGCCGCACATGCGCCTGCGCCATCTCCATGCCGATGGGCCCGCCGCCCACGATCAGCAGATGCTCGGGCCGCTCGCGCAGATCAAAGATCGTCTCGTTGGTCTCATAGGGCACGGTCTCCAGTCCCGGAATGGGCGGCACCAGCGGCGAGGAACCCGTGGCGATCACCACGCGCCGCGCCTTGATCACTGTATCGCCCGCCTGCACCTCGTCGCGCGAGATAAAGCGCCCGTATTCACGGATGACCTTCACCCCGAAGCCCTCGAACCTTTCCTGGCTGTCCATCGGTTCGATCTGCGCGATCACGTCCTTCACGTGATCCTTGGCGGCCGCATAATCCACCGTCCCCGCCACATCCTCGACCCCGTATTTCGAGGCATGCCGCTGCCCGTATGCCGCCTTGCCCGAGGCGATCAGCGCCTTCGACGGCACGCAGCCGAAGTTCAGGCAATCGCCCCCCATCTTATGCCCTTCCAGCAGGACCACATCCGCCCCCATCTGCGCCGCCCCCGCCGCAACGGACAACCCGCCCGAGCCCGCGCCGATGATCAGAACGTCCGTTTCGATGCGGGTCATTTCAGCAGGTCCTTCTTGCCGGTCACGGCCTTGATGAGCACGGGCAAGAGCGACAATGCGCAAAGCCCCAGAATGGGGAACAAGATATGCGGCTCGAAGATGATGCCAAGGTCCGGCGTCTCGCCGCTCGCGAAAACCTCCCCCAGCCCTGCGCCCACCGAAGTATAGACCAGCGCCCCCGGCAGAATGCCAAGGAAGGTGGAAATGACGTAACGATACAGCGGCACCGCCAGAAACGCCGGGATCAGGTTGGCGACAAAGAACGGCACCGCCGGCACCAGCCGGATGAAAAACAGCATCGACCACTGGTTTTCATCCAGTCCCCGCTTGATCCTGGCCACCATCCCCTCCGAGGCCTCCATCCGCGCCTTCAGCGCCTCGCCCAGACCCCATCGCGCGGCAAGAAAGATGACGACAGCCCCCAGCGTCGCCCCGGTGACATTGTAAAAAACACCGGGAAAAAGGTTGAACAGGAACCCCCCCGTCAGCGTCGCAATCGCCGCCCCGGGCAAGGAAAACGCAACGATCACCGTATAGCCCAGCACGAACCCCACGACCGTCAGCACGTAATTCGCATCCCGGAAGGCGATCAGCGCCTCACGGTTCTCGCGCAGCGCCTCGAAGCTGAGATAATCGCGCAGGGTAAAGGCCCCGATGACCGCCACGAGGGCGATCAGAAGGATCGGAAGGATACGGGCCATCCCCGTCTTGCTCTTGTCCGTGTCAGCCATGGGGCTCATCGGTCGCACCGCCTGTCATGGGAATTTCACCTTGTTCCCTCATACATGGACCGGCCCCGCGTCCGGCGATACCCCGATCACGGCCGCTTGATACCCGGTGTGTGTTTCGGCACCCAATCGGGCCCAAAGCCTGCGCATTGAAACATATTCCCCGCTCCCGGTGCGAAAATGTTGCAAAACCCGGTTTTTTACACCCTTGGGGGGTTTGACTTGCCCCCCCGCCCCCAGTAGAGAGCGGGCTTGAATTGCCGCTTGGCGGGCCGAATCCGCTCGCCAGCCTTGAATCAGATGGAGACGGAGCGATGAAACGCACCTATCAACCTTCCAATCTCGTGCGCAAGCGCCGCCACGGGTTCCGTGCACGCATGGCAACCAAGGCGGGCCGCAAGGTCCTCAACGCGCGCCGCGCTCGTGGCCGGAAATCGCTGAGCGCGTAAACCGCGCTTACAGCACCGGACAAGCATGACACCGCCGGAGGCCCCCCAGGATGGCGATACCGCCACACCCGGGGACGCGCCCCCGGCGGTTTCTTTGCGTCTTGTCACCCTTACCAAGCGCGCGGATTTCCAGCGCGCCACCCGCGCGGCCCATGTGGCCAAACCGGGCTTTGTCCTGCAAATGCGCCGCCGCCGCACCGATGAACCCCCGGGGCCGGAGACGATCCGCGTCGGCTTCACCTGCTCCAAGAAGGTCGGCAACGCCGTCGCCCGCAACCGCGCCAAGCGCCGCCTGCGCGAGATCGCCCGCCTGATCCTGCCGACCGAAGGCCGCCCCGGCCACGACTACGTGTTTGTCGGCCGCAAGGACACCACGGCCAATCTCCCCTTTGCCCAGTTGCAAACCGATCTGAGCGCCGCGCTCGCGCGGCTCCACGGGGGTGCTCCATGACACCTCTCGCCCGCCTCCTCGCCCTCCCCGTCCGGGCCTATCGCCTGATCTTTTCCCCTTGGGTCGGCCACAACTGCCGCTACCAGCCCACCTGCAGCGCCTACGCGCTCGAAGCGCTGGAAAAACATGGTGCACTGAAAGGTGGCTGGCTTGCCGCCCGCCGCATCGCAAGATGCCATCCCTGGGGCGGCAGCGGCATCGACAACGTCCCGGACTAGGTGCCGAACGCGGTCGCGTTGGTCGATCCCCGGCGCCAAGCAACGCCGGGGATGACGTCTGATGAAGCGTCAGTTCAGGGACGCGATGAAGGCATTGACCTCTTCAAGCGGGATGTACTGTTTTTCAACAATGCCATCTTCGGAGAACGCCCAGGACACCGCCGGTGCGGAGACGTCGCCATTCGCGTCGAAGGTCACAGCGCCGGTACCCCCCTGAAAGGACACCGCCTTGCCGTCGCTCAGCAGCGCCATGGCTTTCTTGAAGCCTTCGACGTTCGCCTCGACCGGCTCGCCCGCCGGGTCCGTCACCATCGGCACCTTGGCGGCAATCTCGGCGCCTGTCGCACCATTGCCAGCAGCGTGATAGGCCAGAAGCGAAATCGCGGCGGCATCAAAGCTGTTGGCAAGGCCCGGCCCGCTCGGGTCGGAGCCGAAATGCGCCTTGTAGGCTTCCACGAAGGCCGAGGCGGAGTCCGTCCGCGGCGACGAGGTGTCCGCTCCGATGAAGTCGCCGAGATACTGCATTCCCACCGCGTCACGGAATTCTTCTGACTTCAGCGAGTTGGCCCCGACCATCTTGGTGGTGCCCCCCAGCGAAATCCATTCGCGGACCACGGCAATGCCTTCTTTTGGATAAAGGGCAAGGATCACCGCATCCGGATTGCCACCCAGCGCCTCGGTCACCTCGGCGCGGTAGGATGGCTGGTTGTCCGTGATCGCAATGGATGCCGCGACCTCGATACCGGAGGCCTTCAGCGTGTTGTCCAGAAGGCTGGCCATGTCCTGGCCCCAGTCGTCGTTCTTGTAGAAGACCGTGACCTTGCCGTAACCCGCCTCCTTGGCAAGTTTCGTCAGCACCGCGGACTGCACGTTGCTTGTGGCGAAGGTGCGGAACCAGAGGCCCTTGGTGCTGCCTTCTTCCGCAAGCGCGGTGATCCGTGTCGAGGATGAGCAGCAGGAAATCTGCATCACGCCCGCAGGCACCGTGACCGAGGTCAGGATCGGCAACGTAACACCGGAAGAAACAGCGCCCATCATCAGCTGCACCTTGTCGAGATCGACAAGCGCCTTCGCCGCGTCGACGCCGACCTTCGCGTCAACCTGCGTGTCCCGCAGGATCGTCTCGACCGGGCAGCCGTCGACGCCGCCCGCCTCGTTGATCATCTCGGCGACCCAAAGGGCCGTTTCGGCGATGGGCTTGCCCCAATCGACCGAGGTCGGCAGGGCCACGCCCACCTTGACCGGGCACTCCGCCATGGCCGCCCCGGCGCCGCCGATGGTCAGAGCCGCCGCCACGGCAAGCTGTCTGAGAAATCTGGTTTTCATGTTGGAAGGTCTCCCTGTTTATCCTTGCGAAGCTTTCACTTGGGGCGCTTCGTTCCCCGTTTTCGTTGTCTCGATGCGTTCGGGCAACAGGCCCTGCGGGCGCCAGAGCAGCATCCCCACTATGATCGATCCGATCATGATGTACTGGATCGGTCCAGTGTAGATTTGAACCGCCGTCGGCGCAAACCGGGCAAGGAGGAAACCGCTCGACGTCCATGCCCCCCAGATCAGGAAGGCGCCGAGGACTGCACCCCGGTTGTTGCCCGCGCCGCCGACGATCAGCATCGCCCATATCTGGAAGGTCAGGATCGGGGCCATGTCCTGCGGGCTGATGAAGGCGTAAAAGCTGACGTAGAGCACCCCCGCCGCGCCGATGATGGCGGAGCCGAGGACAAAGGCTTCCAGCCGCAGCCGCGTGGCGTTCTTGCCGAGCGCGCGGGCGGCGACCTCGTCCTCCCGGATCGCGCGCAAAACGCGGCCATAGGGTGAGCGGATCAGGCGTTCGAGGCCGATGTAGACAAGGATCAGGACGATCACGACAAAGGCGAGGAAGGCGAGGTTGTAGCTGAACTGGTCAGCGAAGGCCCCTTCGAAGGGCCTTGGAAAACCACGCATGCCCTTGGCCCCGCCGGTAAGCCATTCGGCATTGCGCGCCACCGCTTCCAGCGCCACGGCCACGCCGAAGGTCGCGATGGCGAGGTAATCGTGCCTGAGCCGCAGGGTCAGCAGGCCGACCACCCACGCCACAAGCGCGGCGAGCAGGATGCCACCCGCGAAGGCGATCGGATAGGGCAATTCGAACCCGCCGAATTGCATCGGATCGGCGGGGCCGCCGAGGATCATGGCCCCATAGGCCCCCGCCCCGAAGAACGCGGCCACGCCGCCGTTGAACAGCCCGGTGTTGCCCCATTGCAGGTTGAGGCCAAGCACGGCAATCGCCAGCATCGCCGCCACGGTGCCGAAAAAGGCGAGGTAGGAGATCACGCCGATCATGTCTGCGCCTCTCCGAACAGCCCCTGCGGACGCACCAGCAGCACCGCGAGGATGATCAGGAAGGGCATCGCCGGAATATAGCCCGATGGCAGGAGCTGCAGCGCAAGGCCCGAGGCCGTGCCGACGATGAACCCGCCCAGAAGCGCGCCGTATACGCTGCCGATACCGCCCACGATGGTGGCGGCAAAGACCGGCAGCAGGAAGTTGTGCCCGATAAGCGGCGACAGGTGGTTGGTGAGCGCATAGAAGACACCCGCAGCCGCGGAAAAGGCGCCGCCGATCAGCCAGACCACGACAACCATCCGGGCCAGCGGCACACCCGCCACCTGCGCAAGGGCCGGGTTTTCGGCCACCGCCCGCAGGGCAAAGCCGAAGGTCGTGCGGGACAACACGATGTGGAAAACGCCCATAAGCACAAGGGCTGCGACAAGGACGAAAACCTGATCGGGCTTGATCAGCAGCAGCGGATCGCGGCTCAGCACCATGGCAAAGGCAATATCGTTGGAATAAAGCTCCGCCTTCAGCCCGAAAATCAGGGTGATCACGTTTCGGATGATCAGCGCCACGCCGAAGGAAGCAAAAACCATCGACAGCGCGTCGGCCTTTTCGCGAATGCGCTTAAAGACGGCCCAGTCGATCAGGACGGCGGAAACCCCGGTAACGGCCATCGCCGCAAGCGTGGCCAGTGTCAGCGACCAGGTCAGGCTCAGACCGCCAAAGGACTGATCCATGACCGGCACCAGTGCTGCGAACAGCCGGTCAAAGACCAGTGCCGCATAAGCCCCGATTGCCAGCAGTTCCGCATAGGCGAAATTGGCGAACCGCAGCATGTGCATGACCATCGTCAGGCCAATCGCCCCCAGCGAGATGATCGAGCCGGTCAGGATGCCGTCCATCAGGTTCTGGATCATGGCGTACTCACCCTTCGACGCCCAAGGTAAATCTCACCCACGATGGGGTCCGCCAGAATATCCGCTGCCGGGCCATCGATCTGATTGCGCCCCTCGGCAAGGATGTAACAGTGGTCCGAGACCCTGAGCGCCTGTTTCACGTTCTGCTCCACCAGCAGGATCGACACCCCCTCGCGGGTCAACTCCCGCGCGAGGTCCAGCACCTCCGCCGCCGCCTTGGGCGCGAGCCCGGCAGAGGGTTCATCCATCAGGATCAGCGACGGCTTGTTCGCCAACGCCATCGCAACGGCCAGCATCTGCCGCTGCCCGCCCGAAAGCGAGGCCGCCGGGTCCCCCTGCTTGTCCCTCAAAGGCGGGAACATTCTGAACAGCTCCTCCAGCCGCTGGTCGCGCTGGCGGTTCCGGCGCAGGACAAGCGCGAGGTTCTGGCGTATCGTCAGCGTGCGAAAGATGTTGTCGGTCTGGGGCACGTAAGCCATGCCAAGATCGGCCATCTGGTCCGCCCGGATGCCCGTGATCGTCCTGCCATCCAATGCAACCGCCCCGGCTGAGACCGGCACCAGCCCGGCAATCGCCTTGATCAGCGTGGATTTTCCCGCCCCGTTCGGGCCGATGATGCAGGTCAGCGCGTTGCGCCGCACCTTAAGGTCGATGCCGCGCAGGATCGGCAGGTCCTTGATGTAGCCCGCCTCCAGCCCCGAAACCGCCAGGGTGTTCTCCGCGCTCATGCCACGCCGGTCCCGAGATAGGCATCGAGAAGACCTTCATCCGCCTGCGCCTCTTCGGCGGAGCCGTGGAACACCACCCGGCCTTCGGCCAGCGCGATCACCGGCGCGCAGTGGCGCATCACGAAATCCATGTCGTGTTCGATGATGAAGAAGGTAAGCCCCTGCCGGTTCAGCGCCTCGATACGGTCGATCAATATGTTGGTCAGCGACGGGTTCACCCCCGCCGCCGGTTCATCCAGCAGGATCAGCGCCGGATCGCCCATCAGCGCACGCGCAAGTTCCAGAAGCTTGGTCTGCCCGCCCGAGATTTTTCCCGCTGGATGATCGGCAAGGTCAGCCAGCGTCATGAAGTCAAGGATACCCATCGCCTTCTCGCGCATTTTCCGCTCCTCCGCGCGCATCCTGCCGCGCCGAAAGACAGCGCCCGTGATCGTCTCTCCCGATTGGCGGGGCGGGGTCAGCAACAGGTTTTCCAGCACGCTCAGGCGGCAAAAGGGGCGGGGTATCTGGAATGTGCGCGTCAGGCCAAGGTGAAACAGCCGGTCCGGGCTCATCCCCGTGACGTCCTGCCCATCGAAATGCACGCTCCCCCCGGTCGGCTTCAAGGCTCCGGCGAGCAGGTTGAAGAAGGTCGTCTTGCCCGCGCCATTGGGCCCGATGAGGCCCGTCATCGTGCCGCGCTCGATGTCGAGGCTCACACCATCCACGGCCCGAAGCGCACCGAAGCTGCAGGACAGGTCCCTGGTCGACAGAATGGGGTGCCCGCCGCTCACCGCCTGCCCTCCGCCAAATGCACATTGATTGCCTTGGGCTGTTTCCTTGTCCGCACCCGGCCCCGTCCCCGTTTCTTCTGATCCCTCTTTCGGACTACGTTAGACGGGTCAAAAGCATGTGGGAAGGTGATAGACGCATGAAGACCGTCTCGGTCATCGGTTACGGTGAGATCGGCAGCGCCTTGGTGCAGCGCATCAGCGATCTGGACGGATGGCGCCTTGGCCGGGTGCTGACCCGACACCCGGTGCCTGGCCTGCCGGGCCACACGACAGAGGCGGAGGCTTTTCTTGGCCACCGCGCGGACCTGATCATCGACTCGGCGGGTCCAGATGCTTTGCGCGACTTTGGGCCAGGGGCGCTTTCGCTGGCGCCCTTCTGGTCGGTGGGGGCCGTTGCCATGGCCGACGCAGCCTTCCATGCGCGTATCGCAACCGTTTCGGCGCAATCCGGTCATCCCCTGCGTCTCTTCGCCTGCGGCATGGCGAACATGCCTCTGCAGGCCCGCAAGCTGGAGATCACGATGCGCGGCCCCGAGATCGAGGAGCCGTGGACCGGCACGCTCTCGCGCGCGGTTGTGCGCTGGCCGGACCGGCTCAACACGGCGGTTGCCATGGCGCTGAACGGGCCGGGACTTGAGGCGACGGTGTTGACGATGGAAAGCGGCGGCGTCGACACGCCCCACGAAATCGACGTCAGGGCCGAAGGCGACGGCATCAGATGGCACAGCACAGGACCATCCGCTTCGAGACGCGCGCCGATGCGCCGCATCCGGTCGCGCAGATGCTGCTGACCGACCTCGCGCGTGCCGGTCGGTCTTGGCAAGGCGTCTGAGCCGGGTCAGTCGCCTTTTGCCGCGTGGATCTGATCGTCGGGATTGGTGTTCAGGTTGTACTTCATGATCCGCCCGTGCCGCCCGCTGCGGTCGCTTTCGAGGCAGAAGACCGGCCCATTCGGCCCGCCGGATCGGTCCAGCACGGCGGCGATCTCGGCCCGGTCGGCGTCGGTCAGGGCAAGGTCGAAAACCTGAAGCGTTTGCGGCAGATGCCGCGCATAGCGCGCGCCCACGATGGCCGCCGCCACCTGCGGCTGGTCCAGCACCCAGCGCGTGGCCACCGCGCTGAGCGGCACAGCGTGCCGCTTGCCCACCGCGTCCAGCGTCTGCAGCAGGGTCTGGAACAGGTCCCAAGGCCCGAATTCGTCGATGATCAGCCGGTACTTGATCAGCGAACGGTTTGAGAATTCAAAGCCGGGATCGGGCTGTCCCAGCCATTTGTCCGTCAGAAACCCACCCGCGAGCGTGCCGAAGCTCAGCAGATGCACGTCATTCTCGGCCGCCCAGGGGGCCAGCGTCACTGCAGGCCTGCGATCCAGCACCGAATACTGCACCTGTGCCGCCGCGATATCGAACCCGGCATCGGTGAAACGGGCGACGCTTTCGGCGTCCCAGTTGTTGACGCCAAGATTGGCGATCTTGCCCTTCTCCTGGCATCGCTTCAAAGCCCCCAGCGCGTCCAGCGCATGGCCCCGGCTCATGTCCCACCAGTAGAATTGCACCAGGTGCAGCCGCTCGCTCTGCAACCGCTGCAAAGAGCGATCGACAATGGCCTCCACATCCGCCTGACTGAAGACATCCAGCCGTGTGAGGTCCGGCACCAGCTTGGTATGCACGATCACCCGGTTGGCGACCTCTGCGCCCCGCCTGCGCCGCAGGTCGGCGATGAAGTCGCCGATCATCTCCTCCACCCCGGTGTAAATGTCGGCGCAATCGAACGTCGTGATCCCCGCCTCGACGAAGGCTTCCATGTCCGCAATGGCCGTCGCACGGTCCACCTCGCCGTGATCTCCCGCCAGTTGCCAGCCCCCCTTGATCACCCGCGAAATCGGGTGGCCGGGCCGCAAGTCCATGGTTTCCGGTGTGCTCATTCCTGCTCCTGCCAGTAGGGCGTGCCGCGTGCATCGGGCAAGCCGGTTGTCTCGGCATGCGAGAACCAGCGCCGGTCTTCCCGCACGATCCGGAATCGCCCGCCGCAATGGGGATCGGGACAGGCAACCTCGGCATCCGTGGACATCCAGTCGCCGGGGGCCGTCTCCCTCTGCTTGGCGGGCAACAGCGGCAGCAGCCCCGCCAGCGCGTACATCGACACCTTCTGATCCCTTTCAAAGACAAGGTTCTCGCCGATCACGCGAAAGCTCTCTCCCTCCACGTGTAGGCAGACCGGCGTGCGGCCGTCCAGCACGGTTTCCACGCGCAGATCATAAAGCCAGAAACCGGCTTCCTCGGATTTTTCTGCCATCGCTTTCCCGCCCGATCACACCGGATCAGGTTTGCACTTCCGGAATTTGTCGTCAATCTGGTGCGGCGATACAGGATCGCGGCACGCGGGAGAGGACAACATGAGCCAGACGAAACAGGCACCGGAGCGTTTCGAGATCGCGCCAGGCATGACGATCAGCCGGGTCCTGACGGGGCTCTGGCAGGTTGCAGACATGGAACGTGACGGCAATGAGATCGACCCGGACACCGGGGCCGACGCGCTGCAGGCCTACGTGGATGCCGGCTTTGACACCTTCGACATGGCCGATCACTACGGCAGCGCGGAAATCCTGACCGGGCGGCTGCTCGCGCGTGCGCCCGACCCGCGCCCGCTGGCCTTCACCAAATGGGTGCCGACCCCCGGTCCCCTGAGCGCCGGGGCGATCCGCGAAGGCGTGCAGGCCCGGCTGGACCGGCTTGGGACGGAGCGTGTGGATCTCCTACAATTCCACTGCTGGGATTACCTGGACGATACCCTGCTCGAAAGCCTGCACGAGTTGTCACGCCTGCGCGCCGAAGGCCTGATCGCGGAACTGGGCGTGACGAATTTCGACGCCGCGCATTTCAATCTCGCCCTGTCCGATGGCGTTCCCCTGCGCACCAATCAGGTCAGCTTTTCGCTGATCGACCGCCGCGCGGCGGGCGAGATGGCAAAGGTCTGCGCCAAACACGGGGCGCATGTTCTGGCCTATGGCACGCTCTGCGGCGGGTTTCTCTCCGACCGTTGGGTCGACCAGCCCGAGCCTGACGAGATCGCCGACTGGTCCAAGATGAAATACAAGCGCTTCATCGACGAAGCCGGGGGATGGGACGCGCTGCAGGCGATCTTGCGGGCCGCGAAGAAAGTGGCCGACAAACACGGGGTGTCGGTCTCGAACGTCGCCACCCGCTGGGTGCTCGACCAGCCGCATGTCGCCGGTGTGATCATCGGCGCACGGCTGGGCGAGAACATGCATGCGAAGGACAACATGCGCCTCTTCTCCTTCGCGTTGGATGACGAGGACCGGGCGACGCTCGACAAGGGCTTTCAACAGACCCGGCCGATCCCCGGCGACTGTGGCGACGAATACCGCAAGCCGCCGTTCCTGACAGCCTCGGGCGACCTGTCGCATCACTTGGCAGAGATGCCCCCCGCCCAGACCGCGCACGCCGTACCGGGACGCCCCGGAGAGACCCGCGTGCTGACGGGCTCGAAATGGGAGGACATCGCCGGTTATTGCCGTGCACGCCGGATCGGCGACCGCATTCTTGTTGCCGGCACCACGGCCGTGTCCGGCCACAGCCGCGCCGTGGCACCGGAGGACGCCGGTGCGCAGACCGTCTACATCCTCGACCGGA
This sequence comes from Sulfitobacter sediminis, assembly GCF_040811725.1. Classification (NCBI taxonomy): domain Bacteria; kingdom Pseudomonadati; phylum Pseudomonadota; class Alphaproteobacteria; order Rhodobacterales; family Roseobacteraceae; genus Sulfitobacter; species Sulfitobacter sediminis. The sequence goes on from NZ_JBFNXX010000005.1 coordinate 276,924, forward strand.
TCATCGCCGCCATCGAGGCGCTGGGGGGGGGCGCGGAGGACGTCGTGCGCACCCGCGTCTACATCACCGACGAAGCGGATGTCGTCGATATCTCCGAAGCGCACGGTCGCGTCTTCCGCGATATCAAGCCGGTGAATACGCTCTACCGGATCGCCGGGCTGATCGGTGCGCACAAGGTGGAAATCGACGTCGAAGCGATGGTTCGCGATGGGTGACGGGCTGCACGATTGCCCCGACGCGCCGCACCGCAGCCTCAGAACCGCTCTGCCAATCACGGCGGCAGCCGATCACTCACCCTTGCCGGTTTCTCACCGCACCTTGTCGAAGGTGATATGCACCTCGCCAATATCCACGCCGAATTTCTTCATGTAGGCCCGGTTGTAGACCCGCGTATCGCTTACCAGCCAAAGCCAGTCATCGAAGGCCACCCGCAACGTGCCATCCGGCACCGGCAGGTCGATCCGGTAGACCCAGTTGAACGTGTCTCCCCGCGCGGTTCCCCGTGCCTGCCCCAGAACGCCATCCGCGGTTCCGGTCCATGTCTGCGGTCCCGTCTTTGTCATCCGCCAGATGCGCCGCTCTTCCGAGCCGTCCTCGTAATCGAAATCCTCGACCAATGTCAGCGTCCGGCCGTCCCACGTGCCGTCGATGTCGACATCGAAGCGCCGCCGCACCGTGCCGAAGGTATCCTGGAACTGGCCGGTCGCCACGACCTTCCCGTCGAAGAACTCCTCGATCCGCAATGCGCGGTCCGACAGCTTCGGATCGTCGATGGACGGCTTGCCGGTGCATCCAGCCAGCGCAAGCATCAGAGCCCAGATCATCACGAGGATACGCATCACAAACCCTGCTTCTGCTCCGCGGCCCTATCGCCGCCTTTGAGGAAGTAACGCGGCAATGAGCCGGATCAACCCAACCGATCCGACGCAGGTTCGCCTTCACCGCGCGGCCCGTTAACGTTGCAACGCGGGTCGGCTTCAAGTTCACAGCCCATGTACGGTGGGTGTACGGGCGGTGTACGGCTGGTGATCCCGCCTTGTCGTCCTTCCAACCGGCGTTAACGATCAAAATCTGCAGCGCAACACCCCTTTCGGGGCCGCATCACCAAAGCAATTGCCCCGCTCCGCCCGTTGATCTATCAGACCGCATGCTCGATCAACCCGAAGACATCCACCCGCTCTTTCACGGTGCGCCGCAGACGACGGAGTTCAAGAAACTCCGCAAGCGCATCGTGCGCCATACCCGCGAGGCGATCGAGCAATACGGGATGATCGAAAAGGGCGGACACGATGCTGACGCGCCCAAGGCGCGATGGCTCGTCTGCCTGTCGGGCGGCAAGGACAGCTACACGCTGCTGGCCGTCCTGCACGAACTGCAGTGGCGCGGGCTTTTGCCGGTGGAGATCCTGGCCTGCAATCTCGACCAGGGCCAGCCGGGCTTCCCGGCGACCGTTCTGCCGGAGTTTCTCCGGAAGATGGGCGTGCCCCACCGGATCGAGTATCAGGACACCTATTCCATCGTGGTGGACAAAGTGCCCCAGGGCCGCACCTATTGCGCGCTCTGCTCGCGGCTCAGACGCGGCAATCTCTATCGCATCGCGCGGGAGGAAGGCTGTTCGGCGGTCGTGCTTGGCCATCACCGCGACGATATCCTCGAGACCTTCTTCATGAACCTCTTTCACGGCGGCAGGCTGGCGACCATGCCGCCCAAACTGCTGAACGAGGAAGGCGATCTCTTCGTTTACCGCCCGCTCGCCCATGTGGCCGAGGCCGACTGCGAGAAGTTCGCGACCGCGATGAACTATCCGATCATCCCCTGCGACCTCTGCGGATCGCAGGACGGGCTGCAGCGCCAGCAGGTCAAGCAAATCCTCGACGGCTGGGAGGCCCGCAGCCCCGGACGCCGCCAGGTGATGTTCCGCGCGCTGATGAACGCGCGCCCCTCTCACCTGCTGGACCCCAAGCTCTTCGATTTCGCCGGACTGGAGCGCACAACCGGGCAATAGCGCACGGCAAGCCAGATACGAAGAGTTTTAAACAAATTTCCTTCCCCGCCACCCTGCCCCGTTACCCCCCCCTCACCGCTTTCCTCTAGCCCCCCCCAGCAACGCCCCCGCGTTGCCTAGGGGAGACGATATATGGCGCAGAAATGGCCTTCCGTTCTCAAACATCTCAGGCGGCGGATGTCTCTGGCGCTGCTCGGCCCGCCGGCGCTGGCCTTTCTGCCCGCGCTCTGCCTCGCTGCCTATTGGTTCGGAGGAGAAGGGGCGCTTATCGTGCTCGCGGGGCTATTGCCCGTGGTCTACCTTGTGGGCGGCAACCTGAACGGCCGGCTCGCGCGGAGCGAGGAGGCGCTGACCGGGCTGCTGACGCGCACGGTCTTCGAGGATCTGATCGAAACCGCCTACGTCAAGGCCAAGGAAACCCGCCGCAGCGCCGCTGCCTTCTGCATCCTGATCGACGACTTCGAGGAGATCATCGAACGCTACGGCCAGAAGGCCGCCGACACCATCGCGCGGCGCGTCGGCGAAGAGCTGAAAGCGGTGCTGCGCAGCAACGACCGGATTGCCCAGATCGGCGACGCGCGCTTTGCGGTCTGCACCGACCCGGTGCGCCACCTCGATCTCGAGATGTGCCTGCAACTGGCCAACCGTTTCCAGCACGCGATCGAGGAGCCGATCTCGGTCGATGGGATGGGCGTCTATGTGTCTGCATCGGTGGGCTTTTGCCAGCACAGCCGTGCACCGGGGCACACCGGCGCGGAATGGTTGCAGGCTGCCGCCATTGCCCTGCGCGAGGCGCACCGGCGCGGCCCGTCGACGGTGCGCGCCTTCTCGGACCAGATGCGCCACGACCGGAGGGCCCGCGCCGAACTCCGCGAGGAGGTCGTCACCGCGCTGGAGAACGGACAGATCAAGCCCTGGTTCCAGCCGCAAATTTCCACCGATACCGGGCTGGTCACCGGGTTCGAGGCGCTCGCGCGGTGGAACCATCCCGAGCGCGGCCTGATCCCGCCCTCGCTGTTCCTGCCGGCGGTCGAGCAGGCCGGCCAGCTGGAGCGGCTGGCGGAGGTGATGATCTACCACGCCTTCGCGGCGCTCAAGGCCTGGGACAGCGCGGGGGTCGATGTCCCGCAGGTTGGCGTGAATTTCGCGGGCTCCGAATTGTCCAATCCCAAGCTGCTGGAAAAGATCAAGTGGGAACTCGACCGGTTCAATCTCGCACCGGCCAGATTGGCGGTTGAGGTCCTTGAAACCGTGGTGGCCAGCGCGCCGGACGACATGATCACGCGCAACATCAATGCACTTGGCGATCTTGGCTGCCGGATCGATCTCGACGATTTCGGCACCGGTCATGCCTCGATCGCCTCGATCCGCCGATTTGCGGTGAGCCGGATCAAGATCGACCGCTCTTTCGTGATGAAGGCCGACCGCGATCCCGACCAGCAGCGCATGATCAGCGCGATCCTGACCATGGCGGAGAGGCTGCAGGTAGAGACGCTGGCCGAAGGGGTCGAATCCGTCGGCGAACACGTCCTTCTCGCGCAACTGGGCTGCGATCACGTCCAGGGTTTCGGCATCGGCAGACCGATGCCCTTCGAGCAGACGCTCGACTGGATCGACAAACATATGGCCAAGCTGCAGGACGTCCCGCGGATCATGAACGACAAGACCCGCTGACGCCCCGCCATGCGGCCACCGGGCCTTGATCCGCAACCGCTTCCGCAAATCCGTGCCAATCCCCGCCCGCACCCGGGCCAAGCGTCGCAATTCGCCCGAATCCGCTTGACCTTTAGGGCTGACCTCTGTTGAACCACCCTAGTTTTCGGCAGACAGTCAGGTGGCGGTCCCCATGGACGAACAGAATAAGAATCTCATCCTCGCGACGGCGCTCAGCTTCGTCGTGATCCTGGTTTGGTTTGTCCTGTTCCCGCCGCCAGAACCCGACACCCCGATAGATGGCACCGTCCAGACAACTCAAGGCACGCCCACTGACACCGCGGTGCCCGCGGCACCGGCGGCGGGCACCGCGCCTGCGGGCGTCGATGCGGTAAGCCAGTCCGACAGCGCGAGTATCGCGAATGCGCCCCGCGTGCAGATCGATACACCCCGCCTGACCGGGTCCATCTCGCTTGTCGGAGGGCGCATCGACGACCTGAAACTGAAGGATTACCGCACCACGCTGGACGAAGGCGCGCCGATCGTGACCATGCTGTCGCCGCAGGGCACCGTTGACGCCTATTACGCGCTGCAGGGCTGGGCCGCGGGCACCGGGCTCGCGCCTGACGCCGTCCCCGGCCCCGACACGGAATGGACGCTGATCAGCGGCGAGGCCCTCGGCGTCGACAGCCCCATCACGCTGAGCTGGGACAACGGCGCGGGCCAGGTCTTTGGCCGCACGATCGCGGTCGATGAGAATTACATGTTCACCATGACCCAGAGCGTCACAAACAACGGCGACGCGCCGGTCACCCTCGCCCCCTACGGCATGATCGTCCAGCATACGGAACCCGACGATCTGGAGAACTTCTTTATCCTGCACGAGGGTGCCGTTGCCATCGCGGACGAGGAACTGATCGAGACTGACTGGGAAGACATCGCCGAGGCCGAGGTCAACGCGAAATGGGGCCGCCAGGCCATCGTGCAGGAGGGTGTGACCACGGGATGGGTCGGTTTCACCGATCACTTCTGGCAGGCGATCCTGATCCCCGGCGCGGGTCAGACCTTCGACCAGGCGCTGACCTACGACGCACGGTCCGACATCTACCGCGCCGTCACCCGCCTGCCCACCCAGACTGTCGCAACCGGTGCGACGTCGGAAATCTCCATGCAACTTTTCGCCGGTGCCAAGGAATGGGCGATCCTGCGCGAATACGAATCCGCCGGGGTGACCAAGTTCATCGACAGCATCGACTGGGGCTGGTTCTTTTTCCTGACCAAACCGATCTTCTGGCTGCTGCATGAGCTGAACAAGCTTATCGGCAACATGGGTTGGGCGATCATCGGCCTCACGCTCATCATCAAGGCGGTGCTCTTCCCGCTGGCCTACAAGTCCTACGTCTCCATGGCCAAGATGAAGGAACTCCAGCCGCAGATGGAAAAGCTCAAGGAGCAGGCGGGCGACGACCGCCAGAAGATGCAGCAGGGCATGATGGAGCTTTACAAGAAGGAAAAGGTCAATCCGGCGGCGGGCTGTCTGCCGATCCTTCTGCAGATCCCGATCTTCTTCTCGCTCTACAAGGTGATCTTCGTCACGATCGAGTTGCGCCACGCGCCCTGGTTCGGCGTGTTCCGGGACCTTTCCGCACCTGATCCGACCTCGATTTTCAACTTCTACGGCCTCGCTCCGTGGGACGCGCCCGAACCCACCAGCTTCATGGCGCTGATCTTCATCGGCATCCTGCCGCTCCTGCTCGGTATCTCCATGTGGCTGCAGCAAAAACTGAACCCGGCACCCACGGACCCCACGCAGCAGATGATCTTTGCCTGGATGCCCTGGGTCTTCATGTTCATGCTGGGCGGTTTTGCCAGCGGTCTCGTGGTCTACTGGATTGCCAACAACACGATCACCTTCACCCAGCAGTACCTGATCATGCGCAGCCAGGGCTACAAGCCCGACGTGCTGGGCAACATCCGCTCCAGCTTCAAGCGCAAGCCGAAGGCGGCGAATGATGTGAAGGAGCCCGCGAAAAAGGGCGGGAAGTGATGCACGTTTCGGCGCTCTGGCGGCACCCGATCAAGAGCCACGGACGTGAGAGCATCGAGAGCGTTGAACTGGTCGCGGGCCAGACCATGCCCTGGGACAGGGCGTGGGCGGTGACCCACGAAGCGACGCAGCCAAGTGCGAAGGATGGCGATTGGGCGCCCTGTCACAACTTCGTGATTGGCACGCGCACGCCGGGGCTTGCCGGTCTCTGGGCGCGGCTGGACGAAGGCGCGCGGCGGGTGACACTGCGCCACGAGGCGCTTGGCGAGCTGACCTTTTGCCCCGATGACGCGCAGGATCAGGCACGCTTTCTCGACTGGATCGCGCCGCTTTGCCCCGCCAACCGCAGCCGCCCCACCGGAATCGTGAGCGCAGGGGCGCGCGGCATGACCGACAGCGCCTTTCCCTCGATCTCCATCATGACGACCGCCTCCCATCAGGCCGTGGCGGCCCCCCTGGGCGGCGTGCTGGAGCCCGAACGCTGGCGCGGCAACATCTGGCTCGACGGCGCGGCCCCTCGGGAGGAAAACGACTGGATCGGCCACGAGGTTCGCATCGGCGGCGCGGTCCTGCGGGTGGAGGAGCCCATCGAACGCTGCGCCCATACCACCGCGAACCCCTTCACGGGGCAGCGCGATGCCGACACCCTCGGCACGCTGGAGCGCAGCTTCGGCCACCAGAACTTCGGCGTCTACGCCCGCGTGATCGAGGGCGGCACCGTCCGTGTGGGCGACAAGGCAGGCCGCGCATGACAACGCTCCCCTTCCCCCTCGCCGAAGAGCCGGACCCGCAGACGCTGGAACAGGGCCGCCTGCTCTTTGCCGGCGAAACCCAGTTCGTCAAAGGCGTCGTGGCCATGTCGGGCCTGCCAGACCCAGACCGGATGGAGGTCTGTTTCGCGGGCCGCTCCAACGTCGGCAAGTCGAGCCTGATCAACGCGCTGACCGGCATGAAGGGCCTCGCCCGCGCCTCAAACACCCCGGGCCGCACGCAAGAGATCAACTTCTTCACCGCAGGCGACAGCCATTACCTCGTGGACCTGCCGGGCTACGGTTATGCCAACGCCCCCGTTGCGGTGGTCGAGAAATGGCAGCGCCTGCTCAAGCAGTACCTCTCCGGTCGCCAGACCCTGCGCCGCGCCTTCGTTCTGATCGATGCGCGCCACGGGATCAAGAAAGTGGACGACGAGATCCTGACCCTTCTCGACACCTCCGCCGTCACCTTCCAGGTGGTGCTGACCAAGGCCGACAAGGTCAAGGAGAAGGACCGCGAAAAGATCCTCGACCAGGTGCGCCGGGCGCTCGCGAAACACCCCGCCGCCTACCCAGAGATCGTCGTGACAAGTTCCGAAAAAGGATGGGGCATCCCTACGCTGCGCGCCATCATCGCCACGCTGGAGTGACAGGGCGACCCCCGCTTCATCTTTCCACTACAACTCAATTGCACCGCTGCACCCGGCACCGCATTTCAGCAGTGGTCAATCCCGCCCGATCTCATATGATCCCCTCACCAAGAGGGCCAAGAGATGAGAAAACAAGACATGAATCGCGACTGGATCGCCACCGCGCAGACGCTGTCACAGGCGCTGCCCTATTTGCAACGCTATGCCGACGCCACCGTGGTGATCAAACTCGGCGGTCACGCCATGGGCAGCGACGAGGGCATGCAGATCTTTGCCCGCGACGTCACCCTGATGCGGCAGATCGGGGTCAATCCGATCGTCGTGCATGGGGGCGGGCCGATGATCAACGACATGCTGAAACGGCTCGACATCAAGTCCGAGTTCGTCAACGGCAAGCGCGTGACCGATGCCGCCACCATGCAGGTGGTGGAAATGGTGCTCTCGGGCTCGGTCAATTCCGATATCGTGCAGTCGATTTCGGAACAGGGCGGGCGCGCGGTGGGCCTGTCGGGCAAGGACAGCAACCTGATCCTCTGCGAGGCGGAAGACCCCGCACTTGGCCTCGTCGGCAAGCCCGTGAAGGTCGATCCGCGCATCCTGCGCGATCTCACGGAAAAGGATATCATCCCGGTGATCGCGCCCCTGGGCATGGGGGTCAATGGTGAGACCTTCAACATCAATGGCGACACCGCAGCCGGGGCCATCGCCGCCGCCCTTCAGGCCGACCGCCTGTTGCTGCTCACGGACGTGGCGGGCGTCAAGAATGCTGAAGGCGAAGTGCTGACCGAGCTGACGGCCAGCCAGATCAACGAGATGATCGCCGATGGCACCATCGCGGGCGGGATGATCCCCAAGGTGCAGACCGCGCTCGACGCGCTGGCCGGTGGCACCCGTGCTGCCGTCATCCTCGACGGACGCGTGCCCAACGCCTGCCTCTTGGAGCTGTTCACGCCACACGGTGCGGGCAGCATCATCCGCCGCGGATGAGGTACGCCGAGCTGGAAAGCCAAGCGCGCCAGCGCCAGCTTTCCCTGCTCGGCGGTTTTCAAGCCACGCCTGACGATGGCCTGCCCGAGGGCTGCGGCACATTGGTCATGCTGGGCCCGGATGAGCCTGCCTTCTGGCCCGCATTCACCCAAAGTCCCGAAGGCCAGGACGGCGAACCCGACCCGGTGGACCGCTGGTCAACGCGCGTGATCGGGAATTGGGCAGCGGAGATCGGTGCCATGCCGCTCTATCCTTTCGGTGGCCCGCCCTTTCGGCCCTTTTATTCCTGGGCCCTGCGCACGGGCCGCATCCATGCTTCGCCCGTCAACCTGCTGGTGCACGATGTCGCCGGGCTCTTCGTGTCCTTCCGGGGGGCGCTGGCCTTGCCCGAACGGATCGACCTGCCGGAATCGCCGCCAAATCCCTGCCAGTCGTGCCCGGACCAACCCTGCCGCACCGCCTGCCTTTCTGGCGCCCTGACGCCCCAAGGCTACGATGTGCCCGCCTGCAAGGCTTTCCTCGCAACGCCCGCCGGGGCTGATAACATGGCCCTTGGCTGCGCCGTGCGCCGCGCCTGCCCGGTCAGCCAGGGCTTCGGGCGCCTGCCCGCGCAATCCGCCTATCACATGCGCCAATTCAGAGGAAACTGACATGAAACGCCTCATCCTCATGCGCCACGCGAAATCCGACTGGTCGGGCAGCGGGCAGGACCATGACCGCCCGCTCAATCCGCGCGGTCGCCGGTCGGCGGGCGCGATGGGCGACTGGCTGAGGGAACAGGGCCTTCTGCCGGACGAAGTGCTGTCGTCGTCATCCATGCGCACGCGCGAGACGCTGGTTCGGCTGAACCTGCCGGAAGAGACACCCACGACCTTCACCCGCGACCTCTACCTCGCCCCGCACCACGACATCCTGCGCACCCTGCGCAGGGCAACGGGCAAGACGGTGCTGATGCTTGGCCACAATCCCGGCATCGGCTGGTTTGCCAGGGAAATCGTGGCGCATGCGCCCGATCATCCGCAGTTCGATCAGTATCCAACCTGCGCGACGCTGGTGGCGGAATTCGACATCGACGACTGGCGCGACGCGGACTGGGGAAAAGCAGACGCGCGGCACTTCGTCGTGCCGCGCGAGTTGTGAGACCGGTGGGTGGAGCGGGGCTCCACCTTACGTAAGGTGGGCGCACCGCCCACCCATGGTTTAGTGTCCGAGGATCTGGCTCAGGAACAGCTGCGTGCGCGGTGACTTGGGATTCTTGAAGAACTCCTCCGGCTCGTTCTGCTCCACGATCTGCCCCTCGTCCATGAAGATCACCCGGTTCGCCACCTGGCGGGCAAAGCCCATCTCGTGCGTCACGCAAAGCATCGTCATGCCCTCTTCGGCAAGCTCGATCATCGTGTCGAGCACTTCCTTGATCATCTCCGGGTCCAGCGCCGATGTCGGCTCGTCGAACAGCATGATGCGCGGGCGCATGCAGAGCGAGCGGGCAATCGCGACGCGCTGCTGCTGACCGCCCGAGAGCTGGCCGGGATACTTGTTCGCCTGGTCGGGGATTTTAACCTTGGTGAGGAAGTGCATTGCCACCTCCTCGGCCTCCTTTTTGGGCGTCTTGCGCACCCAGATCGGGGCCAGCGTGCAGTTCTCCAAGATCGTCAGATGCGGGAAGAGGTTGAAGTGCTGAAAGCACATGCCGACCTCGGACCGGATCTTGTCGATGTTCTTCAAGTCCGAGGACAGAAGCGTCCCATCCACCTCGATCGTGCCCTGCTGGTGCTCTTCCAGCGCGTTGATGCAGCGGATCAGCGTCGATTTGCCCGAGCCCGAAGGCCCGCAGATCACGATGCGTTCGCCCCGAAAGACCGTGAGGTCGATGTCGCGCAGCACGTGGAAAGACCCGTACCACTTGTTCATTTTCTGGATGGTGATCGCGACCTCGTCGGATACCTTCATCTGTGCAGTATCGGCCATGTGTTCAGCCCTTTCTGTTCATTATGCGCAATCGCTTTGCTACTTGAGCACGATCAACGATGGTCGGTCGCAAGGCGGCGTTCCAGCCACTGCGAGTATTGCGAGATGGAATAGCAGACGACGAAGAAAACCACGCAGGCAAAGCCCAAGAGTTCCCAGTAGACGCCGTTCCATTCCGTCGAGGCGAGGATCGGACCCCGGATCATGCCGAGAATGTCGAACATCGAAATGACCGAAACCAGCGTGGTGTCCTTGAAAAGGCCCACCGCGATGTTCACGATGCCGGGGATCGAGATTTTCAGCGCCTGCGGCAGGATAATAAGCCGCATCGCCTGTGGATAATCGAGGCCCAGCGAATCCGCCGCCTCGTACTGCCCCTTGGGCAGGGCGGCGAGACCGCCCCGGATCACCTCGGCGATATAGGCCGAAGAGAAGAGCGTGATCATGATCACCACCCGCAGGAACAGGTCCACCCCGGACCCTGGCGGGAAGAAATAGGCCAGCATGACGTTCGCCACGAACAGAAGCGTGATCAGCGGCACGCCGCGAATGAATTCGATGAAGACCACGCAGATCCACTTGATCAGCGGCATGGAGCTTTGCCGCCCCAGCGCCAGCGCGATGCCGATGGGCAGCGACAGCGACACGCAGGTCACGCCCAGCATCATGTTGAGCATGTAGCCGCCCATGTCGCGCGAGGGTACGGATTGCAGCGCCAGAACGTTCTCGGCCGCCGCGGTGATGTAGCCCGCGATGACCCAGGTCACGATGGCCGCCGCCAGGCCGCCGAAGAACCCGGCGGCAAAGCTTACCTTCTCAAGCCGCACATAGACGAGGTAGCCGATGACCACACCCGCCAGCGCCAGAATGGGCACCAGGATCGTGCCGCCCCAGATCAGCCAATAGGCAAGGAAGGGATAGATGCCAGTGAAGATCAAGAGCTTGCGCGGCAGATCGAAGAACAGCACCGGCGCCAGTGCCGCAAACAGCAACACGAAGGCCAGCGTGGGCCGCCAGTAAAGCTCGGACGGGTAGGTGAAGCCAAAGAGCAACTGGTTCCAGCGTTCGGTCAGAACGGCAAAGCAACCGCCGCTGACCCCCTGCAATATCTCGCGGCATTCCGACAGGCTGGAGGCGTTCCAGATGCCCGCGAAAATCCAGGGCAGGGTGCCCGACAGCACCAGGTAGATCACGTAGGCGGCCGCAATTGTCAGCAACGCGTTTGCCCAGGTCGCAAAGAGGTTCTGCCGCATCCATTTGACCACTCCGGTCTCGGCCGTAGGCGGCGGCACCGGCGGCAGGGACGTCTCGCGGACGAAGGCGACGGATTGTGCATGTGTATCACTCATCTTACCGCTCCTTCAGCTTAATGGCGTTGTTGTAGACGTTCATGAACGCCGAGATCAGCAGCGAGATCACCAGATAGAACAGCATTAGCAGAAGCACGCATTCGATGGCCCGGCCCGTCTGGTTCAGCGTGATGCCCCCGAGCGTCGCGGTGATGTCCGCATAGCCCACGGCGATGGCCAGGGAAGAGTTCTTGGTGATGTTGAGATACTGCGAAATCAGCGGCGGGATGATCACCCGCAGCGCCTGTGGCAGTACCACCAGGCTCATCACCCGGTTGGGCCGCAGGCCCAGCGCGGCCGCGGCCTCGGTCTGGCCCTTGCTGACCGCCAGGATGCCCGCGCGCACGTTCTCGGCGATGAAGGCACCGGTATAGATCGACAGCGCGAACCAGAGCGCGATCAGCGGACCGCCCACCTTGATGCCACCGCCAAAGTTGAAGCCGCGAAGCTCGGGGATGTCCCACTTGAGCCCGAGGATGAACAGCAGCGCCAAGAGCGGCACGAACCAGATCGCGAGGTTCGTCCAGAACGTCTTGGGCCGCACGCCCGTTGCTGCCTGCGTGGCATTGGCGCGGGCGGTGACCATCCGCGTGACAAAGAAGGACGCGACCAGCGTGCCGAGGACCAGGAGCCAGTTCACGATGCTCCCCTCCTCGCCGCCGATGCCGCGGGTGAAATAGGGGCCGGGCACATAAACGCCCCGGTTGGTAAAGGCGACGAGGTCGAGGAACATCGTCGAATCCGGGTTCTCGCCCCGGAAGGCGGCGGGCCCCGGCAACACGGCGATCATGATCGTGAAGATGATCACGATCCAGATCAGCACCGGAATGTTGCGGAAAATCTCGACATAAAAGGCCATGAGCTTGCGCACCAGCCAGTTGTTCGACAGCCGCAGTACGCCCGCCAGCACGCCAAAGACCGTTGCGGTCACACAGGCCAGAAAGGCGACCAGCAGCGTGTTCAGAACGCCCACGATCGCCGCGCGCAGGTTGCTCGACTGGCTGTTGTAGTCGATCAGCACCTGGTTGATGTCATAACCCGCCGGACTGCCGAGGAAGTCGAAGGAAATGTTCAGACCCTGCGCAGACAGGTTGGCCGCGAGGTTGCGGTAGAGGTAGGCCAGCGCCAGCGCCAGCAGGATGGCCGCGATCACTTGCAGCGTCATCGAGCGATAGCGCGTGTCGTTCAACAGCATGGATGGCCGGAACGTGCCCCCTTGAGGGTCGGTTGTTGTCGACATCAGATTGTTCCCCGTTGACCGACCGTTGGTTCAAGCCTGGCACCTTTCGGCGGTGCCGCGTGTCGGTATTCTGTTGGTCTTATGCGCGAGGGGCGCGGAATGATCCGCGCCCCCCGGCTTTGGTTCTTAGCGGAAGGGCGGGCTGTAGAGCAGGCCGCCGTCGGTCCACTGTGCGTTCAGGCCGCGGGCCAGACCGATGGGTGTTTCCTCGCCGATGTTCTTGGCGAAGATTTCACCGTAGTTGCCCTGGGTTTCGATCGCGCGCTTGAAGGCATCCGCGTCCAGACCCAGCATCGCGCCCAGCTCACCCTCGGTGCCCAGCAGGCGGGCCACTTCGGGGTTGTTGGTCGAGGACGCCATCTCACCCACGTTGGTCGAGGTGACGCCCAGCTCTTCTGCCGTGATCAGCGCGTTCAGGGTCCAGCGGACCACGTCGCCCCAATCGTTGTCACCGTGACGGACCAGCGGGCCCAGCGGCTCTTTGGAGACGATCTCGGGCAGCAGGATGTGGTCGCCCGGTGCCTCAAACGTGGCGCGGGTGGCTGCAAGACCGGATGCGTCGGTGGTGTAGACGTCGCAGGCACCGGCAAGGTACTGCTGCTGGGCTTCGGCGTTGGTTTCGATCGGCACCGGCTCGTAGCTGATGTTGTTGGCGCGGAAGAAGTCCGCGAGGTTCAGCTCGGTCGTGGTGCCGGTCTGGATGCAGACGGTCGCACCATCCAGTTCCTTGGCCGAGGACACGCCAAGTGCCTTGGGCACCATGAAGCCCTGACCGTCGTAGTAGTTCACGCCGACGAAGTCGAACTTGAGATCGACATCGCGCGAGAAGGTCCAGGTGGTGTTGCGGGCCAGCATGTCGATTTCGCCCGAGGCAAGTGCGGTAAAGCGGGTCTTGCCGGTGGTCGGAACGAATTCGACGGCAGTTGCGTCGCCCAGAACGGCGGCGGCGACAGCGCGGCAAACAGCTACGTCAAAGCCCTTCCATTCACCGTTCGCATCGGGTGCGGCAAAGCCCACGAGACCGGTGGTCACACCGCAGTTCAGCTTGCCACGTGCCTTTACGTCGTCCAGCGTCGCAGCCGCCGCAGCGCCTGCAGCCAGACCGGCGACTGTCAGTGCGCCGAAAAGTACAGATTTTTTCATTGTTACCTCTTCCTGATAATCCGCCACCTTTTTGGGCGGTTGAACCGGCACCTTTCTGGCACCGGAGGCGATACTTACCGGGTTCCCGGTCAGTGGCCCATAGTCTGCTCGGATTCATGTTTGATCGTCAAGGGCGCGCGGCCCAAAAAAGCCGCGATTACCGATGGTCTTCCTAAGGAAAAGGCAGTCCCGTCCGGGAACGCTCAGTCCTGTGCGCAACAAAGGGTGAACATGCGCCCGGCGTGCAGGAAACTTTCTTTCTTGATTTCGGCCATCTGTTCGGCCTCGTCGTCCTTACCCCATTGCTCGGCCTGCCAAATCTCGTCGAGGCGCGATATGTCCCAAAGCGCGTCAAGCGGTTTGACCTGTTCTGCCGCCGCAAATCCAAGGATCAGCGAGCCCGAAAGGCTCACCAAATCGTGAAACGCTGCCAGTTCGAACGGGGAAAGCGCATGTGTCCGTTCGGACAGGATACGTAGCGCCTCGGGGTCCTGTGGTGCATGGATCACCCCGGTGCGTGGCTCCAGCCGCGCGCCCAGCGCCTCGGCCCCCCAGTCCAGCATCGGGTCCCATTGCTCCGCCTGCCGCGCCACCAGCCCCTCGGGATGATCGGCGCGGTAGCACAAAAGATCGCTGTCGCCGTAAGCCGCGAGCATCTCGGCCACCTCCGCATGCTGCGTGGCAACCTTGTCGATGGCAGCATTCGTGGTCTTGGTCGCGGGCATCAGGTGCGGCCTGATCTCTTCCTCCTGCGCGTTCCATTCTGCGGCTACGGCCTCGGCCATGGCGCGGGTGGGCAGGATCAGCGCCCGCTTGGCCGGCGTTTTTACGGGTCGCGCATCCAGACGGACGGTAAAGCCACCCTCGGCCTCTTCCACTGTCGCCTCTTTCCAGAACCGCTTTGCCTTCCACTCGCTCATGCGGAAACGCTCCAAATCTGGTCCAGTGCCGCCCGCAGGTCGGCATAATCCTCCACGATCCGGCTGGCTTGCCCCAGCCGCTCGCGCGGGTGATAGCCCCAGCTCACCCCGATGCCCTGCACGCCCGCGGCGGCGGCCATCTCCATGTCGTAACTGGTGTCGCCGATCATCACCGTCTCTGACGGGGTCACGCCGGTGTCGGCCATGGCCTGCAGGATCATCGAGGGATGCGGCTTGGACGGGTGAAAATCCGCCACCTGCTGCGTCACGAAATAGCCCTCAAGCCCATGCCCCTCGATCAGCTTGTCGAGCCCCCGGCGCGACTTACCCGTTGCAACACCCAGCAGCACCTCGGGCAACGCGTAGAGCGCCTGCAGAGTCTGCATCGCTCCGGGATAAAGCGGCGAGGACTGCACCACGCCTGCATCCGCGCGCAGTTGCATGTAGGCATCCTTGTAGGCCTGCGCCATCCGCGCATGCGCCGCTGCAGACAGGTCGGGCCGCAGCGTGGGCATGGCCACATCGAGCGACAGCCCCACGATGCCCAGCACCTCGTCGCGCGGCGGCGGGGCAAGGTCCACGGCGGCAAAGGCCCGCGCCATGGCCGCGACGATATCGCCCTGGCTGTCGACCAGCGTGCCGTCCACGTCGAAGATCACCAACCGCAACGGTGCGCTCATCGCAACTCCTCGAAAGGGTCTTCCTGCGCCAGATCCTCGGTCCAGCCAAAGGTCTCGAAGGTCTGCGCCATATGCTCGGGCAGGTCCGCCGTCACGGTAATGACCTTCTTTGTCTCGGGATGCTCGAAGCGCATCATCCGCGCGTGTAGGTGCAGCTTTTTCGAGATGATCCCGCCCAGTTGCGCGCCCCAGCCGTCGCCAAGGTTCTCCTGCCCCGACCCGCCGTATTTCCCGTCGCCCACGATGGGATGGCCGATCTCGGCCATATGCGCGCGCAGCTGATGGGTGCGCCCGGTGATCGGCTCCATCGCCACCCATGCGGCGCGAGAGGCCACGCGGAACAGCGTGGCATAAAGCGTATGCGCCCGCTTGGCGCCCGGCGTGTCGTCCATGTCGCGCGGGTGCACGGCGATCATCTTCTCGCCCTCGCCGCCCTTGCCGCGCCCGCCCGCCTTGACCAGGCCAAAGCGGATTTCGCCCAGATACGGCGTCGGCACGCCCGCCACCACGGCCCAGTAAATCTTGCGCGTCTCCCGGTGCCGCATCGACGCGGTGAGCGCTTTGGCCGCCTCCCGCGTCCGCGCCAGCAAAAGGACACCCGAGGTATCCTTGTCGAGCCGGTGCACCAGCCGGGGTTTTTCGTCGAGATCGAACTTCAAAGCCTCGGCCAGACCGTCCACATGCCGCTCGCCCTGCCGCGAGCCGCCCTGCGTGGCCAGCCCCGCGGGCTTGTTGATCGCGATGACATGGTCATCCTTGTAGATCACGCAGTCGCGGATCATGCGGGCATCCGCCTCGCTGATCCGGGCCCTGGTCGGCGCGGGCGCCTCGCCCTCGGGCAACGGCGGGATGCGCACCTGCTGGCCCACCTCGATCCGCGTCGATCCCTTGACCCGGCCGCCATCGACGCGAATCTCGCCCTTGCGGCACATCTTCTCGATCCGCCCCTGCGGGACGTGCGGAAACTTCGAACGGAACCAACGGTCCAGCCGCTGGTCGCCGTCGCCCGGCCCCACGGTCACGGTCTGCACCCTGCTCATGCGAAAACCCCCCGCGCCAGGAACAGCCCCAGCATCAGCGCCGCGATGGAGAGGACCACGGAGAGCGTCACATAAAGGACCGCCCCCGAATAATCCCCCCGCTCCATCAGCGTCACGGTCTCGAGCGAAAAGGCCGAAAAGGTTGTAAAGCCCCCCAGCACCCCGGTCATCACGAAGGGGCTGAGATAGGTCAGCCCACGATGCGCGGCCGCCACCACGAAAACGCCCATCAGGAAAGAGCCGATGACATTGACCGCGATTATCGCCAGCGGAAACTCCTGCGGCCCGGTCAGACGCAGCATGCCGACCCCGGTCAGGAACCGAAGTGCTGCCCCGATGGCACCGCCGAAAGCAACAAGGAGGGTGGTTGAAAACATGGCCGCTCTGTCGTGCTTCGGGGCCGAATTGTCAAGCTGGGGGTGGCGCGGATGATCCGGTCCCGGCGTCCATCCCCTGCTTCATCTTTCCAATACAACTCCGGCGCAACGGAAACCTCAGGGCCGCCGTCTGAGAAAAGCGTGCCTCGCGCAGGAACGCCCCCGCAAAGTTCACCCCTCCCGCTGCGCCCTGAGCTTCGCGAAATACGCCAGCCGCTTCTTCAGCTCCCGCTCGAACCCCCGCTCTACCGGCGCATAAAGCGCGGGCCGCTCCATTCCGTCCGGGAAATAGTTCTGCCCCGAAAACCCGTCCTCGGCATCGTGGTCATAGGCATAGCCCGCGCCATACCCCTGTTCCTTCATCATCTTCGTGGGCGCATTCAGGATATGCTTGGGCGGCGGCTTCGACCCCGTCTCTTTCGCCGCCTTCCGCGCCCCCTTGTAGGCCACGTAAGCGGCGTTCGACTTCGGCGCGAGCGCGAGATAGGTCAGCGCCTGCGCCAGCGCCAGTTCGCCTTCCGGCGATCCCAGCCGCTCGTAGGTCTCCCAGGATTGCAGGCAAATCGCCTGCGCCTGGGGATCGGCCAGCCCGATATCCTCCACCGCCATCCGCGTGATCCGCCGCGCGAGATAGCGCGGGTCCTCGCCCCCCTCCAGCATGCGCGCGAACCAGTAGAGCGCCGCATCCGGGTCCGACCCCCTGACCGATTTGTGCAGCGCCGAGATGAGGTTGTAATGCGCATCCCCCGACTTGTCATATTGCGCCGCCCGCCGCGACAGCCGCGCGCCCAGCGCCTTTGTGTCCAGCCTGCCCTCGACCGTCCAGCCAGAGACCTGTTCCACGAGATTGAGCAGCGCCCGCCCGTCGCCGTCCGCCATCTCCAGCAGCGCCTCGCGTGCAGGCCCGTCAAGCGGCAGGGCACGGCCCAGTTCCTTCTCCGCCCGCTGCGCCAGCATCTCAAGCTCCGCGAGGCTCAGCCGCTCCAGCACCATCACCTGCGCCCGGCTCAGCACGGCGGCGTTCAGCTCAAAGCTGGGGTTCTCCGTCGTCGCCCCCACCAGCAGGATCGTGCCGTCCTCCATATGCGGCAGGAACCCGTCCTGCTGCGCCTTGTTGAAGCGGTGGATCTCGTCGACAAACAGCAGCGTCCCCTGCCCGTTCGCCCGCCGCATCTTGGCCGCCTCGAAGACCTTGCGCAGTTCCGGCACCCCGGAAAAGATCGCGCTGATCTGCACGAAGTGCAGCTCCGTCTCATCCGCCAGCAGCCGCGCGATGGTCGTCTTGCCCACCCCCGGTGGCCCCCAGAAGATGAGCGAGGACAGCGTGCCCGAGGCCAGCATCGTCGTCAGCGCCCCTTCGGGCCCCAGCACCTTTTCCTGCCCGATCACATCGGCCAGCGTGGCGGGCCGCAGCCGGTCCGCCAGCGGCCGATGCCCGCCCTGCGTGGGCACGTCCCCGGTGTCGAAGAGATCCGCCATCAGACCCGGAACCGCAGGATCGTCCGCCCCGCGCCGCGCTGCACCACCATCTCGATCACCCGGACCTGTCCGGCAAGCACGGCCGCCGCCTCCTCCGGATGCGTGATCTCGACCCCGTTGATCGCCAGGATCACATCCCCTACCCGCAGCCCCACACGGCGGCCGAAACGGCCCGTATCCGTCACCGCAACGCCTTCGGTCTCCAAGAGCAGGTTCAACTCCGAAATCACGGCCGGGTTCACCCGCACCAGCGTCAACCCCGGCAATAGCGTCCGCTCCCCCAGCACCGTCTCGTCCCGCGACGGCTCATCCGGTGCCGCGATCAGCGCCACCGAGAGCCGTGCCGCCACACCGTCCCGCAGATGCGTGACCTCCGCGACCTTCCCCAGCCCCGCCACCGACATGCGGTAGATCATCTCGGCAGGCGTGTTCACCGGCTGACCATCCACCTCGATGATCACGTCACCAACTTCCAGCCCGGCTTTGGCAAAGGGGCTTGCCGGATGCAGCCCCGACACGATGATCCCCCCGGGCCGGTCCAACCCCAGAGGCCCCGCCATATCCGCATCCACCGGCTGTCCGCTGATCCCCGCCCAGGGCCGCCCGAACACCCTCTCCCCCGCCCGCGCCTGTTCCACGAAGGCCCGCACAAGGTCCGCAGGAATGGCAAAGCCAATCCCGTTAGACCCGCCCGACCGCGTCAGGATCGACGTGTTGATCCCGATGAGCCGTCCCGACATGTCAATGAGCGCGCCGCCCGAATTCCCCGGGTTGATCGGCGCATCGGTCTGGATGAAATACCCCAGCCCCGAATTGCCCCCGCCCGCCCGGCTGCGTGCCAGCCCAGACACGATCCCGCTGCTCACGGTCTGGCCCACGCCGAAGGGGTTGCCAATGGCCAGCGCCAGCTCGCCCACCTCCACCGTCTCGCTGTCGCGTAACGCGAGATAGGGCAGCGCCTCCTCCGCCTCGATTTTCAGAATGGCAAGGTCGGCTTCTTCATCCCCCAGAAGCACCCGCGCAGAAAACTCCCGCCGGTCGTTCAGCACCACGCGGATTTCAGTCGCCATACCCACCACGTGGTAATTCGACACGACGATCCCGTCCTCGGACAGGATCACGCCGGAGCCAAGCGAATTCTGCACCCGGGGACGCTCGGAGAACGGATCGCGAAAGAAGCGCTCGAAAAACGGATCGCTCTGCAGGGGCGTCCGGCGCGGCTCGGCCATGATCTTGGCATAGATGTTCACCACCGCAGGGGCCGCCGCGCGCACAAGCGGCGCGAACGAAAGCTGCATCTGCGCAACCGAAGTCGGCACCTGCTGCGCGCTCAGGGGCACCGCCAAGACCAGTAAGAGAATAACAAGAAACCGCATCACCCGATCATATGCGCTCCGTCCCCATGACGCGCAACTCCCCTGCTTCATCTTTCCAATACAACTCCGGCACGACCTCAAAACAAAAAGCCCCGCCAGACGGCAGGGCTTTCCCTTCGCAAGATGCGAAAATATCTTATTCCGCAGCCGCGTCCTCGGCCTCGAGCCGCGCCTTGTCGGCGGCACCCTTGGCATCGCGGTCGCGGTCGACGAATTCGATGATCGCCATCGGTGCCATGTCGCCGTAACGGAAGCCGGCTTTCAGCACGCGCACGTAACCACCCTGACGGTCAGCATAGCGCGGGCCCAGCACCTCGAAAAGCTTGGTGACATGGGCGTCCTGCTTGAGCTTGGCCGCGGCCTGGCGGCGGGCATGCATGTCGCCGCGCTTGGCCAGCGTGATCAGCTTTTCCACGATGGGGCGCAGTTCCTTGGCCTTGGGCAGGGTTGTCTTGATCTGCTCATGTTCGATGAGCGAGCCTGCCATGTTCGCCCAGAGCGCCTTGCGGTGCTCATGTGTGCGGTTCAGGCGGCGGTATCCACGTGCGTGACGCATTGTTCTTCTCCAATCATGTGCCCTCTACGGGCGTTTTTGCTTTGTCCGGCAGCCGATGCGTGTCAGCCGCTCTCCTTGGGGTAAGCGTCTCCTGAAGGGAGGCGCGTCACCCGATAGTCGTCCGCCCTTGGGCGGGCGATGAAAGGGCGGTATCGCCCGGTCTTGTAAGGTGGGCATCCTGCCCACCCCGGGGGTGGAGGAAACCTCCACCTTACGTAAGGTGGGCGCACCGCCCACCCGTCAGGCTCAGAAGTTGTCTTCGAACTTCTTCGCCAGGTCCTCGATGTTGTCTGGCGGCCAGTCCTCGACATCCATGCCAAGGTGCAGACCCATGCCCGACAGCACTTCCTTGATCTCATTGAGCGACTTGCGGCCGAAGTTCGGCGTGCGCAGCATCTCGGCCTCGGTCTTCTGGATCAGATCGCCGATATAGACGATGTTGTCGTTCTTCAGACAGTTGGCAGAACGCACCGAAAGCTCCAGCTCGTCCACCTTCTTCAGCAGAAGCGGGTTGAACTCCAGACCGTCGTCCTCGTCCGCGCGGGACGCGGATTCCGGCTCGTCGAAGTTGACGAAGATGCCCAGCTGGTCCTGCAGGATGCGCGCGGCAAAGGCCACCGCGTCATCCGGCGTGATGGAGCCATCGGTTTCCACCTTCATGGTCAGCTTGTCATAATCCAGCACCTGCCCCTCACGGGTCGGCTGCACGTCGTAGGACACTTTCTTGACCGGCGAATAGATCGCGTCGATCGGGATAAGGCCGATGGGCGCATCTTCCGGCTTGTTCTTGTCGGCGGAAACATAGCCCTTGCCCGTGTTGACGGTCAGTTCCATGTACACATCCGCCCCGTCATCGAGGTGGCAGATCACGTGGTCGCGGTTCAGGATCTCGATGCCCGCGGACTCCGAGATATCGCCAGCGGTCACAACGCCCGGACCCTTGGCGGAAATCGACAGGCGCTTGGGCCCTTCGACTTCCATGCGGATCGACACACCCTTGAGGTTCAGCACGATGTCGGTGACGTCCTCACGCACACCGGCCACGGATGAGAACTCGTGCAGCACGTTGTCGATCTGCACGGAGGTGATCGCGGCCCCCTGAAGCGAGGACATCAGCACGCGGCGCAGCGCGTTGCCCATGGTCAGGCCAAAACCGCGCTCCAGCGGTTCGGCAACCACGGTCGCCTGACGCGCGGGGTCGTTCCCCGGCTTCACGTCCAGCTGCTGCGGCTTGATCAGTTCTGCCCAATTCTTGTGGATCATGTATCCCTCCATTCCTGCCTCGTGCCGCATGTCCGGTCGGCGCGAGACTCCCGAGGTTTCAAAATGCGTGCCGGGGCCCGTGCAAAATCACACGGGCCCCAGCGTTAAAAATCTGTCCTTAGACGCGGCGGCGCTTCGGCGGGCGGCAGCCGTTGTGCGCCATCGGGGTCACATCACGGATCGACGTGATGTTGAAACCCGCAGCCGCCAGCGCGCGCAGCGCCGACTCGCGGCCAGACCCGGGACCCTGCACTTCGACTTCCAGCGTCTTGACGCCGTGTTCCTGTGCCTTGCGACCCGCGTCTTCTGCGGCCAGCTGGGCGGCGTAGGGGGTCGACTTGCGCGAGCCCTTGAAGCCCATGGTGCCGGCGGACGACCAGGAGATCGCGTTGCCTTGCACGTCCGAGATCAGGACCTTGGTGTTGTTGAAGGTCGAATTCACATGCGCCACGCCTGCGGCGATGTTCTTGGAGACCTTGCGCTTTGCGGTGCGGCGGGTATCGCGTGCCATTGGTGCAGCCCTCCCTTATTTCTTCTTGCCGGCAATGGCCTTTGCGGGGCCTTTGCGGGTGCGTGCGTTGGTGTGGGTGCGCTGGCCGCGGACCGGCAGGTTGCGGCGGTGGCGCAGGCCACGGTAGCAGCCCAGGTCCATCAGACGCTTGATGTTCATCTGCGTGTCGCGACGCAGGTCGCCTTCGACGGTGTAGTTCTCGTCGATATGCTCGCGGATCTTGAGCACTTCGGCATCCGAAAGCTCGTTGACCCGGCGGGACTGTTCGATGCCAACCGCATCGCAGATGGCCTTGGCAGAGGCGTTGCCAATGCCGGTGATATAGGTGAGGGCGATGGGAACCCGCTTTGCAGTCGGGATGTTTACGCCGGCAATACGTGCCACGTGTCGTCTTCCTTTCGTTGCGGGTCCGTAACGCCAGACCCTTTTTTCACAACATAAGCCCGAGGCGTTGCGCGCGTCGGGCCCGGCTGATCAGGTGATCTCGTGCCCCGGGCGCGACCCTCGGCACGAATTGATTCTCTTTCGAGATAGCGCTGACTATGGGGTTTTCGGCAGGGCGTCAACCCAATCGGCCGGGGCCTGAAATCTTCGAAGAAATCGGGGCGGAGTTTTCGCAAACTCCGGCGCCCGGCTTAACCGTCCAATACCCCGGCAATCTCATCCTTGACCGCGTCGATGGTCCCAAGACCATCCACCGCCGTCAGCATCCCCTTGGCGTGGTAATAGCCGATCAGCGGCGAGGTCTGCTTGTAATACGCCAGCAGCCGCACCTTCAGGCTCTCGGCATTGTCATCCGCCCGCACCGGCTTGCCCGCCAACCGCGCTTCCTCCGCGCGCCCCACGATCCGGTCCACCAGAACCTCGTCGTTCACCCGCAGCTCGATCACATGGTCGATGCTTTGCCCCATCTCGTCCAAGAGCTGACCCAAGGCATCCGCTTGCTCCAGCGTGCGCGGGAAACCGTCAAAGATGAAACTGCCCCCCTTGGCACCTTCCAGCTTCTCCCGGATCAACCCGATGACGATGTCATCCGTGACCAGATCGCCCCGCGCCATGACATCGGCAACCATCTTGCCCATTTCGGTGCCGCTATCCTTGGCTTCGCGCAGCATGTCGCCCGTGCTCAGCTGCACCATCCCCCGCGACGCAACAAGGTGCTGCGCCTGAGTGCCTTTACCCGCACCCGGCGGCCCAAGAAGGATAATATTCATCGACGTACGGGGCTCCGTTTCTTGCGGGTCGTCTTGCCTTTGCCCTTGCCACGCAATTGCGACTTTTCAAGCAGGCCTTCGTATTGGTGTGCCAGAAGATGGCTCTGCACCTGTTGGATGGTGTCCATGGTCACGGACACGACGATCAGCACCGAGGTGCCGCCGAAGTAGAAGGGGATCGCGAACTGGCCGCGCAGGATCTCGGGGAACACGCAGACCAGTGCGAGATATCCCGAACCCAGCACAAGGATGCGGTTCACGACGTATTCGAGATATTCCTCGGTCTTCTTGCCGGGGCGGATGCCGGGCACAAAACCGTTCTGGCTTTTCAGGTTCTCGGCCACATCCTCGGGCTTGAAGCTCACGTTGAACGTATAGAAATAGGCAAAGAACACGATCATCGCGACGAAGAACAGCAGGTACAGCGGCTGACCGGGGCCAAAGTTCGCCAGCAGCACCGACATGATCGGCCCCGTGGAATTGCCCGAGAATGTGCTGATCGTTACCGGCAGCAGCAGCAGGGACGAGGCAAAGATCGCCGGGATCACACCCGACGGGTTGACCTTGACCGGCAGGTGCGACGAGCCGCCGTCGTACATCTTCATCCCGACCTGGCGGCGCGGATACTGGATGTGGATCTTGCGCAAAGCGCGCTCCATGAAGACGACGAACATGATCGTCACCACGACCATCACCAGCACGCCCACGATCAGCGCGGGGCTGATTGCACCCGACCGGCCGGATGCAAAGAACTGCGCCAGCGCAGCCGGAACCTCGGCGATGATGCCGACGAAGATGATCAGCGAAATACCGTTGCCGATGCCGCGCGCGGTGATCTGCTCACCCAGCCACATCAGGAACATCGTGCCGCCCACCAACGTGATCATGCAGGCGATGCGGAAATACATGCCCGGATCGGCGGCGATATCGCCTGCCTCCAGGCTGACGGCCAGACCGTAAGACTGCAAGGTCGCCAGCGCCACTGTGCCGTAGCGCGTGTACTGGTTCAGCTTCTTGCGTCCCTGCTCGCCCTCTTTCTTGAGCTGCTTCCAGGGCTCGTACATCGACCCCAGCAGCTGCACGATGATCGAGGCCGAGATATAGGGCATGATGCCAAGGGCAAAGATACCCATCCGACCCAGCGCACCACCGGTGAACATCGACACCATACCGCCGATGCCCTGGCCTGCGCTGTCCATGAATTCCCGCAGGGCGGTGCCGTCGATCCCCGGCACGGGGATGAATGTGCCCAGACGGTAGACGATCAGCAGACCCAGCGTGAAGAGGATCCGGTTGCGCAGGTCCGTGGCCTTGCCCAGTGCGGACCAGCTCGTGTTGGCGGCCATGTTTTCGACGGCTGATACCATTTTCGGGTCTCTTTTTTTGTGACGCAAACGCCGCCCGGGCTGTTTTCCAGCGGGCGGCGTCCCTGAAAACTCGAAAGTCTATGTAAGCGGGCGCGCGCCCGCTCACAAGCCTCGAAACCGGTTTACTCCGCCGCCGCCTCAGCTTTCGCGGCTACGGTCACGCTGCCACCGGCCTTCTCGACCGCCTCGACAGCGGATTTGGAGGCACCGGCCACATGCAGATCGACCTTGGCCGAAAACTCGCCCTTGGCCAGCACGCGGATACCGTCAAGCTCGCGGCGCACGAGGCCCGAGGCCACCAGCGCAGCACCGTCGATCGGCTTTTTCGCGTCCAGCTTCTTGGCGTCGATGAACTTCTGGATCAGACCAAGGTTCACAACGGCATAGGACTTGCGGTTCGGCTTGTTGAAGCCACGCTTGGGCAGGCGCTGGTAGAGCGGCATCTGGCCGCCTTCGTAGCCATTGATCGCCACACCCGAACGGGATTTCTGACCCTTGATACCACGGCCACCGGTCTTGCCCTTGCCAGAGCCGGGACCACGTGCCACGCGCATCCGCTTCTTGGCTGCGCCCGGGTTATCGGACAGTTCATGCAATTTCATGTCGCTTCTCCTTCTGCCGGAAACACCCCCCAGCGACGGGAGTGGGTGAACGCGGCGTTTCAAATAATGCGGCGCGGAATCGGCGCCACCGGGGGCGTATAGCGGTGCGGGGATGGGGGATCAAGAGGTCCGTGACCCCAGAACCGTCAGAGATGGCATATGACCTTGCTCAGAGGTTCAGAACCCCAGCAGTTTCGCCACACCCAGTCGCCTGCTTCCCCAGACAAGGGCGATCGGTCCGGCAAGCCCGACGATGGTCGCCACGAGAAGATGGACGTTCAGCCCATCGACGCCGACCTTCAACAGCCCGATGCGGAATGCTGCCGAAAAGATCGTGTGCGCCAGGAAGATCGGCAGGGAATAGAGACCCAGAAGCCGGAGGAATGCAATCGGTGCCGAGGGTCGCTCGGCCCCGGGATCGAGGCGCGCAAAGACGATGCAGGCAGACACCGTCAGCACCAGCGACACCAGCAGCGACGCCCAGATCTGCGATGCATTCCAGATCAGCAAGC
The DNA here is from genome assembly GCF_040811725.1 of Sulfitobacter sediminis. Taxonomy (NCBI): domain Bacteria; kingdom Pseudomonadati; phylum Pseudomonadota; class Alphaproteobacteria; order Rhodobacterales; family Roseobacteraceae; genus Sulfitobacter; species Sulfitobacter sediminis. Next base: position 302,615 of record NZ_JBFNXX010000005.1, read on the forward strand.
CAAAGACCGCACCCGCCATCACCACCAACCAAGCGGGCGGTTTTCGGTTGGCAATGCCACCCAGCGCGATACCGGCCACGAAATAGGGAAAATGCTCAACCGTTGCCCCAAAGGTCGGCGAGGGCACATAGAAAAACGGGATCAGCAGCGTGAGCGCCACCGCCAGCACACCGAAGACGACGCGCAACCGCGCGACATCCAGTACCGGTCGCAACGCCCGGAACAGTCCCAGCACCAGCACCTGCGACAGGAACAGCGCCCAGAGGAACCAAAGATGCTCGTAGGGTGGCAGCGGGATCAGCGGAAAATCGGCCAGCGTCACCGGATGGTTCGCGGCCCCGCCCGCGAGCAGTTTCATCCCGAAGAACAACCATGTCCACAAAACGAAAGGCCAGAGAAGCCGCCGCACCCGGCTTGCGAGGAAAGGCGCGGCCTCGATCCGTTCCACCACTTCGAGGAACAGGAGCCCGGACAGGAAGAAGAACAGAGGCATGTGCCAGGCATAGATCATGTTATCGACGGCACGAAACAGTGCCTCATCCCGCAGGATGCCGGCATGGAAAGCCCCGCGCCAGGCATGACCGAAGACAACGAAAAGGATGCCGATCCCCTTGGCCGTGTCGATGGCATGGAGCCGCCCGGTGCTTTGCGCACCGCTATCTCCTGCCTCACGCATACCGATATGCGAACTGATCAAAACCAACTGCCTGTCCCGCCTCATCACAACCCTCCCGTCGCGCGAGGGCTTCGCGGACGGTCATCAATCTTATCATAGCCGACCCTTACGGCCCGATTAGAGCGGTTCCATCTTTCGTTGAATCAAAGGGGATTCCCATGAGGTGTGTTTTCTGATTCATCCTGTTCAGGAGGATCAGTTCATGCCCA
>NZ_JBFNXX010000060.1:0-5846 GCF_040811725.1 Sulfitobacter sediminis
GGCTCTGTCCGGTCATTCGCTGCGGTTTGCACCAAGGTCTGCTTGTGGGGCTGACCTGCAAGTTTGACTGGACTTCTGGGCAGGACTGAGCGGTACTGTCTGTGTCGATGACGCCCGGAACCTCCGGGCTCCACTCAGTACAGGGCGAGGGGTTGGCCTTTGCCCAAAGAGTGGAGACAGACCGTGACAACATCAGAGCTAGTACCGCCAAAGACAGCCAAACCGAAGACGGCTGCGGGTAAGCAAACGCGCCAGGCGCAGCTACACAAACTGCTGACCCGGAAGTCCGGGGTAACCATCGCCCAGCTCCAAAAGACCTTCGGCTGGCAACCGCACACGGCAAGGGCGGCGATATCAGCGCAGCGCAAGGCGGGGTGCGCGGTGACCCGCACAGAGACAGACAGGGGATCGGTCTATCGGATTGTCGCAGGGCAGGGCGACCGGTGAGCGCCGGAGAGATAGATCAGGTGTCGATCCTGATCGCAGAGATCGAAGCCTGTGATCGATCAGCCTGCATGGACCGCTGGCGCGAGGCTTTTGGCCGCCCACCGCCCAAGCATCTGTCTCTGCAGTTCCTCAAGCGAGTGCTGACCTGGGAGGCGCAGAACGAAGCACTGGGCGGTGTATCGGCCAAAACGGTGCGTCGCCTGAAGCAGATTGCCGCCGGAAAGACCGTTCCCGCTGCCGCCAAGCCCGGTTCCTTCCTGGTTCGGGAGTGGAACGGACGGACATGCCAGGTCGACGTTGTTGATGGTGGCTATGTCATGGACGGCAAGACCTGGCGGTCCCTCTCCGCCATTGCCAGGCACATTACCGGCGCCCACTGGTCAGGTCCGCGCTTCTTCGGGGTCCAGTGATGCGCCGGATCCGCTGCGCCATCTATACCCGCAAGAGCTCCGAAGAGGGGCTTGAGCAGGACTTCAACTCACTCGATGCGCAACGGGAGGCCTGCGAGGCGGAACTCGATTATCGTGAATGCTGCGATTTGAAATTTTTCGGACCGTTTCAGACCTGGTCGAGAAGCCGTTGGGCCGCTCTTAGCTCCCTGCCAGCTCGTAGTTCGCGAGCACCTGGTGCAGCGCGCCAGCTGGCGTCAGGGTCGATTGGTAGAGCTGGAAACTACTGACCTCAAATGCTGACCCCTGGAAGGCCGAAACCTCCGCCAGTCGGCTTTGCAGGTTTGCTATTTCGAAGACCGAGAGTCCCTTGGGCAGGCGCGTGACCGTCACGTGCGGACGGAAACGCCGCTTCTGAAACCGAAGCCCAGCATTCCTCAGCGCCCGGGTTATCCGCTTTTCAAGCTCCATGAGTCCGGGGGATGGCGCCACATCCGCGTAGATCACTTGCGGCGAGCGCTTCCCGAAGCTTCCAACACCGGCCAACCGCAGAGTGAATGAAGAGCTCTGAATACATGATAGAGCCAGGTGCGCCTCTTTGATCGCCTCATCAGGCTGTTCACCCAGAAAACAGAGCGTTAGGTGCAAGTTTTCCTCGGGCACAGCTCGACCGACCGCAAGCTCGTTCTGCAAGTCTCCGAGCTCACCACGAACGAGGTCTGGAAGATCAATCGCTACAAAGGCGCGCATACTTGCCCTCCGAAGGGAACATGCGGTCCTTTCTAGTCTGTCCAGACAAGCACGTCACCGAAGCGATTGGTCATCAAGTGTCCGCAAAGGGCGGCCAAGCGGTCATCTGACAAAATGACTCGGATGTCTCAGGAGAGCCCGGAGCGGTCATCAGTCAGTTTGCGGCGAATGTCAGCTTTGCCATGTTTCTCGAAACCCGTCACAATGCGATAATTCTGGGAAAATGGTTTCGAGAGGCAGTATTGCGACACCGAAATCGCAGAGAGAATGCGTCTATCGGTAAGAAGTAGAGCGTCTCAGAAACGATCAATTTTGCGGTGCCCGAAGTTCCAGAACCTTAGTGTGCGAGAAGTGCCTCTAACTTTTCCATGGGTTGCTAATCTTCCAGTAGCATTGAGGCTGCCTCGTGTTCGAGGCAGCCTATTCAGGTCACTCCGCTGGTTTCTCACCGTCGTCCTTGGGAACAGGCTTCGAAGATACAACTACGGGCTTCATCAGTAGCATTACGGACCATACAGCCGTAGCGACGATCGCGGCGGCAGAAATTGCCAGGTTAGAGCGTCCGCCGCGAAACCTGAATTGTTGGGGATTCCCATAAGCGTTGATCTGTGGTTCATCCCATTTGGGAGGATGGATCATGTCAGCACCTTTGCCATCGGCAGTCAGGACGCGGTTTCAGAAATACATTGAAGAAGCGCCAACGCATTGATCGCACCGTGGGCCATCAAGGGGGCGATGGATGGCGAAGCTTTCGCCGCTTACGTCGAGCAGGTGCTGGTCCCGGAATTGGAGCCGGGCACCGTCGTGATCCTGGACAACCTCGCCACACACAAGAACGCCGCCGCTGCCAAAGCCATGCGCAAAGCCGGATGCTGGTTCCTGTTTCTGCCACCTTACAGCCCGGACCTGAACCCGATTGAGATGGCCTTCTCGAAACTCAAAGCACACCTACGCAGGATCGGTGCTCGAACTTTCACCGACATGTTCCAGGCTCTCACAGAAATCTGCGAACTCTTCTCACCGGAAGAGTGCTGGAACTACCTCAAGCCTGCCGGATATGTCTCAGGTTAAAGGCCGAACACTCTAGGTGTTTGATCCCAAGGTTTGATGGTGTGATCCTTTCGTTGGAATGGAAGGAGGCCTTATGGGACAAGTTCGTCATGGCAGCGCCACGACCACGCACGCCGTCAGAGCAGCAATACAGCGATCCACTGCCCGGCAGGGTTATGCGTAGCATGATCCCGAGAGGGACAATCTTCGATCGCGGAGCTGAGCCGGGAATTGGGGATCAATCCCAAGACGGTGGCCAAGTGGCGTAAACGCCAAACCGTTGAAGATCTGAAGACCGGGCCCCAAGACCCGCGTTCAACCGTTCTCAGCGAAGAAGAGGAAGCCATGATCGTCGCGTTCCGGCGGCACACATTGCTACCGCTGGACGACTGTCTCTATGCTTTGCAGCCATCGATCCCGCACCTGACGCGGTCTTCTCTGCATCGCTGCCTTCAGCGGCATGGTATCTCTCGACTACCCGATATGGATTGGGACAAGCCCAAACGGAAGAAGTTCAAGAGATACCCGATTGGTTATTTCCACATCGACATTGCCGAGGTCAGAACAGAAGAAGGCAAACTCCATCTCTTTGTCGCCATTGACCGAACCAGCAAGTTCGCCGTCGCGCAGTTGGTTGAAAAGGCGAACCGCAAGACAGCCTGGGAATTCCTTGAACTCCTTCTGGAAGCCGTGCCTTACAAGATCCACACGATCTTGACAGACAACGGCATCCAGTTCGCGGAGCAGCCGAGAAACCGGAACACCATCTATTCCCGACCGATGCGGTTCGACATGATCTGCGAGGCCAACGGGATCGAGCACCGTCTCACCAAGCCGAACCACCCATGGACCAACGGCCAGGTCGAGCGCATGAACCGCACCATCAAGGATGCGACCGTCAAGCGATATCACTACGACAGCCACGATCAACTTCGCAGCCACCAGGGCGACTTCCTTGATGCCTACAACTTCGCACGTCGGCTGAAGACGCTCAGCGGCCTCACTCCATACGAATACATCTGCAAAATCTGGACATCAGACCCGGATCGATTCATCCTAAATCCGATCCACCAGATGCCGGGACTGAATATCTAGGTGCTACCGAAGCAGCCGCACCCAGCAGCAGTAGATCGCGAAGTGGCCATGCCATTAGACCGGATTGCAGCTTGCCAACCCCGAACGCATATTCAAATATCTCGACTTATGAGGTTACCATGAAGAGCTCATCTACTTTGCGTGGTTTTCGCAACAACCCGGCGGTTCTGATCTGTTTTGCTGTCACAATTTTTTTTCAACTGACCTTAACCTATTACGCGCTGAAACCCAGGGTTGGTTTTGACGATGCGAATATCACCCAGGTTTATGCGCGCCACCTGGCTGAGGGTCATGGCTACGTTTACAATATTGGGGGTGAGCGGGTTGAGGGCTCTACCTCGCTGCTATGGACATTGATAAATGCTGCGCTTTTCCTCACCCCATTTCCAATCCTCATGATCACCGCACTATCGGGCTTGCTGACGGTTGGCACCCTTGTTTTTTCTGGTGCCATCACGCGAATGATCGGCGGGGCTAGCGGCGCCGTTGCACTCTGTTATTTGCTGTTCAACTTTTTCCCGGGTTTTTTTGCCTGGAGCTTATGGTCTTTGATGGACATTACCCTTTGGGTTTTCGCGATCTGTGGACTGGTCTGGAGCATGTTGCGCATAGAGACCCAGAGTGGGTCCTGGCCTGGGTATTTTGGGCTTCTTCTGGGGGCCTGTTGCCTCCCCCTTGTCCGCCCAGAAGGAATTGGGGTGGCCCAGGGGCTCTTCGCTATTGCGATTTATTTCAGATGGCACACCCGGCGCTCCTTCGGTATTTATGTCATCGCAGGTCTGCTAAGTGTCGCGGTTATCGCTGCCGTTACGATCTGGCGATTGCAATTTTTTGGATATCCCGTTCCGAATACTTTCTATGCCAAAACATCTACTGATCTCTTTGGTCAAATGAGCCAGGGCATTTCTTATGTCGGCAGCTTCCTAACTGAGACAACAACAATTATTCTATTTATTGGTGCGGCACTTTCGATTGCCATGATCAACGCCAGTTCTGCACGCCCCGCCGCACGTTTCTATGCCTTGCTAGTCCCTTATGTGACCATTGGAGGATTGCTGGTCTACGTCATCCTGGGAGGGGATCACTTTGGCTCTTACAGATTCCTGATCTACATCCTACCACTTGCCATTCCCCTTGCCGCCCATGCACTTGCCGAGTTTGTGGCTGCGTATTCTGAAAAACTGACCAAGATTACTCTGAGCCTTGTTTTGGTATTCTATGCAGGTCTGACATGGGGTGCATTTATCGTTGATGGCGGCAATGTCAGGCATGAACTTCGTATTGCGGAAGGGTCTCGGATTGTCGGCACCGAACTGGCTAAATTGCCCAGTGTGCCATCGGTTGCCATAATCCCGGCAGGTGGCTTCAAGATGGCGTACCCCGGCACTGTTTACGATGTTCTGGGGTTGAATTGGACAAAGATGGCTCTTTCTGGCGACGTGCGCACAGACGCGCTGAAAAACCACGGCGGTTTTAATGCGGAGATCTTTTGGGAGGCGCTGCCGGAAATTGCCTTCCCACGCTACGGGGCTTGTGATGATGGTCAAGCAATGGTGATGGATGACTTTGGTTTCAACATCACCCAAGGTTTCACGGACACTGAACGCTTTCAGGCGCATTACATTGCGGTTTGCAAAGAACCGGTTGTTGCTTATGTTGCCCGCCCGCTGGAATCCATGATGCTGGAAAATGGTTATCATCCATATTTGACGGATCATTGACCCTGACTTCAATCTCTTCTTCCGGCCAAAGGGTTAGGGGACAATGTCGCCAGTTAAATTCTTAACTATTTGCCTTTTACGTCAGTATTGTTGATCTGAATAGCTGCCCAGTCTTAGGCTTTGGGTGGATTCTGCCTGGGAGTTCTGGCCGTGGCGATGTCCACCGTTTTTTCCCCATCGCGACGAAGCAGACATTGGCGCTCGCTCGGCAAACGGCAGCTTCTCTAATCGGGCGTTTGGGTCAAGTTCATTTCATCGTTTCATTTCCGTTTCTCAGGATCTGGTCTCTCATCCGGGTCACGCTTCTCTTCGCAGTTATTGTTGGCCCGGTTCGATTGGACCGCTGCATGCATGTGTCGGATCGGTCGCGGAGCGCCCAGCTTCGTCTCGCGCT
>NZ_JBFNXX010000061.1:0-5638 GCF_040811725.1 Sulfitobacter sediminis
CCCTCTGAGCAACCTGCTTCGGTCCCATCATCGCCAGATCTCCCTTGCCTCAGGGCAAGTGAATCAGCCGATCACGCAACGCTCAAGCAGAGTTTTTCAACAATATCCGCAAGGAAGCAGCCTTTTGCGCAAACGCAGCGAACTCACCCTTTGTCCGCATCAGAGACATCGATCGTCTCCGCAGCGAATGGCCGAAGTTAGTAAGAGCGGTCGTTGTGCGCAAAAGCGGACTTTGCCGCGCCGCGAGCTAGGCATGAATGACTGCTGACGGCGGCTTCGAGGTCATCCGATAGAAAGACTCGGATGTCTCAGAAGAGCCCAAAAGTACCAAGTGTTGTGGGCCCAACTAGTGACGGCTATGCAACTTGACCCAACGCGCATAGTGTAAACGCATGAGCACGTTCCGAAACGCCAATCCTTCCGACGCAACTCGATGCTTTGAGATTGAAAACGCTGCCTATGAAGGCGACGAAGCAGCAACCCTCGAAAAGATATCCAAGAGGATCGAGGTCTATCCCGATGGCTTCCTCATTCTTGAGGAACAAGGCGATATCGTTGGCTTTATCAATTGCGGATGTGCCCATGAAGTCGAAATGTCTGACGAGGAGTTCAAAGAGCTGGTTGGGCATGACCCTGACGCGCCAAACGTCGTAATAATGTCCGTTGTTGTTGATCCCGCGCATCAGGGCAAGGGGCTGTCACGGGCATTGATGGTCGAGTTTGTGGGGCGCATGAAAAGGATGGGTAAGTCGACAATCCACCTCATGTGCAAAGAGCATCACGTCCCACTCTACGAGGGATTTGGATACAACTATTTGCAGCCATCGACTTCCGACCATGGAGGAATGACTTGGCATGAGATGTCTATGAATCTTTGAATTCTTAGGAGTGAGTGAGGGAAGTGATACCCCTTGAAAAGCCTTTGCGATTGGCCGTTGAAACTGATGCCCATGCACTTGCGGACTTGGTGAACTTTGCAGGCGAGGGCTTGCCGCTCCATGTTTGGACCGGGCTGGCTCAAGATGGCGAGGATCCCTGGGCCGTCGGTCGCGCGCGACAGGCCAAAAAGGTACGAGAGGGGCAGGTGGTCGTAATTGACTTTGGAAACGGGGCGGTCGCTGGCCTCACAGGCTATGGGATCGGATCTGAACCAGAAGAAATTGGAGATGACTTCCCAGCCTTGTTCCGCACCTTGCAGGAACTGGAAAACAAAGCGTTAGACAGCTGGTATGTTAATGTTCTGGCTTGCTACCCAGAGAACCGAGGTCAGGGCCTTGGTTCGAAACTACTCGATGTCGCCGACGAGATAGCCCGCGACGCGGGATACAGCAAAATGAGTGTTATTGTCGCCGATGAAAACGTGGGAGCGAGGCGTCTATACGAGCGAAAGGGATACTCTGAGTTGGACAAAGCCCCATGCGTCAAAGACGGCTGGGAGACCGAAACTGAAAACTGGGTTCTCCTCGTCAAGTCGCTATCCTGACATCGGGCGTAACCGGTCTTTCTGAACGGAGGCTTTTCTCGCTTTCCGGGTGAAGGGGCGTTGGCGCGCGCATACAGTCTTTTTCACTGTGCCGCCCGAGAACCGCCGTCGGTCTCAGAGCTACGAAGGTCGGCAATGTCCGGTTCTGAGACATCGGTCGCAGTTCAAACGAGTGGCCGGTGTTGGCAAAAGCGGCCGTTGCAGCGCGAAAGCGGACGTTGCGGCGGCACGAGCCAATGATGAATGACTGGTTACGCTGGCTCAGCGGTCATCTGATGAAAAGACTCGGATGTCACAGAAGAGCCCAAACCAGACGATCCATACCTCAGTCTAGCTGGCATTTAGAGGCGCACTCTTTGTAGATTTAGCAGGCGCCTCGCCTTGATCGAATACAAGGCAGATGTAATGTTTCTCAGCGGACTGAGGTTTCAAGTTTCACAGGCTCGCAAAATAATGAGGAAGGGAGCTGATACCGCTTGATGGAGCGTAGGCTAGCAGCCGTCATGGCCGCAGACATCGTGGGCTACAGCCGCATGATGGGGGCTGATGAAGAAGGCACACTGAACATACTGCGTGAGCTGAAATCTGGGGTTATCGAACCGGCGATCGTAGCGAACTCGGGGCGGTTGGTGAAGTATATCGGGGACGGGTTCATCGCCGAATTCCCCAGTGCGACTGCCACGCTGGATTGCGCCCGGAAAATCCAGTCGGAAACAGCCGATCGAAACACTGACCTCCCAGAAGAGAGACGCGTTCGTTTGCGGATCGGCGTCAATCAAGGAGAGATCATTATCGAAGACGGTGATATCTACGGTGATGCTGTGAACATCGCTGCCCGTCTAGAAGGGCTCTCGCCGCCTGAGGGGATTGCGGTTTCCGAGAAGGTGCATGCTGAGATAAAGGCGAGCACTAAGAAACTATTCGGCGATTTGGGACCACAGGAATTCAAGAACATCCTTCAGCCCGTTCGAGTCTATTGCGCTCGCCTTGTTGATGATGGGAAGCTAGGCGCAGTCGAAGTTGGACGGCCAACCCACATCAATGAAGTTTCCCGGCCAAGCATAGCAGTTATGCCGTTTCGAAATATGTCTGGCAGTGACGACTCGGAGTACCTAGCAGACGGCGTAAATGAGGAAGTTGTTACTTCACTGACGCGATTTAATTCGCTGTCTGTCAAAGGGCGGAATGCGACTTTGGGCTTCCTTAACGCAAAGATGGACTTGCAGGAGATCGGCCGGGATTTAGGCGTTCGCTATGTACTGGAGGGTAGCGTGCGTACAGCAGGCGCGCGTGTGCGGATTTCAGTTCAGCTTATGGATGCTGCTGCTGGCACACATATATGGGCCGATCGCTACGATCGTGTGCTTGAAGACATTTTCGATTTGCAGGACGAAATTTCGCAGACTATCGCGGCGCGGATTCAGCCTGAAATGGAGCACGCCGAACGCGAACGGGCACAACGGAAGTCAACAAGTGATCTTGGCGCGTGGGATCTGTATCATCGAGGGATGTGGAGTTTGTATCGCTTCACACCGCAAGACTCCCAAGTTGCGCGACAATGCTTCCGGGCCGCAATCGAAGCCGATCCCGAATTCGGCGCACCATGCGCGGGACTGGCCTATCAACTCTGCTACGACGTTTGGAACGATCTCGCCGAAGACATAGAGACCACGCTGGATGAGGCTGAACAATTGGTCCGCCGTGCACTTGAACTGGACGACAGGAATGTCCAAGCCCGGTTCACCTACGGCAGAGTGCTGAATCTCAAGCGTGACTATCCTGGGGCGATCCGGGAGTTCGGCAAGGGACTAGAACTCAGTCCGGCCTTCGCACAAATGCATCACGGCATGGGGTTTGCATTGTTTTACAGCGGGCATGCCGAGGAGGCTTTGCCCTACTTCGACAACGCAATTCGGCTATCCCCTCATGATCCTCAAATGACGTCGTTCCTTTTTGTACGCGCCTTTGCCTATCTTGCCTTAGGGGACTACGAGAAAGCAGTTGCCTCTGGGGACGCTTCTGTTGCTCAACCCAACGCAATGAAGTGGTCACATCTGTTTAGGCTTGGCGCAATGGGACATCTGAACGATCCGCGCGCAAGCGACGCGCTGAAGGTTTTGCAGGCGTTGGAGCCAGATACAACGACGCGGAGCCATTGGCGAAAGAAGCTCCACTTCGCCGATTGCGATCGCTACGTCGACACTCTTATGGAAGGGCTTAAGCTGGCGGGTATGCAAGATTAGTCTCATTAAAATTCGCTTTTGTAGTATGGTCTCAGAACCAACAAGGAGTTTCACGATGTCAGAATATTTCGATCTGGGCAGCTACAGTCGCCCGGCGAGTGACGTACCCATTGCACAAACTTGGTTTGATCGCGGCCTCGTGTGGTTGTTCGCTTACAATCACGAAGAGGCACTTGAGTGTTTCGAAAGAGCCTTGGAGGCTGATCCAGCCTGTGCGTTAGCATACTGGGGCATCGCTTATGCCATTGGCCCAAATTACAACAAGCCATGGGAAGTGTTTACACCCGAAGAGAAGGGGCCTGCCCTAGAGCGGGCCCACAAAGCGCTGCAGGCAGGCCTTGCACTCAAGGCCGCAAAACCAGTCGAACGCGCGCTCATCGAAGCGCTCGCATCTCGCTATCCCACTGACCCTGAAATCGAGGACTACCAGCCGTTCAATGATGGCTTCTCGGCAGCAATGAAGCCCGTCTACGAGGCAAACCCTGACGATCTGGATGTCGCCTGCATCTACGCAGAAGCAATGATGAACAGGACACCTTGGCAGCTCTGGGACTTTCACAAAGGTGTGCCGAATCCTGATGCGTCGACACCCGAGGCGATGGCAGTCCTTGAGCGGGCCTTTGATCAAACGCCGGGTGCCTGGGATCATCCAGGTCTTTTGCACATGTACATACACTTGATGGAGATGTCGCCCCATCCGGAGCGAGCTCTGCGCCATGGGGACCGTTTGAAAGACCTGGTGCCTGATGCGGGCCACCTCGTCCACATGGGTACGCACATCGACGTTCTGTGTGGAGAGTATCAAAACGTCCTCTATCGCAACCTCGCGGCAGCAACGGTCGACGACAAGTTCAAGGCCTATGCCGGACCGGCCAACTTTTATGCCCTCTACCGCATCCACAATCTCCACTTTGCTTTCTACGGTGCAATGTTCCTTGGGCAAAAGGCTGCGGCCGTAGATGCGGTGGTGCGTCTACGCGATGAGGTCCCTGATGAAGTGGTCCGCTCCTATCCTGACATTTTCGAAACTTTTGTAGCTGCCGCACCTCATGTCTACATCCGTTTCGGCATGTGGTCTGAGATTCTCGAGTTGGAGCAGCCCGAGGACAAGGAGCTCTATGTCACGACAAATGCGCTTATCCACTACGCCAAGGCTGTCGCCTTGGCCAATCTTGGCCGCCATGATGAGGCAAATTCGGCAATGACTGATTTCACCGCTGCCTATGCCAACGTGCCGGACAGCCGGATGCTCTTTAACAACAAGGCACGCGATGTGCTTGCGGTCGCTGAAGAGATGATGAAGGGAGAGATATCCTTCAAGGCAGGCCGCCGCGAGGAGGGCCTAGATCATCTTCGCAGGGCCGTCGAATTAGACGACAACCTCGAATACGAAGAGCCTTGGTCATGGCCGCAACCGACACGTCATGCATTGGGGGCTCTGTTGATGGAAGCAGGTGAATATGGCGAAGCTGAAGCGGTCTATCGTGCTGATCTTGGTCTAGACGGGAAACTACCGCGTCCCAGCCAACATCCCCGCAACGTATGGGCGCTTCATGGCCTGCATGAATGCCTGATGAGACGCGGCGAAGAGGTTGAGTTGCCCCACGTGAAGCTCTTGCTCGACCAGGCAGTCGCCCGCGCCGATATCCCGATCCGGGCGAGTTGCCTGTGCCGGGCGGCGGCGGCCTAGCAACGCGCTTCAAGCGAAATAACGGGGCGTGACGCAGGCAGCGTGCAAAACATCGCTGCCTGCCATCCAAAGTTCATCAAGAACTGCTTTTTCTTTAGGCTTCTTTCTAACGAAAAGTCTGCCGCTAATGTTTCTGACGACCGGTTTGTCCGGATGCTGTTGAAAAAGTCGACCGGGGATTTCGTTTGAATTGATGGCCGAACGGTTTCTGCCCGGCTCTTC
>NZ_JBFNXX010000062.1:0-5522 GCF_040811725.1 Sulfitobacter sediminis
GTGACACATCCAAACCCACAAAGTAATCCATCTCGTTCTCCTCAGATTGCAGCAATTGCCGCAAGTCTATCGAGAACCTGACCCAGCTACTTGGTCAGCCCGATTACTCATGCTTTGTCCGCCTTGCAGTCATAGCCCCGATTTCGGCAAACGTCCGGTATGGGGATAAGCTGCCACTCACGGCAGCAACCGCAGATCAGCGTCTATCAATGACCGCTTCTAGCCAGACCCGACCTTCATCGAAATTCGGGATAAGACTGCAACGCGGGACGAAACCGCCGTTCGCCGCAACGCTGCAAAAGCAACCCAAATATCTACGACAGCCCCATGAACGGGGCCATCATAGGATCGGTCCGTTAAGTGCGTAACTCCCGCTCAAACGGCAATTATCACTGCGATGGCCACGACGCAGATGGATCCCAGTGCCGGAAGAATGGGCGAGATCGAGAGTGGTTTCTTTTTTTCCATCGCGGCCATGCGCTCCTCTTGCATCTTCCGGATCGCGATGGGGTTCATGTCGTAAGTCGGGAACATCGTTGTTTCTCCTCAGTTGATTCAATGCTTCTGAGAAAGACCATCGCCCCTCGCCGTATGTGCGGCGTCAAAGCGAGCGTAACGTCGGCGTAATTTCGTGTCCGCACCTGGCGCACGTCCGATATTAGCGATTGTGACAAAAAGCGGCCTGTCCGAGTATGTCCCGTGACGGAGTAAAGCGATGTCCGGAATAAGCAAAACACCCTCTGGGAATCCCGTCTTGCGGCTATTGGGCGGCCTCGAGTTCGACGGACCTGAGGCAAAATCCTTACCCCGGAAGGTCAAGGCGCTTGCCGCCTGCGTTGCGTTGCATGGTTCAAGAGGGATCAGCCGGGAGCGGCTCGCAGCGCTTTTCTGGGAGGACCGGGCCGAGGATCAAGCCCGTGCAAGTCTACGCCAAGCCCTCTCGCTCTTGCGTCGGACTCTTGGCGACGCGCTCGTCGCCGATGATGGGATTGTCCGGTTGGAATCTGAGATCGTGTCAGTGGATGTCTGGGAGTTCGAGGACTTGATTGCCATGACGGATGTGAGGTCGCTCGAAACGGCGTCGTCACTCTATGTTGGCGACCTGCTCGACGGCTTCAGCATTCGAGAGGAAGCTTTCGAAGCATGGCTCAGGACCGAGCGCGAGCGGCTCCGCAACCTCATGACTGCCGGACTCACACACCTGCTCACCAATCCAGCGATCTCGTGCGATCCAGCCCGGCTCACCAGCCTCAGCGCACGGCTCCTGGAGGTCGATCCGTTGAACGAGAAGGCGCATCGTAGCCTTATGTCTGCCTATGCAATGCAACGACGTCATGATGCAGCACTACGGCAGTTCACAAGACTCCGCGATCTGCTCGAACGCGAGCATGAGGAAGCCCTGCGCTTGGCGGAGGAGGCCATCTCAATCAGGCCCCAATGTGCGAACACGAATGCCCTCTATGCAAACATCCTTCTCTGGTACGGTCGGCCTGCGGAAGCATTGGATAGGGTTACCTTCGCGATCCGCGCCGCGCCGGTCTACGCATCCTGGTGGGTCGAGATTCTTGCCGCCGCTTATCGTGATCTGAGTCGACTTGAGATGGCTGAAGCGGCTGTGCTTGAACTGCTACGACGGAAACCCGATAGCCTTGAAGCTCGTGTTCTGCTTGCGGGCATTCTCGCAGCGCAGGATCGCCTTGACGAAGCGGTCATGATCGGTGCGCAGGTCAATTCGCTCGACCCCAAGTGTTCACCGGAAAATTTGGCCCGCCGCCATCCATATCGCCGCAACACTGATCTCGAGAAACTCCTCAGCTTGCTGAGGTCATGCGGATTACCAGCATGACGGTCATGTTCATCACGGGCGATGCAGTTTTGATCCGGATTCTTGAGCACGGTTAGCGCGGTCAAGATGCGCCCATCTACGCGACAAAGCGGACACTGGGCGAGGAAGGGCATATGTCCCAGTTGCGGACAAACTTGCCATTGGTCATCTGCAGCATCTTCTTAGGCACCTGTATACTTTTTCATTGATCAGGCTCTAAGCTGTAATCACGATCACCGAACTGCGCCTGCCTGCGCACCAGAAGATTTCAGGAGCATCATTATGGCTGAATGCGCCAAGTGCGGCTTTGAAAACCCGAATTCGAATAGATTCTGCGGCGGGTGCGGCGAATATATGGTTGTAGTTTGCTCAAGGTGCCGATGGAGCAATCCGACAGACCACACGTTCTGCGGCAATTGCGGCGAGCGGCTCGGGTGTACTTCAGTTCGCCAAGAAACTGGATCAACAAAAGTTTCATCGGGGACAAGAAGTGTTCCTAATTCAGCAAGCTTCCAACTCGCGAAAAGCCCACAGCGCAAGGCGTCTGACTTGCCCGAGCAACTGGCAAACAAGTTGCGAAAGATCAAGGATAGAGTGCCGGGTGAACGCAAGCACATCACAGTTCTATTTGCAGACATAATGGATTCAACCGCGCTCACAGAGAGCAAGGATGTAGAAGATGCGTTTGGGCTGCTTGCTACCATGGTGGACTGTATGTGTGAGGCCGTTCACCGCCACGATGGTATCGTCAGCAAGGTCCTTGGTGATGGGATAATGGCAATTTTCGGTGCACCAATTGCCTATGAGGATCATGCTACTAGAGCCTGTCGAGCCGCAGTGGAAATGCGCGACGCATTATTCAACATGATGCCGGATCAGTCTGGAAATGGCGTTCAGAATCCGAGTTTCAGAATTGGTCTAAACTCTGGTGAAGTCGTGGTCTTGTCCATCGGCGATGACTTGAACATGGATTATGATGCGATTGGGCCGACGGTTCACCTTGCGGCACGCATGGAGCAAACAGCCGCCCCAGGTAAGATCCAAATCACAAACAACACTTTTCGGCTGGCTGAGGCTGTAATTGCAACCGAGGACGCGCGCAGCGTCGAGGTGAAAGGGTTCAGTGCACCGGTAAAAGCATTCGTTCTCAACGAAGTGCGGCCGGAGGGGCAGCGCATAGAAACTTCGATTAGGAGCGGCTTGAATCGTCTGCGCGGTCGAGACCGTGAAATGGTTGGCCTGCGAGACGCCTTGGATGCCGCTATGGAGCAGCGCGGCGCGGTTGTTGGTCTGGTTGGTGCTCCAGGTGTTGGCAAGTCACGTTTAGCTTACGAGGCTTCGCAGCTAGCGAGCAAAATGGATTTTAGACACTTCTTTGTTGCTGGCTCACCCGAATATTTGACGCGCCCGATGCACACTGTTCGCATGTTACTTCGAAACGTTCTCGCAATACCCGATACCGCAAAGATTGATGAAGTGCTTAAGCGTCTCGAAGCGTTGACGGGACGAGACAAAGGGTATCTGGAACCATTCGTCATCCCCATCGCGAGCGAGCTGGATTGCAAAATCCATGACAAGGCTTGGAATGTGATGGAGCCCGCGGTTCGACGAGCAAAGGTCTCAGACGCGGTCGTTCAATTTCTCATGATGCTAGGTGAGCGCACGCCGACAATGCTTGCCATCGAGGATGTTCAGTGGATCGACCCAGAAAGCCAGGACATTCTTGAGGCTTTGGTGCCAGCAATTTCTGGGAACAGCCTATTGCTCGTTCTTACATTCAGGCCCGAGTTCCATGAAACTTGGGAGCAACGTGGGCATTATCGCCGCATGTATGTTGACGCATTGTCGGAAACAAATGCGCGCGAGATGGTCGACGATATACTTGGATCAGATGGTTCTCTTGACACTTTACGATCCAAGCTCGTGACGGCCACTGGCGGCATTCCTTTGTTCATTGAGGAAAGCATTCGCACGCTGTTGGAAGATGGGCAAATCTCCGGCGACAAGGGCAGATACACTGCTGCACGGCAGGTTGAGGAGATTTCGCTTCCACTTACCGTGCAGGCGATCCTAGAGGCGCGTATCGACCTTCTAAGCCAACAGATGAAGGAGGTCTTGCACTCCGCGGCAGTGATCGGTCGAACCGCTCCGGAGGAGACCCTGCGTTTTGTGTCCGGACAGGACAGTTCTAGCTTCGAAGACAGCATCTTTCGACTTGAGGACCTAGACTTTCTCCGCGAGAGCCAGATCTTTCCACGTCGAGAATATTCATTTCTTCAGAACATTACTCGGGATGTTGCCTATGCAGGACTGGTAAAAAATCGTCGTCTTGAATTTCACCGGCGCGTTGTCGAATTTTTTGAAGACGGTGAGCCACCGTCAAAGGTTGAGAACCAGGATGAGCTTGTCGCGATACTTGCACATCACTCGTTCAAAGGCGAACTCTGGACAAAAGCGGTCACCTATTTCCTCGATGCTGCGCGACGCGCGGTTGGAAAGTGGGCCAATAAGGCAGCTCTCACGGCGCTGGCATCAGCGCTCGAGGCTCTGCAAAATGCATCAGACGCAGAGGAAATCTCTCCGCTCGAGGCGGATATTAGGCGATTGGAAATAAAGTATTTGATAGCGCAGTGTCGATATTCGCTTGGCGAGTTCGACGCCAGCTTGCAGACTTTGAATGAAGAAAAAGACTTGATTGAAAGAGTTTCTAATCGATCCTTAGCGGCGCAATGTCATTTTTGGATCAGCCATATTCAATGCCGCATCGGAGAGAGCGGTTTGGCGGCGGAAGCTGCCAAGGTGTCTGCGCAAACGGCACAGGCCGTCGGTGACCTTCTCACTGAAGGGAAGGCGAATGCGTCACTCTCGCTGATCTACTATCAGACTGGAGATTGCGCTTCGGGCCTAGAAGCCGGTAGCCGAGCCATAGAGTTGCTAACTAAAGCTGGTGACGAATATTGGCTGGGGATGAGCCATTTTTACGTCGGTATGATATACATGATTGCCGACCATACGACAAAGGCAGCTCAAATCGCAGACACCGTGATTGAGATAGGCCAGCGGATCACCAATCCTCGTCTGCAATGCTACGGTATGTTTCTTTTAGGTTGGGCAGCCGTTGCCTCCGGAGATGCAGAACGTGGTGTCTTGATCTGTGGAGAAGCAGAGCAAAATGCGCCGGATGCTACGAGCAGGGCCTACGCGCGAGCATTTGAAGGCTACGCAATGCTGGAGGCTGGTCAAACACATGAAGCTCGCGAACTTCTCGATGAATGCACTCGCGCATTTGAGCAGTTCAATTTCCCAATCTTTACGTCTTGGTTTGGCGCATTGCATGCGGAAGCGATCCGAAGGTCGGGAGACGCCGATGCCGCCGCCAAGGCCGCGGAAAAGAGTTTAGCGATTGCGGAAAGGATCAATCACCCGTGGGGAAAGGCTTGGGCACATGGAGTGCTGGGCCGCCTTAACAAGCAGTCCAAGATGCACCTATCACCGGATCAGAATAGGGCCTTGGCTGACGAGACGTTTCGCCAAATACGAGACTCTGTCTGAGCGCCCAGAAAGTGCCTAGCGCAGCCCAAATCGCCAGAAATAGATTAGACTAGAAGCAATGTCGCCTCTGGGCTGATTGTGTTGAAAAACTCTGCTTGAGCGATGCTCTGACTGCTGATTCACTTCCCTTGAGATTAGGGAGGTC
>NZ_JBFNXX010000063.1:0-5328 GCF_040811725.1 Sulfitobacter sediminis
TGCTTCTCCTTCTGCTTCGGGTAAACCCTCTCAGGGTAACCCACCGGGGAAAGCAGCCGGTTCATCCCATTAGCGGACCACGAAGTTACGCGCTCGAAAGGAAGAACTGCGTAGCAAGCCGACCTTGCCCTGCCTTGGTGCCGCAAGAGTCAAGCACCATTGCCTGCCGCCTCAGAACTTGCTGAAAGCAAACAGTGCGCAAACACAGCCCTAGCCGTAAGCAGTGTCGTCAAGACCAGTTGACCACTGCTATCAAGCCTTCGCACCCAGAAGCCGTGCAAGGGCGCCGACTAGGAATGCTGTCGTCAGGCCGAACATCAGTATGCCGCAAACCGATGCCATGGCGCCTAGGACGCGAAATGCCTCGGTCAGGGTGATGTCGCCGTAGCCAAGCGTCGTGTAGGTGACGAGCGAGAAGTAGATCGGCGCCTCGTAGCCTTGAAGGGCACCGGTCGCCCAAAAGGTGAGCGCCCAAAGATACACTTGCACTGTATGAGAGAATAGAAGCAGCAAGAAGAGCAGAGCAATGGACTTGAAACCTGAGACGAAAGTCACTGCCTGATGAAAAGGCTGTTTGGCGCGCAACCAGGCAATCGCCGCCATCGCCACCGCGATGTGTATTGCCGCACACCCGAGAATAAGCGTGCTACCGAGGCCGATTTGAACCGCGACCGGCATAGGCGTCAGTCCGGAACCGCGGCGCCGCGAAAAAACAGCCGGTAGAGTGGCGGCACAAAAAGCAGCGTTAGCGGCGAAGCGAGAAGCAGCCCACCTATCATCAGTGCCGCCATGGGCTCGAAAAGCGCGCCGCCGAACAGCGCCATAGGGATGAGACCTAGAACAGTCGTGAGGGAGGTTAGCAAGACCGGGTTGAGCCGTTTCTTCGACGCGACGACAATGGCATCGTCAAGGGGGAGCGTTCTGCGTTCGATGTCGATTTGGTCGATCAGCACGATGGCGTTATTAATGATGATGCCCATCAGTGAAATCAGTCCAAGAATAGCAAAAAAGGACAGTGGCTGACCGGTAAGCAGTAGAGCCAACGGCGCGCCGATAAGAATCATCGGGATGGTCAGGAATGTGATTGCCACACGGCGGATCGAGTTGAACTGGAACACCAGCGCCGCGATCATGACGACGAGCGCATAGGGCATCCCCTCCGCCAAGTTGGCATTCGCCTCTGCCGCGTCGGCACTTTCGCCGCCGATCCGGATCCGATAGCCCGGTTCGAGGTCGAGTTCTGCGAGTGTAGGGGCAATTAGCGCTTCAACCTCTGCAGCAGCCAGAGTGCTGCTTTTGCCGGACACTGTTATCTGGCGAACCTGATTTTCACGGCGCAGTTGGGACAGCTCAAGCCGTGGCTGGAAGCGCGCGACCTGATCGAGCGAGATGAGCCCGTTTTGCGTGGGAACGGTCAGGTTGGCGAGGTCTTCCAGGCTATCACGGAACGCTTCTTCAGCCCGTACCACGATTGGGATCTGGTCTGTCCCGTCACGGAACACCGAGAACTCGGCCCCCGAGAAAAATGCCTGCATCAAGTTCGAGAGATCCTTTGACGTAACGCCCAGTTCGCGCGCCTTTTCCTGCAGAATATCAATACCGACCGTCAAGCTCTTGTTGCCCCAGTCGTTGGCGTTGAGCACGAGGCCGGGAACGCTGTCGAAAGCCGCTTCGACCTTGGCAGCCGCCGAAAGCAAGTAATCGGCGTCGGGCCCGGTAATTTCGACCTCCACGATGCCGGACTCGCTGCCTCCCATCGACAGCCGCGTGACCCGAGCCCGAACCGCGGGATGATTGGCGAGCAGATACTGGCGGGCTCGCTCCGCCGCTGACACGGCGCCTTCGAAGCTGTGGGTGTTGACCACGAAGAACGCGCTTGCAGGATCGGTGTCGGCAGGCGAAAGCGCAAGATAGAACCGTGGGCCGCCGTGGCCAACGAAAAGCGTGGTGCTGACGACCTCTGAATTGATCTCGGCATCGCGCAGCCAGGCGTCGATGGCAAGAGCCTCGTCCCGTGTGGCGGTGATGGAACTACCCTTGGGCAGGTCCACATAGATTAGATATTCCGCACGCTCCGAAAGCGGGAACATCTCGGATCTCAATGCCCCGAAGCTGTTGACCCCGAAAGCTACGATGCCATAGCACACGACCGCAACGGGGATACCCCACGGCAGCAGCGGTCGGATCAACTCCCCATAGATGCGTACAATCGCAGCTTCTTTTTCGATCTTTGCGGCCTTGGGGCGCAATAGCGCGGCGGCCAGGAATGGCAGGATGTAGTGTGCAGTCAACCAGGACCCTGCCAACATCAGAGCCACGACAGCGCCGAGCGAAAAGGCGAACTCCCCGGTGGTGCCTTCCAGGATCAACATCGGCAGGAAGGCAGAGACAGTGGTGATTGAGGCAACGGCAAGCGGCACAAAGAACTGTCCGCCCGCCGCGGTCGCTGCATCCGCAGGTTCGGCACCCTGGTTGATCCGTCGGTCGATATCCTCGACAACCACCAGCCCGTTATCGACCAGAAGACCTAGCGAGATGATGACGGCGGCGATCGAGATCTGTTCGAGGTCGATGCCCCATTGCGACATTCCCAGAAGCGCGAAAGTGACCGTGAAGGGGACGATGCTGGCGATGACCAGCGCGGGGCGGAAGCCAAGAAAAACCAGCATCACGACAAACACGACCGCGAAGGTCTGGCCGACATTCGAAAGCGCCCCGTTGATCGACTGCGTGACGTTCGTTTCTTGGAAGGTTGAGATATTGTAGGCAATACCGATAGGCTGCGCGTTCTCCAGCCCGGATATCTCTTTCCGCAGTGTCCGGCCGAGTTTCTGGATATCGCGTTCGTCCGACATCTCGACACTGACCAGTACGGCCGACTGACCGTTGAAATAGACCGGGCGCTGCGGCGGATCGACATAACCGCGCCGTACGCTCATCAGGTCGTTGAGGCGAACGATTTCTCCGGTCGGGAGTTGGGTCAAGACCGCCGCTAGGTCTTGAAGCGACCCGAGATTACCGTTGGCCTCGAGAAAGATATTCGTGCCGTCAGCGTCGATCCGCCCGGCAGGCAGAATGACGTTCTGAGAACTGAGATCGCTCAGGAGTTGGGGCAATTGAACGCCGATTGCCGCAAGCCTGCGGCTGTCAATCTCGAGCCAGATACGTTCTTCTTGATTGCCTGACAGCGTGATCTTGGTGACGCCGGGCACGTTGTAAAGTCCTGTCTGCAGGTCTTCCGCCGCGTCCTCGATTTCCGCATAGGTGAAGCCTTCACCCGTCACAGCGATGGTTGCGATTGCCACGTCGCCGTAGTCGGTGTTGACGAATGGCCCGATGGTGCCGTCCGGCAATTCGGCAGCCGAGTCCTCCATCTTGGTACGGATATCGGCAAACACCTGCTCCAACTGCTCCGAAGGAACGCCGTCGCCGACGACGACGCTAAGTTGCGCGCGTCCCGTCGTAATTAGTGTGGAAATGTCGTCGACCTCACCGATCTCGCGTGCGGCTCGTTCCAGCGGTATCGCAATCAGGTTTTCTACCCGCGTCGGTTCCATACCCGGAAACTGTGCCGAGACGATCACTGTGCGGATCGTGATTGCCGGGTTCTCTCGCTTGGGCAGGGCAAAATAGCTAAGTGTTCCGATCAGCAGCAGCCCCATCATCACCAGCAATGTGAACCGCGATTTCTCGATACCGAAACGGGCTAGCAAGTCCATCCGGTCAGTCCCCGTCGTTGAGCAGCCTGACTTCCTGACCTTCCTTCAGGAAGGAAACACCGGCCGAGGCAACAAGATCGCCCA
Organism: Sulfitobacter sediminis; assembly: GCF_040811725.1. NCBI lineage: Bacteria > Pseudomonadati > Pseudomonadota > Alphaproteobacteria > Rhodobacterales > Roseobacteraceae > Sulfitobacter > Sulfitobacter sediminis. The sequence continues at coordinate 3,804 of NZ_JBFNXX010000063.1, forward strand.
CAGCAAGCCCATCGGTTGCGACGATCATATTCTCGCGAATGCCGCCAACCGTTACCTGGCGGCGTTTGACGGTTGAGCTTTGTGGGTCGAAAACAAAGACCGCTGCGGTAGCGGGCGCTTGCGCGTCGCCAGGACTGCCGCTTGCACCGTCCTTGATGAGGGCGGACAAAGGCAGCGTATAGCCTTCGCGTGTTGGCAGAGGATAGTCGATTGCGGCCTCCACAGCCATTCCCGCTTTCAACAGTGGATGGGCCTCTCGCAATTCTAGCACAATGGGAAAGCTTGAAACCGCATCGGCCCGTGCACCGATTTCGCTGACCACAGCAGCAAGCGTGATGTCGGGCCGGTCGGCCAGCCGCACACGTGCAGGCGTCCCCACGACAAGTTGGCTGACCGCATCGAAGCTGACCGAGAACGACACTTCGAAATCTTTGGCCGAGTAGATGGACGCAATTGGCGTCCCAGCTCCAACAGTGGAGAAGGGCGTGGCCTCGACCGAGTTCACAACCCCGTCGAAAGGCGCGCGCAGATCGGCTTTCTCAAGAGTTTCTCGGGCAGACTTCAGCGACGTTTCGGCCTGTTGCAGCGACGCCGCCGCGGCCTCCGCCTGGGTCCGGGCTTCGTCGACCGCAACCCGTGTCGTGGCTCCGCGGGACAGGAGCTCCTCTTGACGGGTCAGCGTATTTTCCGCGTTGCGCGAACTAGCTTCCGCCTGCGCTACCGCGGCCTCGGCAGAATCCACCTGTAGCTGCAACGATGCCGTGTCGAGACGGGCAATCGTCTCACCCACGGACAGGCGCTGCCCGACATCAAGCTCCAACGCGTCCAAAGTGCCGCCGACTTCGAAAGATAGAACGGTCAGATCTGAGGGCTCCAGCACTCCTGGAAAGCGCCTGGTCTGCGTCTGTTCGAATTCTGCAATCTCATGAACTTTTAGCCCGCGGACGACCGGTTCCGACGAAACCTCATCTTCGCGACAGCCCCCGAGCAAAAGGACAAATAAGAAAACAGCTGTGGACTGGCCAAATCGCAACGTCGTCCCCTTCATCAATGTAGAAAGCATGTCCTATTACAAGGAAACTGTCCACGGGCAGAGCATGCTGGCTGTTTCCCTAGATCGCCAAAGACTGGTTCGCGAAACAGGTCCGCCGCCTTTGGCTGATCTTGTCTCCCAAAATGGATGCTAGGTGCAGCTAGCCGCCCTTGGCACAAACGTAGCAAATGGCTGCTCCGTCCGAATGTGAGACGTCCGTAATCGGCGCAGCGTAAGACCGGTTTGGATTTCGGCCAATTTGGACGAGTTCAATGGCCGCTTTCGGGAAACGGTGCTGCGCCGCCGCGTCTGGTTGAGAAATTTGATTGTCGCGCGTATGGAAGTTTCGCTGCACCAGCATCAGGCGGGAAAGTCCGCTCAGCAGAACTTAGTGCTGTGCGCAGCTAATGGCTGGAACGAGCCCATTGGAGCCATAGTGTTTTTGTTGGAAAAGACCGCATTTGTCATCTGGCAAAGTTTTAGTACAGTTCT
>NZ_JBFNXX010000064.1:0-5317 GCF_040811725.1 Sulfitobacter sediminis
CGGTGTGAAGAGCCGGGCAGAAACCGTTCGGCCATCAATTCAAACGAAATCCCCGGTCGACTTTTTCAACAGCATCCAGACGAAGCTGCCATACGGCCAAAGTCCGCTAGTCTTGTTTGCACGAAGACTTCCGAGTGAAATGATACACGAATTTGGGGGTCATTTTTCTAATGCCCTTCAATCCATGCGTTGAGACGATCAAATCGACCTTTGCGTAAATCGCTTTCTGAGATGGTGACATAGAGAGCGCCGGCATCGCCCCACATCCATCCCAAAGCCGGATCACTTACAATCTGAAACAGGAGCTGCTCGCCTTGTTCAAGCGCGCCGTCTTGGACGGGATTAGGAAGCCCCCCCCAATCGATGTGGCAAGCCTGGCTCAATGTACTTTGCCCTTGCTTCCAGGTCGTCGATCAAGTCCTTTGATATGAGTCCCGAAGGTAGTTTTCCCTGTGTATAGAGATCGAGGAGATCTTCCTGAGCAGCCGTTTGCACATGCCTGTCGAAACGAAATTCACGAGATTTCTTGTGTAAGGTATTGAGACCTTCTCCCCAGAAATGTGGCGAGCTTTCAGATAGCGTCGCGGCCATATCTTCCCATTGCTGTGCGGTGATCACTGCATCCGGATCATGTGCTTCTATCTCAATGATAGCGCACTTTGCTGTATTCTTGAGGCGGTCAACCCAGTCGAGAAACAACTTGCCCTGCTCTTGAATCTCCTGTGTCAAAGCAGCCTCGGGATCGGGTTCGGGAAACTGCGCAAGCACATTTTGGAGTTGTTCTTTGTAGCCTTCGAACCGCTCAAGATTCCACAGCACTCCTTTCATCGATAAAATGACGTCTCCCTTTCGCGCTGTCGCATCCTTGATACCCGCTGCCTCAGCTTGCTCCAATTCCATCTTCGCTGCCTTGAAGAGAGAGATTTCAGCGTCAAAAGCCTGGTAAGCCCTGTCGACCCATCCAACACGACGCTCAACGGAAAGCTCTGCTGTCAGGCGATCATAGAGCTCTCTATATCGGCCCTGGCTCGAAAACTGACCGCCTTTGTAATCAGGGCTTTGAAGAGCCCGTTCTTCAATCTCTTTTTCTCGGCCCAACGGATCAAAATCAGGAGCGTCCAACAGCAGTGTCAGACCGTCGGAACCAGACTTGAAATTGCCTTTCTCCAACTCTTGCAGCACACCTTCAATGATATACCGCGCGCCAAGCCAGGTCAGCGGGCGGTCCAAGTCAAACGACGTTCCATTGATACCTTTTTGACTAACGGCTCCGTCATAGAGTTTTTCTGCCTCGATAATAGGGGGTATGCAGTCTTCGGGTTCTAGCTTGGCGGTGTCATATTCTTGCACAACGATGTCGACGGGCCATTTTCGCCAGAGCTTTGGAACCCCGTCTTGGTTCTTGGATGCCGTGTGATCGAAGTGACCCGACATGGAATGCCGGACGGACGGGACGTCCTCTGGTGGCTCACGTTCTGAACCCAAGCGCGTTGTGTGCAAGACCTGAACGGTGCTGTTCTCGGCCTCATCTTCGAGTTTCAGCGTCTCTACAAAGAGTAACAGCCGCCCTTCTCGCGGCCCCAGACCATTCCAAAGCGGTTTTGGCAAATCTGCGCAGCAAATCTGTGCGATGAAGTGCAGAGGTGCTCCTTCCCCGTCGCGCGGCCACTCGGTGAGCCTCGGCATCATTGGTAGCCCGCCCAGCCAGGATCGGTGGGCCTCATCAAAGCGAATGGGAACTTGGCGTTTCAGTATAACGGAGATTGTCTGATGCAATGGAAGTTTCCTAGGGCGTCGAAGGTTTCCGATTTTCTGATCTTTGCAATATTAAGATCAAAAGCAAGCCAATCGGACCTGATCAAGCAACGAGCTGGTGTTGTGTAATTTCTGCAATGATCAACATGCGGTTAGGTATGAATGTCCCTGTGTTTGCTCTTCACAGCAGTCACTAGCCGCGCCGCAGAACTTTGAAGGTTTGGGCTCCAAGCCGCCATCCCCCTTGCACCACAACACCGCCTTCCCTATATCGCCACCCTAAGGGTCAGGCCCCTGCCGTCCGCATTCCGGTGAAGTCCTGTAATCTGAAAACACACCTTCAATCTCGCCGATTGACGGGCAACGCGGACCCCCTTCGTCACTTCTTGCGAGCAGGAGTGTTTGACATGACGACATCACAAATCCCGTCGCGCGACGTGCTGAAGGCGCAGGCCAAGCGTCTGCGCGCCGATCTGGCCGACCGGGGCCAGCCGATCAGCCACGCGCAAGCGCTGGAAACCATTGCCCACCAGTGGGGCGCGCGGGACTGGAACACGCTTTTGGCCATGGCCGCGACCGTTTACCCAGGCTGGGCCCCCGGCCAGCGCGTCACGGGCCGCTATCTCGGCCACCCCTTCACGGGGCTGGTCAAGGCCGCGCGGCAGTCGGCGGGGGGCTACTGGTCGCTGACGCTGCGCTTCGACACGCCCATCGACGTGGTCACTTCGGAGCATTTCAGCAGCTTCCGCAGACAGGTTAGCGCGACCGTGACGCCCAAGGGCGTGTCGCCGCAAAAGACCTCGGACGGGCAGCCGCATCTGGTGCTGCGCGCCGCGTAAGCCTCATCTGGGCCGCCCCTGCAGGGCGGCTCAGACCCTGCGCACGCACCATGTATGAATGGTAAAGACCACCGCCTGCGTCTGTGGCATGCGGATGATGCACTGCCGTTCGGACCGGATGAAAGGCGCATCTGCGCCCTGTTCCTTCTTGCGGGGCTGGTGCAGGTCGGCCTCGACGTAGGACAACCTGTTGAACCGCCACAGCGGACGGCCCGCGCGCACCCCGTTGAAAAGCCGCTGCACCCGCCGCGCGATATCGTCGTCGTAGTCGTGCACCGGTTCATGTATCGCGACCAGCGGCCGCCCCGCCTTCTCAGCCAGCCGCCAGTTGGCCGGAAAACACAAAACCGCGCCGGTCAGAGCATGTTCGTCACCGCGTTTCTGCAGGATGCAGATATCCTCCTGCACCAGCATCCCCAACGTGCGCAGCGGATCGTCCCGGTCGATCGGCACCTCCCGGCCATCGGGACACCGCGCGCCATCTCCCGACACCGAAAACCCGAGCTTAGGCAAGAGCTTGAGCGCCTCTCTTAACACCTCCTGCGCCGCCTCCAGCGCCTCTGGCGCCATCCAGAGCACCTTATCGGGCCGGTCCCCGAGCAGGTGCAGACGGTAGGCCATCTGCGCCCCGTAGGCCTCGTCCACCCGCAGCCAGTCGTCGGGCGCGCAAGGGCCCACGCCGGGCAACGTATTCTCGCCGGTCATCTCCTCCGGCAGGTGGTTTTGAAGGATTTCCTGCATGGCCGGACCCTAGGAAAATCACCCCCGGAAGTCTCGCAAAAACGACATGCAAATGCGTCGGTTTCCCGCGTACCGCTACCCGAAAAATGGGCAAGTCTGAAACCAAGCCTACGGAAGCCGCGCCTATGAACCAGCACTATAGCCAGACCCGCAAGATCGACCCGGCCAAGGGCGCCTTTCTTGACGACGGCACCCCCAACGACGCCAACCGTGTCGAGATCGGCCCGACGCGGCTCGCGTTCTCGGAATGGGAGGCGGCGGGCCTCACCCTTCCGAACCTGCCTGCCATGCGCGAATACCGCTGGAGACGCCTCACCCGCCACATCGTCGACCGGGGCTACGGCGGTCTTCTGATGTTCGACCCCCTCAACATCCGCTACGCCACCGACAGCACCAACATGCAGCTCTGGAACACCCACAACCCGTTCCGCGCGGTGCTCCTCTGCGCCGATGGCTACATGGTGATGTGGGACTATAAGAACTCGCCTTTCCTCAGTGAATTCAATCCATTGGTACGCGAACAACGCTCCGGCGCGGATTTGTTCTATTTCGACCGGGGCGACAAGGTCGGCGTCGCAGCCGACGTGCTGGCGAACGAGGTGCGGGAACTGATCGCCGAACACGGCGGTGGCGAAAAGCGTCTCGCCGTCGACAAGATCATGCTCCACGGTCTGCGCGCCCTTGAACGGCAGGGCTTCGAGGTCATGGACGGCGAGGAAGTGACCGAGAAAAGTCGCGCTGTCAAAGGCCCCGACGAAATCCTCGCCATGCGCTGCGCGAGCCACGCCTGCGAAACGGCGGTGCACAAGATGGAATGTTTCGCGCGCGAAACAATCCCAGGTGGAAACACCTCCGAGGACGACATCTGGGCCGTGCTCCACGCCGAGAACATCAAGCGCGGCGGCGAATGGATCGAAACCCGCCTCCTCGCCTCAGGCCCCCGCACCAACCCGTGGTTCCAGGAATGTGGGCCCCGCATCGTGCGGAATAACGAGATCGTCGCCTTCGACACCGACCTCATCGGCAGCTACGGCATCTGCATCGACATCTCCCGCACCTGGTGGATCGGCGATGAAAAACCCCGCCCCGACATGATCTACGCCATGCAACACGGGGTCGAGCACATCCAGACCAACATGCAGATGCTCAAACCCGGCGTGATGATCCCCGAGCTTTCGGCAAACACCCACGTCCTCGACGCGCAATTCCAGAAGGGCAAATACGGTTGCCTCATGCACGGCGTGGGTCTCTGCGACGAATGGCCCCTCGTCGCCTACCCAGACCACGCGGTCGAGGGCGCCTACGACTACCCGCTCGAGGCGGGCATGGTCCTCTGCGTCGAAGCGCTGGTGCAGCCCGAAGGCGGCGATTTCGCGATCAAGCTGGAAGATCAGGTGCTGATCACCGAGGACGGGTTCGAGAACCTGACGACCTATCCGTTTGATGCGGCGCTGATGGGATCATAAACCAAATTCACTTGCGAGTGTATTCGCGTTTTCACTCGCCTTCGTTACCAAGACATCCAACTCCGAACTTACTGAGGAAATGGTGCTCCTATAATACTTCTCAATTACTCTAGCTAACCTAACAATTTCCTTCTCATCTCGATCACTACAGTGAAGTGGCGACATTGTCTTATCTTCGCCACGTTGAAAGACAGCTGCGGAAATTCTTGGTGTCGTTAGATCAAAAGTTAGCTCAATCTGAAACGAAGCTCCTTCGCTTTCTTTCCCGGAAAAGGCGGCTTTAATGGACCTATCCAAGACTTCACCTATTTGAAAGATATCCGCGTGTATTTCAGAACCTCCGGTTCGCGCTCGTCCATCAACGGCTAAAGAGCACGCTCGAAAACACATTTCATATTCTTTACCCAGCCCCCAAGAAAAGTGCCTTATCCCAGAGCCAGGCTTTGATGATGTGACCGCCCCCCGACGGCATCTATGTGCCAAGGTGGGTCTGCGATGATCCACAAAGGAGGACGG
>NZ_JBFNXX010000065.1:0-5065 GCF_040811725.1 Sulfitobacter sediminis
CTCCCGCCCAATGTTTGCTCGAGATTGAATCACAAATCGGAACGATTAAACAAGAATTAATGGGTGTGCTGCCTAGTTCTGACCTGACACCCGCCTCTCCTCCGAATTAACGGAGAGCCCGCGGGTTGATTTCTGAGGCTACGCGGCGCGCATTGCCAGCCCCTTCTTTGCCATGAACTCGACTGGCGGGATGTTCCCAAGGCCCGAGTGAGGTCGGTGGTGATTGTAATCGTACCGCCATGCCCGGATCTTCTCGCGGGCATCGGCCAGCGACGAGAACAGCGATTCGTTGAGAAACTCGTCCCGGAGGCGTCCGTTGAAGCTCTCAACGAAGCCGTTCTGCATCGGCTTGCCCTGAGCGATTTAGTGCCACTCGATGCCCGTGCGCTGGCACCAGCTCAAGACAGCCATCGAGGTCAGTTTGAACCGCGCCGGGTTTGCCGGAGGCTCCAACTCCTGAGTAGGATGGAGCATCATGAGCAAGACGACGAACAAGTATTCCCCCGAAGTACGCGAGCGCGCTGTTCGCATGGCTTTGGACAACGCAGGGTAGCATGAGAGCCGCTGGTCGGCGATCCTGTCTATTTCCTCGAAGATCGGTTGCGCGCCGCAGACGCTGAACGGGTGGGTCAAGAAGGCCGAGGTCGATCGCGGAGACCGCGCCGGCATCACGACCGAGATGGCCGAGAAGCTGAAGGCCTTGGAACGCGAGAACCGCGAACTGAAGCAAGCCAACGAGATCCTGCGGAAAGCTTCAGCGTATTTTGCTCAGGCGGAGCTCGACCGCCGGTCCAGGACATGATCGCCTTTATCGAAGAGCACCGTGACGCCATCGGGGTCGAGCCGATCTGCAAGCAGCTGCCGATTGCCCCATCTATTACCCGGCAGGCGAATTGCAGAGCAATTCTGCCGAGAGGGCACGGGCTACGATCACATTGCCAAGCGGGCGAACCCCGATCTGCTGTCGGGTCGGGCGAAGCGGGATATGACCTTGAAGCCCGAAATCGAACGCGTCTGGGAGCAGAACTACAAGGTCTACGGCGTTCGCAAGGTTTGGCACCAGATGCGCCGCGAAGGCTTTGATGTGGCCCGCTGTACCGTTGCCCGACTGATGAAAGACATTGGGATCGAAGGCGTCATTCGCGGCAAGAAACACAGGACGACCATCCCGGACAGTTCTCAGCCATGCCCGCTGGACAAGGTGAACCGTCAGTTCAAGGTATCTGCTCCAAACATGCTCTGGGTCAGCGATTTCACCTATGTGGCGACATGGCAGGGCTTCGTTCACGTGGCCTTCGTCATCGATGCTTTCGCGCGTCGCATTGTGGGCTGGCGGGTCAGTCGAACGGCCCATGCCGGGTTTGTTCTCGACGCCCTCGAACAGGCCGTTCATCAGCGACAACACGGATCAGGCCTAGTTCATCATTCGGATCGCGGATCGCAATATCTGTCCATTCGCTACACCGAGCGCCTGGCCGAGGCTGGGATAGAACCCTCCGTGGGCAGCGTGGGCGACAGTTATGACAATGCCCTGGCCGAGACGATCAACGGCCTGTTCAAAGCCGAGGTCATCCACCGGCGCGGGCCATGGCGCAGTTTCGATGCCGTGGAATACGCCACCCTCGAATGGGTCGAATGGTTCAACAACCGCCGCCTTCTCGAACCCATCGGTAACATTCCGCGGGCAGAAGCCGAAGCCAACTTCTACGCGGCTCTGGAAAGATCAGACATGGCCGCGTAACTAAGATCAATCAGCCTCCGGCAAACCCGGCGCGGTTCACTTTCGCGAGGCGACATCCTTCAGGGTCGCGTTGTCGAGCATCGCTTCCGCCAGCAGCTTCTCCAGCTTGGCGTTCTTGTCCTCGAGCGCCTTGAGACGACGGGCATCCGACACCTCCAGCCCGCCGAACTGCGCCTTCCATTTGTACAACGTCGCCGTACTGATCCCGTGCTTGCGGCAGACATCTGCTGTCGCCATTCCGGCTTCCTGCTCCTTCAGCATCCCGATGATCTGCTCTTCCTTGAACCTTGATTGCTTCATTGTCCGTCTCCTGATTGGAGCGGACTCTACCTCAAACTGGAGGAAGAAACGGGTTCAGGTCACCAGATTATTATGATTGCGGTCTTTTCCTTAATCAACTGTACTATCCAAAAAATACATCGCGGTTGCACTACGCCTTAGCTTATGGAGGGTTTTGAAACAAATAGCGGTATGTGCGATGACGCGCTAACTTGGCGCCCTTGGAGGCGAGTGGAAGATCAGCATGTCACCAGACAGCATCCGGGCAATAAGTCCCAAACCCGGGCCGCCGGGCGCAGCACGAATTGCGCTGTACAGCCACGACACGTTCGGGCTCGGACATCTGCGGCGCTCTCGTGCAATTGCGACGGCGCTCACTGAAGCCAATGACCACGCATCCGCGCTGATTCTGACCGGCAGTCCTGTTGCCGGACGCTTCGCCTTTCCCGAACGCGTAGACCATACCCGTTTGCCGGGCGTGTCAAAGCTGGAAGACGGCTCGTATATCTCGAAGACCCTCGGGCTCGACATCGATGAAGTCACACAGATGCGCGCGCATATGGTCCAGTCGACAATTGACGCCTACCAACCGGACCTTCTGATCGTGGACAAGGAGCCCACCGGGTTCCGCGGCGAACTGATCCCGACGCTCAAGGGGCTGAAGAGCGACAAGACGCGCTGCGTGCTGGGCCTGCGTGATGTCCTTGATGATCGCGACGCCCTGGCGGCGGAGTGGGAGCACAAAGGGGCCTATGCGGCGACCGAAAAGTTCTATGACGAGATCTGGGTCTACGGGCCGCGCTCGGTCTACGACCCGACGCAGGGTCTGCCCCTCAGCGCCAAGGTCCGCGCGCGCATGCACTGGACCGGTTATCTGCGGCGCACGCTGCCAGAGCCAGATGCACCGCCGCCCGCTGAGCCTTATGTACTGGTCACGCCGGGAGGCGGCGGAGACGGCGCAGCAATGGTCGATCTGGTGCTTGGGGCCTATGAATACGACCCCGGGTTGATGCCCAATGCTCAGCTTGTCTACGGCCCGTTCCTGTCGGGCGACACGCGCGCCGAATTCGAGGACCGCGTGGCCCGGCTCAATGGCAGGGTGACCGCGGTGGGCTTCGATGCGCAGATCGAGACGCTCTATGCCGGAGCGCAAGGGGTGGTTTGCATGGGAGGCTACAACACGTTCTGCGAGGTGTTGTCCTTCGACAAGCGCGCCCTCATCATGCCGCGCACCAAGCCCCGCCGAGAACAGCATATCCGTGCAGCGTGCGCCGAAGAGCTTGGCCTTGTGACGATGCTTTCGGAGTTGAGCACCGAGCTGACGCCCGCCGCGATGGCGGAGGCGATCCGCAATCTGCCGCATCAGCCGCTGCCTTCCGAGTCAGGCGTACAGGAACTGATGGGCGGTCTGCGTTATGTCAGCCGCCGGGTCGAGACGCTGATCAGCGACATGCGCCAGCAGCAGGCAGTGAAGTAGCAAACTTTGTACAACACCACGATACCAGAAATAGACTGCAACTAAACCCTTCAGCCAAGAAAATACCTAGCAAGCAACCCAAGCGCGAAATTTCCACCCTCAGACTATGCTCGTGCTCAGTAAGACGAATGACCGCCTCGAGCGCAGGGTGCGCGCAATTACGGGGCGCTTTAAAGTCACCTTTGCGGTTGCTGCTCACGAACACGAGATACCACTCAATACAGCGCGGATGCGTCGTAGACCATTCGTAGGACTTCTACATTGAAAAGCCCAAGTCGCGATACCGGGTCGGAGATTGACCAGTCCAGCGGTGAAAGGCGCGAATGAAGTGAGATGCTTCACTGTAGTGAAGTTGCGCTGCGATATGGCCGACAGCGATTGCCGGATCCTCCAGGAGTTCAATTGCCTTGGTCATGCGCCAGCGGTCAAGCACGGCACGGAAGGTCAGGCCCTCTGCGCCTAGACGGCGTTGGAAGCTGCGTTGCGAGATGTCGAAACGAGATGCGGCCCAGTCCAGCGTCGGGCGGGCGTCGGGCTCAAGTGAGTCGAAGAGCCGATAGAGCTGTCCCATAGCCGTTTCGGGTAGCGGACTGTCGGGTGATGCTCCGATCTCATGGGCAACCATGCGCTTAGCCAGGTCGCGACTGCGGAAGTATATCCGTGTCTTTGGCTGGTTAGTCCGGACAATGACACGGTCCAGATCGAACAGGTCGCCCAGAACACCGATATCAGAAGCTGCGATATCGATCTCGTCCGGCAGCCAGTCCGGTCCACACCCTGACCGGAAGCCGTCTAGGACAAGAAGGCAGGAGAGCACGGCCACCCACTCCTGGGCCTGCGATGGGGCTGCGGCGTAACCGGTTTCGAAGATCGCCTGTGGGCCGTTCAAATATGCGGTCACGAGGTTGTTCGACATAATCCTAGCCTGGGGCGCGGTGGCGAGCCGGATTGTGGCGAGAACATCGGGACAGGCCAGCAAAGCATCGCCCCACCCGGGAATTGCATGGAGCCGATACGCTTGTGCAATCTCTCGCGGCACGCCGCGCCCGTTGGACTCGCGGGCGATCTCATCAAACATCGCGAGCATTGTCGGGACTGGAACAACCGCATCCGGCGAATAGAGCCGAAAAGTATGGAGTCCCGCGCGGCGCAGGAGCCGCTCCGAGTTCATACCTGCGTCGGACAAAGCATTTAGCGTCGGTGCCAAGAACCGGGTTTGTGCAAGATGCAGGTCCATTTTTCGTATTTCCCCTATAGTGGGCAGCTTCGTATCACCGACACCATTCTAGTGCATGCTAGCACGACCAAAACGTGCCTGGCTACGTACTGGCTGGCGTCAATTGGTAATTCACCTAGAGATGATTTGGGTTATGATCTGACCTGTACTTCGCAAGTGGCCGGCAGTTGAAGGAACGGGCGCTTGCACGTGATGCTGTTTCTTGCACGTGATGCTGTTTATAGTTGTTCGAAGGGTATCTGAAATGAGGATTGCTAGGCAGCCGACTCATAAAACTCGATCCAGAGCCTGACCGATGCCAGTTTGATCATCGACAGGAAATTGCGTGACG
>NZ_JBFNXX010000066.1:0-5005 GCF_040811725.1 Sulfitobacter sediminis
AGGAGGAGAGATCATCAACGAAGACGCTGAAGCGGACCGGCTGGAAGCCGGTGGTTTATCTCCAATAGATGGAAAATAAATGTCGTTATCTTGCGGCAGACATTAAATAAGAAACGATGTGAGCGACATCATCTCTGCTCCAGTCGCCCTGCCACCTCATTCTAGTGCCCGGCACCGTCAACATCGGCTCGGCCACAAATGAAAAAAGCAGCTCCTCGGTCCAAGTCCCGCCTACTTGCTTCAATGCATCGCTGTATTGAACGTCATCTCTCGAGGCGACTCGCCGTCCGAAGATATTGACCAGTGAATGTCCCATTTCAGGCTGCGTAACAGCCTCTGATTCAGATTCAACCTTGTGACAACCGCCGCACCTTGCGATGGTTAGTTCCCGGCCGAGATTTGGATCGGATTTGGACATCCGCTCTTTGTCTAAAGGTATCGGTCTTGGACCGGCCCCTGCCTTAAGCAATGCATCCGCGATGGCGGCATCTCGATCTGGCGAAGAGAACCGCACCTTGAATGTACCCAGATGCAGGGCGTTTACGTTTCCGTGCCCGCCTTTCGGGCTGCGACTTGCAACGGCAGTGGCTTCAATGTCTGCGCCCGCCGCAATCAAAACTTGCAAAGCTTCCAAACGCTGTTCGAGTGCAGCGATCATAAGCGGTGTGTATCCATCTGCGTTGCGGGCATCAGTATCCGCTCCAGCCGTCAAAAGAATTTCGACCACACCAGCGTGGCCTCGGCTTGTGGCGGCGTGCAGAGCCGTTCCCATTGCCGAGCTGGACATATTCAAATCCGCTCCCCTTGAAATCAGCAACTCTACCGCATCCGCCTGTCCACTGAAGGCCGCCATCTGGAGCGGCGTTGCAAACTCTACTGCGTTTACGTCGGCCCCATCGTTCAGTAGTTTTTCAAGAGCGGCAGTGTCACCATTCCTCGCCGCATCGTGAAGTGGACCGCCAACGACCATTGATGTCGACGCTAAAGTTATCGCTGTCAGTATTGCCACAAAGATTTTTGAATTGTGCATGCATCTCCCCCCAAAGTGCCGCCGCTATGTGACGCAACTTACCAAATTCGTGCTTCGATATCAAAACAGCGAGTTGGCGAAGTCACAATGGCGATGCTGCAAAGAATAAATTTATGGAGGTCAAAAAAGTCCAGATTTCTTGTAACAGAGATTCACCACCGCAATTTCAGCTCTGTCCGCCTTGCAGTCATAGCCCCGATTTCGCCGAACGTCCGGTCTGGCTAGAAGCGGTCATTCATAGACGCCGATGCGTAGTTTCTGGCGTGAATGGCCGCTTGTGCGAGCAGCAGACACTCCCGGGATCAGGCTCTGAGTCCGAGTTGCGGGACGAAGCGGCCGCTACATCGATAGGCTTGTATATGGAGCCATTTCCTGCGCAACCGAGCGTAGACGAAATGGCTTAAGACTTGTCACATCACTCTGGTAGACCAGCAATTTTTAACCCATCAAAAAAGAGCCGTGTGCTTGGGGTATCTTCATAGCCGTTGCGTGTACGAATACCACTAACCGTCTCACCTGGTGCCCGCCTGAGGAAGTCAGCACAAGCGGCCTGCGCTTGGTCTAATTGCCCAAGCTGTGCATAAGCGGCAGCACGAAGGCGAAGCAGCGCAGGCCAATCAGGTCCTAAGTTTTGAGCCTCATCACATACAGCGATTGTCTTCTCAAATTGCCCCAATTGAAGATAGGTTTGGCCCAAGCCTCCTAACATTACCAAGCGCCAAGGTGTATGTTGTCCGAGACCCATTGCTTTGTTTAGACAGTCCAAGGCTGTCTGGGGCATGCCGAGAAGATTGAATCCAAATCCGCAAAACGCAATTGCAACAAAGTCCAACGAGACAGTTCGAAGCACCTTCTCCAGTGTTCTGCGATACTCGATAGCAGTTGCCGCATCGTTCACTCGCGCAGCGAACGCAACTGGGATTTCTAGTGCCGGTTGGTGCGCACACATCGTAGCTGCCGCTGCTAACCATATCTCTGCATCGTATTTGTACTTTTCACATAAGTCTTTGTATCCAACAGACTGACTTTGCTGATATGCTATCAAACCCGAGCCCAACGCGTCCGGTCTATTAGGCTCAAGTTCTAGCGCTCTCGAAGCGTGGGAAAGGGCCATCTCCATACCTTGAGGGTCAAAACGCTCCAATGCCAACGCGGCTTGCAGAGCGTGATCTGACACAGTGAATTCGGATCGCTCAATCTGGTTGAGCCGCGACTGTTCTGCGTCGAAGATGGTACGCAGCACTCGCCCAGAAAATTCATCGCCGACCGTATCTTGCCAGTTGAAAACGTCTGAAAGGCTGCCATCAAATTTAGTCTTCAGCCAAGTGCAGTTACCGGCATCAATTAGCGCTACTTCGAGGCGAAGTTGGTCACCAGAACTGCGTAATGTAGACCGTAGAACATACTTCGCATCCCCAGCCTCCTGAGAGACAGCCGCTGAGATCCACATAGTTGCGTCAAGGTATGCACTTACATCCCCGGTGATCGCGTGCGCAAGTTCTTGCACCTCTGCCCGGCTGTCGGAGGTAAAAACCGGGGTCATTACAATCTTTAATCTATCGGAGACAACACGAGAGGGCAGAGTAGCCTTTGTTTGTTCACCTCTCAGCCAGACCTGCACTGGTCGGTTGATGTTCTTCAACTCCCAAAAGCCGCCATCGTCGAAAGAAGGCCGGAGCGTACCATCAAGACTTCCATAGACCGCGTCCGACACAGCAATTGAGCCAGGCGCCGCCGCCTGTTCAAGCCTCGCTGCAACATTCACTCCATCGCCGAAAACATCGTCGCCTTCCTCAACCACGTCACCAAGATGCAGCCCTACCCGCATCTTGATTTCAGGCCCGCCAAGATGAGTTTCTTCTGCCAATCGATCTTGAATTCGCAAAGCGCTAGACGCTGCATCAACAGCAGAAGAAAATAGTACGATCCAACCGTCGCCCATACTTTTGACAATACGTCCGTGATGCGAAGCAATACAGGGCCCGAAAACTTCGGCGCGAAGCCGACGTAGTGCCCTTAGCATCGCCTGAGAGTCCTCACCCATTAGGCGGGAGTAGTCGCAAATGTCGGCCGCCATAACGGCAGCTAGTTGGCGCTTCATAACATGCTCCTCGGGCTTTATGGCCCGCAACGACTGCCTGAAAGTATGAAGGCAAGGATACACCAGGTAAAGATTTCGGGCGTTGGAGAAACTGAGCCGATCCACCGCGCGACAGTGGGATGACCACTTTGAGGAGTGCTGGCCTACCAGCGCACAGTCATACCCGGCTTATCCGATTAGTCCGGTTTAAGTGCTGGTAAGCCACACCCACAAAGCTTGCTATTCAAGCGTCCACGTTAGAAGCTCAGTGTAAAAGGCCCCCTTGGTCAGACAGACAGCTGGGAGAAATCCATGGCACGCAAACAGAGGGTAGGTAGCGGAGCCGGATCCGGCGCGACAGGTGGGGGTGCTGTGGGAGTAAAAGATTTTCTCGAGGATTTCCTTTCGGTACCAGGAGCCAGAGCAACCCTGCCAGTGAGTTCTGCTCTCGAGCCCTTCAAGCGAGATTTCGTCACCGATGCCCGGTCGCATTTCAATAACTTTCACTTCCAATTGGGCGGTGATCACACGCTATATTACTTGCTCAACCTTCCCGAGTTCATGCAAACAGCCATGTCGATGCCGAATTCCGAGTATCGACCGATCGAACGTGCGCATAATCAGGCCGTAGCAGACATGTTGGTCAACACTGAGAGCGAAGGACCGCTCCCGTTCACTGACTACGTGATCCATCCCCGTTTTCGGCATCAAGGCGTAATGATGGTGCATCGTGGAAAGGTTATCTTTGAAGCTTTTCCTGGAATGGCGGAGACGGATGTTCATTTTTGGGCTTCCGCTGCCAAAACAACCGTGGGGCTGCTTGCCGCACTGCTAGTATTGGAAGGCAAAATCGAACCCAACTTGCCGATCACGAGATACGTGCCTGAGCTAGGCAGGTGCGCTTGGGATCAAATAAGCGTCCTCAACGTTATGAATCACACTACTGGCCTGCAGACCGAAGAGGGACTGGAGACAATTCTCAATCCAAACTCTGAGATTGTAGCCTTCTTTAGTGCCGCTTTCGGAGTTCCAAATCCCGGTTCAGGTGAGAGTGAAAGCGTTGTCGAGGTTCTGCGCCGTTTCGCCCCAATTGAGGGTGAAGGTCCAGGCGACACAGTCCGCTACTCCGCGGTAAATACCCATGTCATGACATTGATGATCGAGTCGGTCGAAGGCCAACCATGGGCATCAGTTTTCGAAGAGCGGGTCTGGGGTCATCTGGGAGCTCGGATGCCCGCTATGTTTAGCCTGGATCCAGATGGTGTTGCTATGCCGTTTGGCCTGATGTCCTCAACACTTGAAGATATGGCACGTTACGGAATGCTCTTCACGCCCAGTGCATCAATGGTCTCAGAAAAAGCAATAGTTTCAGACGAAGTGCTTCAGCTGATTTACAAAAGCGGCAATCGCAGAGCCTTTGACGGAAGCTCCAAAGACCTGCGGGGCAGGATACTATTCGGCGAACCAGCTGTCGCGCTGTCTTACCAATTCGATTGGGTTTTCGAAGATGGTGCCCTTGCCAAAAACGGCAGCCTAAATCAGTTCCTTTATCTTGACCCGCAACGCGACTTTGTGGGCGTTGCGTTCTCAACAACGCCTTACGTCGAAGGTTACGGCGAGACCAAGCTGCCTGAGGTCTTCCGTACGGCCGCAAAGATTCTAGACGGTGAAACATACTAGCGTGTGTAGAACCAGCTTATGGCTTAGTCGAAAATGCAAATATCTGGATGCTAACCGCCTTTTACTTGCTTCGAACAAGTGGCCGTCCTGGGCTCACAGCTGTCATCCTACCGTTTTCGTCAGATGTCTGCTTTTCGGGGCAGAGCTGCCCGAAGAGGCATCCGGCATTCAGTTTTTGTATGAAGCAGTTCAGACATTAGAGGCGCCTTATCCTT
>NZ_JBFNXX010000067.1:0-4468 GCF_040811725.1 Sulfitobacter sediminis
CTGAGTACCGTTTCCGAGCCATTCTCTGTCCCCCTCTCTCGGCCATCGTAGTGGCCCAGTTCTAGGGGGGAAGGACATTGCTGACAGTCATCGGACCAAAGATGTTGAGGGAAAATTCGACCTTGTGGTCCTTCATACGCTGATCAGTCACGTGGTCGATCCGTCGGCAGTTCTGAAAGAAGCCGCGCGCCTGACCTCACCAGACGGTCGCATCGTCGTTTTTGATGGTGACTACGCCTCGATCACGTTCGGCGCTGGCGACCCAGAGGTGAATGACCTCGCGCTTGAAGGTCTGCTAAAGACGGTTGTTGCCCATCCTCGGGTCATGCGCCAGTTTCCTCAATTGCTCGTCAAATCGGGACTGCAAATAGTCGACTTTCTTCCCGAGCTTCTGGCCGAGGTGGGCAGGGCCGAGTTTTTCAAGAGCATGCTGGATAGCTATGCTGGACCGATGGTGGCTGCAGGGCACCTGGACGAGGGCATTGCCCAGCAGTGGTTGTCCACGCACAATGGCGCGTCGGAGGCTGGAGCGTTTTTCGGGTCGTGCAACTTCATGACATATATCCTGAGCAAGGCTTGAGGTCTGCCAATCGTTTCTGAGTCTGAGCGACGTCCTGAACGCAAAATCGATGTGCGCTTTTCCCCGCATAGTCTACCTTCGCGCGCCGCTCGGCAAAGGTCGGCTATGAGCCCGGAACGGTCCTTCTTTGATTGTTCAGAGTGATCGCTATTCAAGACAAATCGAGGCGCGATCGGTAGAGTCCGCCAAGCCGCTCAAGCCCTCTACACTTTGTAATTCTGAATTAGGTCGCGCGCGAAGCTCGCGTCAAAAACCTTTGGAAAATTCGATTGCTATGCCATCCTTGGGAAAACAAGGGGGGGGTACAGAAATGAAAACCGTAGGCTTGGCGGGAATTGCCATTGTTTGTGGCACAATGGCGTTTGCAGCACCGACTTTGGAGAGAGGCGAGTACCTTGTTGAAGGGCCAGCAGCCTGCGGCAATTGTCACACGCCGATCGGACCCAACGGGCCCGTCATGGAAATGAACCAGGCGGGCCGCCTGGTGGAAAAAACACCGGGCTTTACGGCAATTGCGCCCAATATCACGCCGGGTGGACGTGTGGCGGATTGGACAGACGAGGAGTTTGCCCGGGCAATCCGGGAAGGGATCACTCCGGGTGGATCGCGGGTGATCGGGCCCCCAATGCCAATAGCACTCTACAGTCGTTTGTCGGACGACGACGTAATGTCGATCGTCATGTATATGCGAAGCCTACCTGCAGTTGAGAATGATCCCGGCGAAAGCGTGTATGACATACCGTTACCGCCAGCATACGGACCACCCGTTACGAGTGTCGCGCATCCAGAAGAAGGTGTGACAGTCGAATATGGAGAGTATTTGGCCGGACCGGTGGCGCATTGCATTGAGTGTCACAGCCCAATGGGCCCCATGGGACCTGATTGGGTCAATCAGCTTGGTGCGGGTGGTTTCGAGTTCCATGGTCCGTGGGGAACTGTGATTTCGTCCAACCTGACCTCGCATCCAGAGGACGGCATAGCGGAATGGACAGATGCCGAGCTGAAGCAAATGATCACGAGCGGCGTTAGACCTGACGGTACACCGATGCTGCCTCCCATGGGTTATGGATACTACAGTCGGATGGCGCCCAAGGATATCGACGCAATAATTCTATACTTGCGCCAACTCCCTCCGCTGCCGGACCCAGGCTGAAAAGTATGACATTCGTTCCATGCCTTCGAGCGTTGCCATCCAGACAGTTGCCCTCGCGCAAACAGGATATCAAACCATAGCCGAGGAAAATTAGGAAAATGAGAATATCATGCCAGCCTACGTAATCGGTCAGCTCGACATACATGACCCCGAGGCCTACCAAGCCTATCTCGATGGCTTCATGCCCATTTTCGAAAAGCATGGCGGAGAGTTACTAGCAACATCGCGCGCCGAGACTGAAATTCTGGAAGGGTCGTGGGCCATGCCAAGGACAGTACTCATGCGGTTCCCTTCCGTAGAAAAAGCCAAGGCTTGGCACGATGATCCAGAGTACTTGGAACTGGCTGAAATTCGTCATCAAACGGCCTCCACAAACCTAGGGTCAGGACTTCGGTAACGGGGGCGTGCCAGTCAAGCGGTTTTGCGCACAACAATTGATCCGCCGTAGAGGTTTCTTTGATATTCTTGGTGCCGGTCCCGGCTTCTGTCGCGACCTTCGGCTGAGGTCCTTGGGGTACATGCTTCGGTTCGTGGTCAGCGAGGCGGCTGCCAACATGATGCTGGTTCGATGTAATTCCGATGTGCCCATCTCATAGTCGTACTTGACGGAAGTCAGCGACAGTCCTGACCACGGCATCATCGGAACCACGTCCCTGCGGGACCTCAAAGGCCTGCAATCAGGCAGGCAACGGGTGGGGTGTCATCCTGTTAGGCAGGGTTTGGCGCCGCATCTGATTGGAAGGTTGTGCCATCGACCCAAATCCGATGCAGAATGACCGCGATGCGGTGTGCGAGAGCGACCATCGCAATTTTGCGACCGCGCCGCTGCGCGAGTTGGGCTCCCCATGTTCTGAGCCATGTCGATCGGCCGCGGTTCATCATGACAGTTGCGGCTTGGCACAACGCCCTCCTCAGATTGACGTCACCCGCTTTGGTGATACCACCGGACACGTCCCGTTCACCGGACTGGTTGCGTGACGGCGTCAGGCCAACCCAAGGGCCAATTCTCTTTGAAGACCGAAAGCGGGCCGGATCATCGACCGCAGCACGGAATGTCAGTGCTACGACGGCACCGATTCCAGGCATCGACATAAGGCGTTGGCAAACCGGATCATCCCAGGCCAACTGGCGCACGCACTTTTCGAGACCGGCCAGTTCCTGTCGTAGGGATGCTCGGGCCCGCAACATCGGTTCAGTCGCGGTTTCCAGCATCGGATTGCCATCCGCCAATTCCCGAATGCGCATCTCGAACCTACCGCGGGAGATCGCACCGACCTTGAGGCCAAAGTTCCGCAGCAGTCCGCGCAACGACATTTCCAGAGCGATCATGTTCTGCTGGATAGCCTTTCGAGCGCCGAGAACCGCCCGGGTATCCTGAGCAGAGACGGATTTACAGTGGACCGGGCGGAACCAGCCGAGATGAAGAAGGCGTGCAATCCCTTCTGCATCGCGCCGATCCGTCTTGATCGGCATCGCCTTCAGCGCTCCTTTCACCTGGCGCGTTTCCATGAGCACCACATCCAGGCCAGCTTCGGTCAGCCCTCGGTGCAGCCATTGCGACAGTGGCCCGGCCTCCAGGCCAATCACTGCGATGCTGCCGTCAAGTTCGTCCAACCAGCGCGCCAGACCTTCGGGTTCGCTTTCAGTCTCCGCCTCTTTGACGATCTGGCCATGCTCGCTGACCACACACACTGCAGTATTCGCCAACGACACATCCAATCCAATAAATAGCTTCATCCCGTCATCCTCCATCTGGGTTCAATACGGGAATGGCGACAGCGCGGTGCTAATCTGACAAGTGGCGACGGTCGTGCGTGACGCAGGCCCCGTTACAGCATCTCATAGCCAATAGATGACCAGCGCGGCGAGTGCGATTGCGGAGAGGAAGACCTTGGGGCATCTGTCGTATCGTGTGGCCACACGTCGCCAATCCTTCAGCCTGCCAAACATGATCTCAATCCGGTTGCGGCGTTTGTAGCGGCGCTTGTCGTATTTTACGGCTTTCTTGCGCTGTTTCCGACCTGGGATGCAGGATCTTATCCCTTTGTCTTTCAACGCTTCCCTGAACCAATCGGCATCATATCCACGGTCCCCGAGCAGCCAATCGACATCCGGCAGGCTGCTCAGCAATGCTCGCGCGCCGATGTAATCGCTGACCTGACCGGCGGTGACAAACAGGTTGAGTGGACGTCCCCGGCTGTCGCAGATGGCATGCAACTTGGTGTTCATGCCGCCCTTGGTGCGGCCGATCAGGCGTCCACGCCCCCTTTTTTGACGCCCAAACTGGTCGCGGTACGGTGGGCCTTCAGGTAGGTGGCGTCGATCATCACGGTCTTCTCTTCGCCGTGTTCGGCAGCCAAACCTGCCATCATCTGGGCGAAGATGCCTTTGTCGCTCCACCGCTTCCAGCGGTTATAGAGCGTCTTGTGCGGGCCATAGGCCGACGGGGCGTCGCGCCATCTCAACCCATTGCGGTTAATGAAGATAATCCCACTCAACACACGTCGGTCATCGACGCGGGGTTTGCCATGGGACTTCGGGAAGAAGGGTTCAAGACGCGCCATCTGCGCGTCCGTAAGCCAGAAAAGATCAGACATGTTCACCTTCACCGCTCGTTTTTGAGCCGTGAATCACACCGCTGAACGGAAATCAATGGGTCCTGAGCCTTCTGTATCTCTGATCTGATATTGATGCCCCATCACCGGGCTTGGCGAAGATCGGTGATGGGGCAGTGT
>NZ_JBFNXX010000068.1:0-4365 GCF_040811725.1 Sulfitobacter sediminis
TTCGGCTTCAACGAATGGCGGATCGTTGCCTCTACCGGGAAATATTCAGGGATGACTGGATCTGGAACGACCAAGACGCGTGTCGCCTCAAAATTCCTGGCGCTGCCGCACCGAATTTCCGACTGGGAGGGCGAGGTTACCCTGCCTGGCAGGGAATGATGTCCGAACGTCATCGGTTTGGGAAGACGCTGGCTTGAGAAGCTGGTAAAGCCTGCTTTGGGCTCGTTTGGGTCATCCGAGTATTTTTGTCAGATGACTGATTTGGAACGCTGAGCCGCCATTGAGAGATCGCGATCAATCGGAGATCAGATCCTCGATCTCCCTTTCCATCCGCACCAGATCGCTGATCGCCTTGCGCATTTCTTGCCATTCTCGCGTCCGCATGCCGTGTTTGTAAGCCGGGTTGGCTTTACCGGGGCCATGACCGCCGCGGGCGCCGTGAAACCTGCACACCGTCCACCCTTTCACGGCCGGGCCTTTGCACCGCTTGCCCGTTCGTTTGGACTTCGCTGTGCATCTCGGAGCAGCATGCGCCTTGCTCATGGGGTTGTCGTCACTTTTCATGCGCGCCCCTCCCCCGAGCCTCGACGTTGCCGACAATGGCCTGCCCGCCATCTTCGACATTGACGTGCTGCACGGTAACCGTCTGCTTTCCGCCGTTACGGTATTTGCGGAGCGCCTCGACCTGAGCCGTGTAGGTTCGAGCTAGCTTATTATACGCCCGTTCATGCGCCTCGAACTGAGGGAGTTGCTCGGCATTCGCCAAGCGGCCACCTTGCCGGATCATAGCCACGTGCGTTGTTGCCATCTGCACCGCCAACATGCGCTCGACACCGTCACGCGGCGCGATCTCTCTGACGATCGCAGGCATGAAGCCCCGCATGTCCTCTGATCCATCTTCAACTTCAGAAGGTTTGAGCGTTTTGTAGGCCTGCAGGAACAAGCCTTCATTCACAGCAGGGCTGTCACTGCCGAAGACCTTGGTAAGGGCATCTTCCCCGTGCTGCGTCACGTGCAAGCCACCATCTTCGTCTTGGCGGAAGGTGAACAGATCGTGCTCAGGTCGTTTGTCATTTTCAATTTGACTCATCGTCCATTCTCCAAAACTTGGCAAAAGTGACGGAAGTGACGCTTCTACGTATGTAGGACGTATCTGAGAGTCTTTCGGAACCTCGCGCGTACGTCGCATAAAGGGAAAAGCGTCACTTCCGTCACTTTCGTCACCCGAACTTCAATTTGAGGTGCAGAAACCCGCGCCCGGTGTTGCGCCGCGTGCTGACAAAATGCCGGCTCTTCATCTCCTTTTGCAGCGTGCGTTGTGTCCAGGGTTGCAGCCCTTGCTGCTCGCACCACTGTCCGAAGCGCTGATGTAAAGCGTTATTGGTGACGAAGCTGCCGGTGTCAGCGGCGGTCTCGTCTTCGAGGAACTGGCCGAGAATGTCCTCGTCGTGGAAATAAGCGTTGGATGCCGCGGTTATGTCGGCCGGTACGTCCAACCCGCGCTGCTGCCATTGCAGCGCTCCGTCGATCGCCCACCGTAGAATAGCGGGTGCTTCTGCGCGCAGTTTATCCGGTAGCGCCTTGTCGCGCTTCTCGGGCGGAATGGTCACTGTGAACGGCACCAGTACGACCCGAGCGCGGATCGCTTCGTCGATACCAGCGAAGGATGGCATATTGTTTCCGGCAATGAAGAGCGTCAGCTGCGGTTCGAAGTCGAGATAATCCTGCTTCATCAAGCGCGCCGTCAGCTTGTCGCCACCGGTCAAATCTTTAATTGTCGCTTCATCCCAGCTTTTGCCCTTTGGCAATTCGGACCCCACGACAAGGCGCGCACCTTGCAGACCTGCGATGCCAGTGGAGTGTTGCTCGAACTTGGAATTAAGGAAGATCGACGCCGGTGCGCGACGCGCGTAGTCGCCGAAAAGATCGAAGAGCGTGTTGAGGAAGACAGACTTGCCGTTCCGACCGGTGCCGTAGAGAAACAACATCTTATGTTCACTGGTCATGCCTGTCAGCGCATAACCGGCCGCACGCTGCATGAAAGAGATCACTTCCGCGTCGCCGTCAAAGACGTCCCGCAAGAACTGCAACCAAAGCGACGGTTCTGCACTGGCGGGAGCTGGTGCCACGGCGGTCTGCTTGGTGATCATGTCCTCTCGGCGCGCCGCGCGCATTTCACCGCTGCGCAAGTCGACGATGCCGCCCGACGTGCCGAGGAGCATTCGGTTTCCGTCGAAATCGTCGGGGCTGGCCGCGCTTGCCGGATTTGAGCGGGCAAAATCCGCGACCGCGGCAACAGTGGTTTTCCCACGAACAATATCAGCCTGTTTTTCTGCCCGCTTGCTCTGACCGTCATTCTCGGCTTGCTGGATCAGCTCTGCCGCGCGCTGTCGCAAGAATTTCCGGATCAACGTCATGTGCTTTAGGCGGTCGTCGATCGCCCAATGCGTGCCAGTCCAAAACAGCCACTTGTTCCAGGCTGCAACGTAACGCGCATCCTCATTCCATCCGCTCTCTCCGAGTGCGATCGCGAGGGCATCGTGGCTCAGGTTGACGGATTCGATCGCATCGGATCGCGGCCTGCCGTCAGACGACACTGCCGACCGTTTGCTAAGAACGCTGCGCCAGATCGCTTTGTTTTCCGCCTCACCAACAGCCTGTTTCAGCAGAGCCAGCGCGGGTGCGATAGAGGTAATGCTGTGCGGATTGCCCGACGAGCTCCAAACTTTGGCTGCGTCCCTGGCAGCGCAATCGCCACCGATGTATTTCATTGAAAAGTCGATGAAGTCGTCGCGTAGCGTGTCGCCGAAACCGACGCGCAATGAGACTGCAAGCTTTACCCAATCTTCGCGACTCAGAGTGTTCGGTGCGGCTGCAAGCAACGCGCGCGCTGCTTCCAGCGTTTCAGCATCCGTCGCTTGAGTTGGGCCGCCATCGATGATCGCGAATTTTGTCGCTGATGTGGTTTGGCCCTGTGTTGCGGCCGCCTTTGCTGAGACAGCGTCATGATAGGCGTCGAGCGGGAATTCGGGCAAGTCTTGCACCTCAAAGGCGGCCGATAGGTTTCGGCCTTCATAAGAGTACGTCGCCCCGTTAGCCATTGTCGAGCCAGGTGCGATGATATATCCACCATCGCCGCGCGTATCGACATGGCTGGCCGCCTTCTTGCTGGAAGTGGGCGCGCCCTCGATGTGCTTGAAGATGAACTGCACGCCACCTGACTGAGTGCGCACTTTCAAAGCATCCGGATGCGACATCGACAGTTGCTCGATCTGGTCTTCGCCGATGGCTTCCCCGGTTTCCTTGTCGATGTCGCCGTCTACGACAGACAGTCCGGAGACCATACCGGTCGGCAAGCCGACGACCGCGCCGGGGTACTGCTGCCACCATTGGTCGATTATGGCGAAGTCGGTCGTGGCGTCCTTGAAACCAAACGTGGTGTATGGCGCCTTGGCTTTCTTCGCGCCACGGTCTTCTTCCAGACAAGGAAACACGGGCAGACCGGCTTCTGCAAGCTTTCTGGCGAGTAAGTGGTTCCTAGCTGGTTCGGGCTGTCGAGCAAGAGGCATAGTGGCGGTCATATCGCTCTCTCCGCATCATTTTCCGCCTCATCGTCAGGATTTTGTTCAGCCTCGACAAACTCGGCTGGGGTAGTCGCTGCAGACGGGCGGCGAAGCGTTTTAGCCCTCATTGCGGCTTTTCTGAGGGCCTTTGGAACGCAACCCATCCGAAGCGGCCAAAGTGGGCAATCTGTCTGGACGCATTTGCGCACCTCTTTGGGATCGAAGGCGCAATCAAGGCATTTCGCCCGGACCGCTTCAAGCCCGACAAGAAATGATCTGCCGATATAGTGTTCGAGCGGTATGTCTCGCGGATCGCGACCAATCAACTGGCCGCCGTCGCTTGCAAACTGAGAGACTTCGAGGAGCGGATTTTTAGATGAATGTCTCATGCGGCGGTACTCTCGCGGCCGTTCATCCAGGCGAGGATTTCGCTTTCGCGCCACGCCACAGCTCTTTTGCCGAGCCGTACCGGCTTTGGGAAATCAGGGTCATGATGCGGGTTGCGAGGATCCATCTTGGCGTAGATCGATGACCGGGAAAGGCCCGTCATTTCTTCCACCATCGGACGACGCTGGAAGCGCTCGTGTGTCTGTGTACTACTCAGTGCCATTTCGCATGTCCTTATGTTGCTGCGGAACATGCTGGAAAGGTGACGTTTTTTCCGCCCACCAACCAGATGGGCATGTGGGCGTAGGGTGGGCGTTCAACAGCTTAACGGATGTGCTCGGCTTTGATGATGTGACCGCCCCCCGACGGCATCTATGTGCCAAGGTGGGTCTGCGATGATCCACAAAGGAGGACG
>NZ_JBFNXX010000069.1:0-4162 GCF_040811725.1 Sulfitobacter sediminis
CGACATCATCATGCAGTACCTGGAATTACATTCCGCCAAATGATGCCACCGGCCTCAGCCGGTGTGTCATTCACTTAGCGTTTGGCTGGTTCGCGACAGATTTTCTTTTAATTTTCTTTTGTTCCCTCTTGGGCTCGTTTGGGTCATCCGAGTCTTTTCATCAGATGACCGGAAAGCTGCTGTCAGCGGCCACTCATGTCTGGCTCGCGGCGCGGCAAAGTCCGCTTTTGCGCTGCAACGACCGCCTTTGAC
This sequence comes from Sulfitobacter sediminis, assembly GCF_040811725.1. Lineage (NCBI taxonomy): Bacteria > Pseudomonadati > Pseudomonadota > Alphaproteobacteria > Rhodobacterales > Roseobacteraceae > Sulfitobacter > Sulfitobacter sediminis. The sequence continues at coordinate 253 of NZ_JBFNXX010000069.1, forward strand.
AACACCGAACACTCGTTTTGACTGCGTCCAATGTCTCAGAAGCGGGACAGGCCAGCCATTGCGTGGGTGCGGTGTTGCAGTGATCCGCTAGGGTGCCAAAGGAGTTGACTTTGTCGTAGGGAGCCAGATCGTTGGCTCCATGCGCCCGAGAACACAATATGCGAAATGTGGTGATCTCTACATAGCCTACCAGGTCTTTGGGGATGGTCCGGTTGACCTGCTGTACGCTCAGGGCTGGTTGACGAATGTTGAGTATGCGTGGGAAAGCCCCGATTACGCGCGCTTTCTCACCAAATTGGGGCGCTTCGCGCGTGTCATATTCTTCGACAAGCGCGGCACTGGCATGTCAGATCGCAATGTTGGCGTTCCCACGCTCGAAGAACGTTCTCAAGACATTAACGCGGTTATGGAGGCAGTTGGCTCCCAAAAGGTCGCACTTTTCGGCATGTCGGAGGGCGGAGCAATATGTTCCTATTTCGCTGCCACTTATCCTCAAAACGTCAGCCACCTAATCCTGTACGGTAGCCGCCCCCGGTATGCTTGGGCGCCTGACTACCCTGCTGGCACAACAGAGGAAGAAATCGAAGCGTCGATCTCCGATCTGATCGCCAATTGGGGTGGTGCTTTCGAGCTGGACACTGGCGCGCCGAGTGTTGCTGGCGACCGAGCTGCCGCCGAATGGTTTGCAGCCTATTTTCGCTACTCCGCGAGTCCCGGTGCCGCAGAGCAGATTACGCGCATGAACTACATGATCGACTATCGTGACCTGCTGCCAGCAATACGAACACCCACTCTGGTTTTGCATCGCGAAGGCGATTTATGGTGCCCGGTCGAATGCGCGGATTATCTGGCAGACAATATATCTGCGGCACAAAAAGTAATCCTGCCCGGCGATGACCACTTGGCCTGGTATGGAAATCAGGATGACATCCTGCAAGCCGTCGAGGAATTCGTGACCGGAGATCAGTCGCGAACTGTATCTCAGCGTAAGCTCTTGACCGTCGTTTTCATCGATATTGTAGGTTCTACCGACAAGCTTTCCGCTCTGGGCGATGAGCGGTGGAAGAGCTTAGTTGAACAAATGGACATCATGGTGTCCCGACGGGTAGGTGGGTTCGCTGGGCGTCGGGTGAAGCACACCGGTGATGGATACATGCTTTGTTTTGAAGGCCCAACGAGTGCGATCGAATGCGCGCGTGAGATTAGACGTGACTTAGATCGATTGGGACTTCAGTGCCGAACAGGCATCCATACGGGCGAATGTGAACAGATTGGTGAGGATCTTTCAGGTCTTGCCGTAAATATCGCTGCTCGCATCATGGACACATCTGGCCCCCAAGAGATCACGGTTTCCCAGACCGTAAAGGATTTGGTTGTGGGGTCTGACACCAAGTTTGGTTCCGCGGGCGATAAAGAGCTAAAGGGCGTACCAGGGCGTTGGTCACTTCATCGGGTCGCATCCTAGTGGCCGAAATTGCGAGATTTTGAATGATGCTATCGCTTTATGTTGAAAAGCCATGCCGAAGCTGTTGGGTGATAATTGGATGCAAACATGACGGAAAATGAGCGCACCCGACTGACAGCACAAAGAATGCTAGAGGAGGTTTGGAACCTTCGACGTCTCGATATTCTTCCCGAGCTTTGCCAACGGGACGCATGCCTTCACTTGCCTAAGGGGCGCGTCGAAGGAAGAGATACTATGCGGGATACCTTTATTGTTCCTGTGCTTGAGGCTTTCCCCGACATTGTACACGAGATCGATGAGTTGATCGTCCAAGGCAATCGCGTCGCGATGAGGTTCCATGGATCAGGAACGCATAGGGGTGCATTCGCAGAGAAGGCAGCTACGTCGAAGCGGCTGGACTATGCAGGCATCACCATCTTTCACATGCGAGATGGCAAAGTGAGCGATATCTGGAACTACTCGAACTGGTCCGAAGCATTCGCAGCTTTGTAGTGCCCGGTTTGGGCTCAGCTGAGACATCTGCGATTTTCGGTCAGATGACAGCTAAGCAGCCCTCAGCGGTCACGCTTCTTGTTCCAACCATTGCACCGCTGCTTCGCGAACATCCTCTGGGATTTCAGCCGCTTTCCGCGTCTCGAGACTCAACAGCACGCATTTAAAGACTGTCTCGAATGCGAGGGTGTCGCCTTCTGATCTGATCAGCCGATGCCTGAATGTCATGGACTTGGAGCCAATCTGCATGACAGAGGTTTCCAGCCTTATCGCATCACCTGCAGACAGTTCAGCGCGAAAGTCGCTTTGAGCATTGACGACAGCAAAGGATAGCCGTCGACCCTCTCGCATATCATTTGCCGTCAGTCCCATTTCTGACTGGATTGTGAAAACACCGTCGGAACAGGCTGCGAAGTAACGAGAGACGTTCATATGACCAAGAAAATCACAGTCGGATGGGTCAACCACAGAGCGAAATGAAATCATCGCTGGCATCTACTCACTCCCAGATATTGTTCAGGGATCATACCGTTCTGAATGCCTCCGAAAAAGGTCTGTTCTGGGCTCGTCTGGGTCATCCGAGTCTTTTCATCAGATGACCGGAAAGCTGCCGTCAGCGGCCACTCATGACTGGCTCGCGCCGCGGCAACGTCTGCTTTCGCGCTGCAACGACCGCCTTTGCCAACACCGGCCACTCGTTTTGACTGCGTCCGATGTCTCAGAAGCGGACTTTCCCGCCTGATGCTGGTGCAGCGAAACTTCCCTACGCGCGACAACCAAATTTCTCAACCAGACGCGGCGGCGCAGCACCGTTTCCCGAAAGCGGCCATTGAACTCGTACAAATTGGCCGAAATCCAAACCGGTCGTACGCTGCGCCGGTTACGGACGTCTCACATGCGGGACGAAGCGGACATGGGCGCGCCGGGGCATGCGCCTGATCTGCGGCGAAAGCAATGAAATACCTGACAAGAGATTACTTTAAATCAAGTCGACCTGACGGTCGGACAGCGCAGCGTAGTTTTCGGAAACGATCCGCTGCAACTTGTCCGCAAGCTCCCGCGCGTCGGCTTCGTCATAGGTTTCGGTGGACACGGGCTTGCAGAAACGGACCCGGATCTTGCCCGGACGCGCACGGACGGTTCCAAGCCGCATGGCATGGTGGCCGCCCTGTATCACCACCGGTATTATGGGTGCCTTCGCCCTGATCGCAATGATACTGCCGCCAACCTTGAAGCGTCCGATCCCGTCCCGACCCGAAAGCTTGCCTTCGCCGCCCCAACCAACTCTTTTGCCGTCCTTCGCCGCAGCCACCATGCGGTCGACAAGGGGGTCGGTGGATCTTCGATTGCCCCTTGAAACCAGCTCAATATCGAGTTTCTCGCATGCTTTGCGGGCAAAGGGGATGTGCCGATACACATCGGCACCGGCGAGCCGATCTACATGCGGCCAGATAGCGACGAAATACGCCGCCAAGTCCGCGAACGACGTCTCGTTGTGAGACAGGATGCAGCCCGTGCCTGCCGCAGGAATGTCCCCTTCGACAGTGATTTCAAATCGACAGTCTTCGAGATAAGTCACAAAAAGGCGCTCGAGTGGTGCCCGTGCCTGTCTGCCGACGTGCGCACCGCGCGCTATCCTGCTCATCGCTAACGGTGCACCTGTAAGAAACCGGAGTGAAGCTTTTCCCCCACGCCAGTTTTCTTCAATCGATCTCAGGGCGTGTGTCATATGACCTAAAGCTTTGATTGAATTGGCCATACCTGCCCCAATTCAATAAATCAATTTGAAACGCCTGGGCGGTTGGAGCTTGTTTTGCGGATGGCTCGCAGCTGGTCCCTTCATTTCTTTCACGCAGGTGCCTTGTAATGACCGCAGTGGGCTGATTGTGTTGAAAAACTCTGCTTGAGCGATGCTCTGACTGCTGATTCACTTCCCTTGAGATTAGGGAGGTC